>JBCCFN010000048.1:0-21729 GCA_039029715.1 Actinomycetota bacterium | reverse complement strand
TCGAGACCGAAGCGATCGAAGCCGAGATACGACCCGCCTGAGGCGATGCCGCAGTGGTAGTCGTGGTCGGCCGTCCCGCAGGAGACGAGTTGAACGCCGGTCGGGTACCACTCGACGAGCGCGCTGCGGTAGAGGACGGGTTGATACTCGTCGTCCTCGGAGGCGGCCAAAGCGCTGTTGAGCCATGCCGGTGCGAATCGGAGAGCGTCGAACTGCATCGGTTCCATCGGGTCATCTCCTTTCGTGTGTCGTTGACGAAGTTGGCCGGGCGCCTGCAATGCCTCAGCGCTCCGGGCACATGACGGCACCCGGTGAGGGTTCGGCTATCTCTGCGCGCCCGGCCGGGCGCCGATCTCGTGTGGTGGACCGGTCCCGCCCGGTGAGGTAGACCTCCGGTGAGGGAAGAGTCCCGAGCGGGACCGGTCGAGGGATGACCGGGAGCGGTGCCGCCGCGCACCCGCTCCCGGTCGAAGGAGCCGGCCGCACCCAAGGGGGAGAAGGTGCGGCCGGGCGATCACGAGGCTCGAGCTGGCAGCTCTTGGTTTCCGTACCAGTTGCGGAGCGTGGCGGAGGTCACTAGTCGACCTCCGGTCAGGGCGTAGACCTCGGCGGCGATGCGGGCCCACGAGGCGTTCTGAGATCGAAACATCCCGACGAGCTCGTCGAGCGGCTTCTGCTCGCGATCCTCCAGCGCCTGGTCGATGACGGACCGGAGGAGGGTTGGGGGCGGGGTGTCCATGCGAGCCACTCTTATCGCGAGAGTAGACTTTGTCAACTCACGATCTAGAATACTCTCGATCTTGGGTAGATCTGATCAAATCTGTTTGCCAACGACTTGGCAAACGGTTTGCCAAGTCTTACTGTGTTGCCCATGGCTACCAACACGAAGCTAGGTCGACAGGTGGCACCCGAAGAGTCCAGTCCGGCGGACGTATTGCGAATCGTGATGCGAGTGCTTGACGTGACAGGGGCGGAGCTTGCTGCCGCCCTCGGTGTCTCGAAACAGACAGTCCACTTCCGGATGAAGGGCGAGAGGTCGATGTCTGCGGATGATCTCAAAGACACCGCAGCAGCCCTTGACATCGACCCTCGACTCTTCATGGGATCGGAGTTCGAGGCCATGCAGTGGCTCGTTAAGCAAAGGCCCCATCTCTTCTCTGGGGGTGAAGTTACCGGCGCGTAACCGAATCGGGGTCCGTAGTGTCTAACCCCGTATGCAGACGATTGTGGGTCGCATCGAGCATGCGGCGAAGGGCGAGGGCACGGTCACGTTCGTGACCGGGGACGAGCCGGTGACGAAGCGGTGGGCGGAACTGCACGACGAGGCTCGGGCCATGGCGGCCCGGCTCCAGAGTCGAGGCATTCAGCAGGGCGATCATGTGGCGGTGCTCGGCCCGACCACGGCCGATCTGGTGACGGCGTTCCAGGCGGTGTGGCTGTGTCGAGCCACCTTGGTGGTGCTCCCGCTGCCGATGCGCCTGGCCTCGCTTGAGGAGTTCACCGCCTCGACCAAGGCCCGGATCCGGAGCGCTGACTGCGCCGCCGTGATCGTCGATCCGGACCTGGCCCCGTTCGTGGAGATCTCCCCTGAGGATCCGCCGCTGATCAACCTGGCGGACCTGGTCGCAGACGACGGCGTCACGCCCGATGCGTTCATCCGGCCGGACTACGACCCGGACGACCTGTTCGTGCTGCAGTTCACCAGCGGCTCCACCTCGGAGCCGAAGGGCGTCATGCTGCCGAACCACATGGTGGCGGCCAATCTGGATGCCATCGTCGAGGCGGCCGAGGTCGACTTCGACACCGACGTGATGGTGTCGTGGCTGCCGCTCTACCACGACATGGGGCTGGTCGGCTTCTGCATCCTGCCGATGGCGATGGGGCTCAACCTGGTGCTCGGCGCCCCCCAGGACTTCCTGGCCTCGCCCGGCAAGTGGATGGAGTGGATCTCTACCTACCGGGGCACGGCCACCGCCGGTCCCAACTTCAGCTACGTCCTCGCCACCCGCGCGCTTCGGCGCTCCGGTGAGCAGCTGGACCTGTCATCGCTGCGGATCGCCCTCAACGGGGCCGAGCCGGTCGATCCATCCAGTGTGCGGGCCTTCATCGAAGCGGGGGAGCGGCACGGTATGCGCCCCGGCTCGGTGTTCCCGGCCTTCGGCATGGCCGAGGTCGCCATCGCCGGGTGTTTCCCGACGCCGATGGACGGCCTGATCACCGACGTGGTCGACGCCCAGGCCCTCGAGATCGAGCACCGGGCAAACCCGGTCCCGCTCGACGATCCCTCCGCTCGGGAGATCGTGCTGCTCGGTCGCCCCGTCCCCGGTCTCGAGTTCCGGATCATCGATCCCGCCACCGGCCTGACGCTCGGCGATCGGGAGGTCGGGGAGCTCCAGATCCGTGGCACGTCGGTCACCCCCGGCTACTACCGACGGGAGGATGCGAACGCCGAGCTCTTCGACGACGGCTGGCTGAAGACCGGCGATCTGGCCTACATGGTCGACGGGCAGATGGCGATGTGTGGCCGGATCAAGGACCTGATCATCGTCGGTGGCCGCAACGTCTACCCCCAGGACATCGAGCGGGTGGTCGGCGACATCGACGGGATCCGGGCCGGCAACGTGATCGCCTTCGGCACGCCGGGCCGGAACGGCAAGGAGCAGGTGGTGGTCGTGGCCGAGACCCGCAGCGACGGGGACCTGGCCCTCATCCGCGACGAGGTCTCGGAGCGATCGGTGAAGACGGTCGGCGTGCCGTGCCGTGAGGTGGTGCTTGTGAAGCCGAGCACCCTGCCGAAGACCAGCTCCGGGAAGCTCCAGCGGGCCCTGTGCCGTCAGCAGTATCGGGACGGGACCCTGGAGCTCGTCGCCTCTTGACCCCGGCGCGCCGGGACCAACCGGCGTGATCAGCCCGCCGGTTCCGGCGCCGCTCCCTGGTTGCCGGACTGGCTGCCAGACGCCTCGTTCCCCGTGTCGTCATCGGCCGGGATCGTCGGCGCGACCTTGGCCATCTCCGCCGCGACGACGTCGATGGGACTGGTCGGGCTGAGCGAGATCAGCGGGGCGGCCCAGCGGGTCGTTGGATCGATGTCGACCAGGAGAGCCTTCGTCAGCAGGGTGATCGGCACCGCCAACAGCGCACCGATCGGTCCGAGGGCCCAGCCCCAGAAGATCAGGGACAGGAAGGTCAGCGTCGTCGACAACCCGACCGCATCGCCGACGAACCGGGGCTGAATCACCGACTGGATGATCGTGTTGATCACCAGGTAGACCACGATCACCCAGACCGAGAGCTGCCAGCCGCCCTCGAAGAAGGCCAGCAGCGCCGGTGGGATCAGCCCGATGACGAAGCCGATGTTCGGGATGTAGTTGGTGATCAGCGACAGCACACCCCACACCAGAGCCAACGGGATCCCGAGCATCATCAGGGCGACAACGTCGAGGGCGGCCACGATCAGCCCGAACACGGTGGAGACCACGAAATAGGACCGAGTCTGGCTTGCGAACTGGCCGAGCGCCCGGTCCACCTCTGGCCGCTCCCTGCGGACCCGATTCAGGTTGTCCCGGAACCGTTCGGTGTCCAGCACCATGAACAGCATGGTGATGACCAGGAGGCTGATGGCGCTGGTCAGGCCGAGCAGGCCGGAGAGGGCCGAGGTGATCTGGCCCGCCACCGCACCGAGATCGAGGACCTCGAGGGCCTCGTCGAGGCTGTCACCGGTCAGGCCGAGCTCGTCGAGGAGCACGCTGACCTCGTCCCGGGCGTCCGCCAGCTGGTCGGCGTAGCGGTCGCTCGACAGGAGCCCGACCAGCTGGACCGACGACCACACCAGGGCCAACACCACGGCGGCCAGGACCCCGAACGACGAGATGAGCAACGCCAGCAGGGCCAGCCAGGAGGGCGCGCCGCGCCGGAGCAGTGCCCGCTGGACCGGGCTGACGACGACGACGATGACCAGGGCGAGGAAGATCGGGCCGATCGAAGACGAGAACGCCCGCATGCCGGCCACCACGATCATGGCCGAGGCGAGTGTGACGAGCACGGTGAAGCCGCGTGGCAGCCACTCCGGTCCGATGGGGATCGGCGCAGCGGCGCCCTGGTCGGTGGTGGGTTCGGGGGTCGACATGTGGTCAGGCTGCCTTGAGGGCGTCCATCACCGAACGCCAGCGGTCCGGATCGCTCTGGTAGGGGGCATAGAAGCTGATGCGTTGGATGCAGTCGCCATACCGGCGATGCAGCTCCGGCGCAACGTCCTCGGGCTCGCCGACCACGGCGAACGTGTTGAGGACCTCGTCGTCGATCAGGGTTCCCATCTTCTCCCAATCGCCCTGCTTGGACAGTTTGTTGAGGTCATCCTGCAATCCGCCCCAGCCGTGGAGGTCGAGCACGGTCCGGTAGGCCGGTGTCTAGCCATAGAACGAGATCTGTTGCCGGGTCGCGGCCGCTGCGGCGTCGATCTCGGCCTGGTCGTTGACGGTCACCACGAACGACGGCCCGACGATCTCGAACCCTTCCATGCTCTTGCCGGCCTTGGCCCGACCTCGCTCCAGGGCCGGGATGGTCACCTCCCGCAGGAACCGCTCGGTGGTGAACCCGTGGCAGATGAACCCGTCCGCCACCTCACCGGCGACCTCGGTCATCAACGGCCCGACCCCGGCGACGAAGATCTTCGGATCGCCGTTGGGATTCGGGCCCGGGTCGAAGAACGGGGTCATCAGCGTGTGGGTGTAGAACTCGCCCCGGAACGCCAGTTTGGTCCCATTGTTCCAGCAGTCCCAGATGGCCCTGATGGCCAGGATCATCTCCCGCATCCTGGCTGCGGGCTTGGACCACTCCATCGAGAACCGCTTGGTGATGTGGGGCTTGATCTGGGAGCCGAGACCCAGGATGAACCGGCCGGAATAGGCGTGCAGGTCATAGGCGGTGTTGGCCAGGGTCATCGGGTTCCTTGCGAACGCCACGGCGATCGACGTGCCGAGCTCGATCGACTCGGTGTGCTCGGCCGCCAACAGCAGGGGCAGGAACGGGTCGTGGCTGGTCTCGGCGGTCCACAGCCCGTCGTAACCGGCGGCCTCCTGGGCGGTCGCGACCGCGGCCGCGTCGGCCAGGTTGCCTCCGATCCCGAATCCTCCGTCAACTCGCATCGCCGCACTCCTTGTCCGTCTTGGGAATCGAGCCGATGCTCGGCGCCCGCCTGGCCGTAACCATAGGGAACGCCAGAGGGTCCAGAAAGTCGGTCGACAGGTCCGCTTCGGCTTGGCCGGCAGCGGATACCGCTAGCGTGAAGAGATGGTCATCGATGTCACCGACGCAACGTTCGAGACCGAGGTGCTGCAGCGTTCGCTGACCACCCCGGTGGTGGTCGATCTGTGGGCCGCCTGGTGCGGACCGTGCAAGACCCTGACCCCGATCCTGGAGAAGGTCGTCAACGAGACGAACGGACGGGTCGTGCTGGCCAAGGTCGATGTCGACGCCAACCCCCAGATCGCTCAGGCCTTCCAGGTCCAGTCGATCCCGGCGGTGTATGCGCTGAGCGGCGGGCAGGTTGTTGCCAACTTCCTCGGTGCCCAACCGGAGGCGCAGGTCCGGGCATTCGTCGACCAGCTGGCCGGCGGCGCCAGCAACGACGAGATCGCATCCCTGTTGGCCGCCGGGGACGAGGCCTCCCTCCGCAACGCGGTCGAGCTCGCTCCCGACAGCGCCCAGGCCGTGCTGCTGCTCGCCCAGCTGCTGGTCACCGAGGAGCGGTTCGATGAAGCGGTCGAGGTCCTTGCCGCTGCGCCGGAGGGTGACGAGACGATCGAGGCGATGCTGGCCGCGGTCCGAGAGGCCGCCCTGCCAGCAGACGCCCAGTCGGCCATCGACGCCAAGCTCGAGGCGCTGCTGCCGAACGTGAAGGCCGACGACGACGCCCGGACCGAGTTCCTCGCGCTCCTCGAGGAGCTGTCGACCGGTAATCCGGAGGGTGCGGCGGACTGGCGCCGCAAGCTGTCGACCCAACTGTTCTGATCGACCGGACCGACCGGTAGGTTGGCACCACCGGCCCCGGCCGGCTGACCAGCTTTCCCCCACACGTCTTTCCCCCGGCAACCGATGACGGCCACTCCGGCCGGTCAGGGGAGCGAACGGTGTCCGATGAGAACGATCCGGACCGGATCGGGCTTGCTCGCTGGCTCGATGACGGCCTGGCCCGGTTGGAGGTCTGGCCCTACCGGCCCCTACTCGTCGGCGCGCTGGTTGCCGCCATCATTGCGGTGCTCGGCGTCGGCCTGGCCACGGGGCGCGGCCCGGACGACCAACCGGTCGAGGACGCCATCCCGTTCGCGGCCGAGGGGGACCAGGGCGAGCGGACGGAGCCGACCGCACCGGGGCGTTCGGCCGAAGCGGCCGGCACCGCCGATTCGTCGTCGACCACCACCGTGGCCGACCTGGTGGTCCACGTCGCCGGTGCCGTTCGATCCCCGGGCCTGGTCACCGTCCCTCCCGGCGCCCGGGTCGACGACGCCATCCGGGCCGCCGGCGGGCCGGGGCCGGCGGCCGATCTCGATCGGCTGAACCTGGCTCGGCCGGTCGCCGACGGCATGCAGATCCGGGTCCCCACGATGGACGAGGCGGCCCCGGCCGGGCCCCTGATCTCGGGTCCCGAGATCGACGAACCGGATGGGTCACCCGGTGCGGCGTCGTCGGGGCCGGTTGCGCTCAACTCGGCCTCGGTCGACCAACTGGACACGCTGCCGGGGGTCGGCCCCGCCACCGCTGCCGCCATCGTCACCTGGCGGGAGGAGAACGGCGGGTTCCGGGTGGTCGAGGACCTCCTCGACGTGCCGGGCATCGGCCCGGCCAAGCTGGAGGCGCTCCGTGACCACGTCGTCGTCTGATCGGCCGGCCGCGGCTCCGCTCGACCCCGGTCCGGGGGTGGAGGTCAGGGCCATCGGGGTGGCCGCTGCGGTCTGGGCCGCCGCCGACCTGGCCCCGCCGGCGTTGGCCGGCCGGGTCGTGATCGTCGTCGGTCTGTTCGTGGTCGGCCTCGGCCTCGTCGCCCGCTGGTGGTCGGCGTTGCTGATCGGTGCCGTACTCGTCGCCGGTTCCGTCGGCGCAGCGGCTGCTGCGGCCCATCGCCCGGTCCGATCCGGCCCGATCGACCAGGTCGTCACCGTGGTCGACGATCCACGACCGATCGGGTTCGGTTGGGCGGTCGAGGTCAGAACCGACGCCGGCACGCGCCTCGAGGCCCGAGGCTACGGTCCGGCCGGCTGGGACCTGGCCGAGGCTGCGGTCGGGGAGCGGTGGCATCTGACCGGTCGGCGCCGCCCGCCGGGCGATCGCCCGTGGCTCCGGGTCAACCACATCGTCGGGTTGATCGCCGTTGACCGGGCCGTCCAGGCGGGACCGGTCGGGCCGGCGTGGTCGGTCCCGGCGGCCGCTCGCAACCTGGTGGTCGCCGGGGCCGACCACCTCGAGCCAGGGCGGCGGGCCCTGTACCTCGGTCTGGTGATCGGCGACGATCGGTTCCAGTCCGACGGGCAGCGGGTCAGGTTCCGGGCCGCCGGCCTGGCTCACCTGCTTGCGGTGTCTGGCCAGAACGTGGCCTTCGTCCTGGCCGTGCTGACCCCGCTGCTCGAACGGCTCGGCCGTCGCTCACGGCTGATGGTCGTCGCCGGCGCACTGGTGATCTTCGCGGTGGTCACCCGCATGGAGCCGTCGGTCATGCGGGCAACCGCGACCGCCATGCTCGCGGTGTGGGCTGCGGCCACCGGTCGGGCCAGATCGGGGTTGGTGGTGCTCGCGGTCGCCGTCGTCGCGCTGATCTGGATCGACCCGTTCCTGGTCGACGTGGTCGGCTTCCGACTGTCGGTGGCGGCCTCGGCCGGGATCCTTCTGCTCCAACCGGCCATCGTCGCTCGGCTGCCCGGTCCGGGTTGGATCCGCCGGCCGCTGGCAACCACGGTGGCGGCCCAGGCCGGGGTCAGCCCGGTCCTGGCCGGCTTCGTCGGTCCGGTCTCGGCGGCCTCGGTTCCGGCAAACCTTCTCGCCGGCTGGGCTGCGGCCGCGGTGATGACCCTCGGTCTGACCGTCGGCACGGTGGCCGGCGTCGTCGGGGCCCCGCTCGGTCCGATCCTCCAGGCCCCGACCGGACTCCTGCTCGACTGGATCGACCTGGTGGCGACCTGGCACGCTCGAGCGCCGGCCCCGCTGGTCGGACCCCTCGGCGCTGCGGTCGGGTTGGTGTTGGTGCTGGTCGTCCGGCGCCGCAGGCCTCACCAGCCGGCGCCGGAGCAGCGGGCGCGGCCAGACGCTGGGCCGTCGTCGACCCGGCCGGCAACCGCTCGCCGGGGAGTGGACGTCGCCCTGGTCGTGGCGGTGGCGGGGTGGTTGGTGGTGGCCACGCCGATGCCGCCCGACCGTCTCGTCGACTGCGGGACCGGCCTTCGTTGGTATCCGGCCGGAGGTCCGGAGACATCCTCGGTCCTCGTCGTCGACGCCGCTGCCGACGAGCGGTCGGTCGAGGCCTGCCTCCGGCTCGGTGTTCGCTCGGTCGATCTGGTCATCGCCGGCCACGGTGGCGCAGGGACGGCCCGGACGGTTGCCGTCCTGGTCGATGTGATGGCGGTCGAGGACATCGCAGCCCCGCCTCAGCACCGCATCGTCGGGGCGAGACGCCGCACCGAGCCGTTCGCCGTGCAGACCGGGGTCGGGCCGGTCACGGTCAGGCCGGCCGACGGGGGTGATCGTCTGGTTGTCGCCGATGCCGAGCGGGGCCGATAGTGGGACGGTGGCCGCCGGCTTGCCGACTCAGTCGGATGCGCCGGCGAACCGACTCCGGGCGGCATCCATGAAGCCCCGGAGGGCGTCGTTGACGTAGCGGTCGGTGTCGGTGAAGACCCGGTTCGCCGTCTCGGAGAACGCCCGTCCCGCTGTCGTTGCGTCCTCGCTGAACGGCCGGGGCTCACCGATGCGGTGGTAGTCGCCGGACATGATGGTGGTGTAGGCCCCGGAGTCCACCCAGTTTCGGAGCTCGGCCACCCGGATCACCGGGAACGGGTGGGTCCGGCCGAGCATCCCGACCATTCGGTAGTAGGCCCCGAGGCCCTTCTCGTCCCGGTAGTCGTCGCTCTGCTCGATGAAGGCCTGGATGCTCAGCTCGTCCTGGCGGTCCCGGACACCGCCGGCCATGACCAGCAGGAGACCGAGCATGGCGTTGAGGTCCTGGGTGGCCAGGAGGCCGGCCCGGTCACAGGACACCTCGGCCTTGCGGCTCCACTCCAGGAGGGCGAGCCGGATCGGGACGATGGCCTGACTGACGATCGGGGTGAAGGCCGAGCCGTAGCTCAACAGCAGATGGAGCAGCGTGCGGTACAGGGCATGCTCGCTCATGATGTGGCCGACCTCATGGCCGAGCACCGCCTCGATCTCTGCGTCTGAGGCCAGCTCGATGAGGGACGAGTTCAGGACGATGAACGGATGGTCCATCCCGACCGCTCCGGCATTGGCCAGCGGGGTTTGGGAGATATAGAGCGGTGGCACGTTGGTGTCGAGCACCTCGCAGACCGACTCCAACTGGCGGTGGATTCTGGGATATTGGTCCGGGCCGACCCGGACCGCCTGCGCCTTGTAGACGATCGAGATGTTCCGCTCACCGAAGGTGCCGACCACCTTCTTCAGCAGGGTGTCGAACCCCGGGATCTGCTGCAGCGCATTGAGTGCGACCCGGTCGGCCGGATGCTCCCAGGAGAAGGAGCTGATCTTGGTCAGTTTCGTGCGCTCGGCGGCCGGTACCAGATCGTTTCCCATGGCTGGAATGGTAGCCCGGCTGTCCGGTCCGGTTTCGGCGCCCGACGAGCCCGGTCGGGGCGCGGGGTATAGACTGGATTCATGGGCCTTCTGATGCGTCCCGGATACACCCTTCTGTTTGCTGCCGTTGCGTCCTATGCGGTCAGCCAGTTCATCGGCATCGTGCCGCTCATCGGCGGCACGGTTGCGTTCATGCTGTTCCTGTTCGCCCTGTTCGCCGCCTTCGGCGGTGTGTGGCTGATCATCGCCGAGCGGGGCGCACGGGACTGATCGACGGCGCCCCGGTCCCGGCCGGGGACACACGAGCCGCGACCGATCCCGCTAGCGTCGCCGTTGTGTTTCTCGATCTCGGTGCCCAGCGGTTCGACATCACCTACCGAGCCCTGGTCATGGGGATCCTCAACCGGACCCCGGACAGCTTCTACGACGCCGGCGAGTACTGGGCGTTCGACGACTTCCTGCGCAAGGCCGAGGCACTGGTCGACGACGGGGCGGACTTTCTCGACGTCGGCGGGGTGAAGGCCGGTCCCGGCGACGAGGTCACACTCGAGGAGGAACTGGAGCGGGTGGTACCGGCCGTTGAGGCGCTTCGGACCCGGTTCGACGTGCCGCTGTCCGTCGACACCTGGCGGGCCGACGTGCTGCAACGCTGCATCGAGGCCGGTGCGGACATCGGCAACGACATCAGCGGGTTCGCCGACCCCGACTACCTGCCGGTTGCTGCCGCAGGTGGGGCATCGGTGGTCGCGACCCACATCCGCTTGGCCCCGCGGGTTCCGGACCCCGACCCGGTCTACGACGATCTGGTCGGCGACGTCCGGACGTTCCTGGCCGATCGGGCCAAGCGGGCCCTCGACGCCGGCATACCCCGGGAACGGATCGTGATCGATGCCGGGCTGGACCTCGGCAAGACCCGGCGGATGTCGTGGGAGCTGCTGCACCGTTCGGAGGCCCTGACCGACCTCGGCTACCCGCTGCTGCTCTCGGCATCGAACAAGCGCTTCCTGTTCGAGCTGTTGGAGACGGAGCGCCACGACATCGCAGACGGGACCACCGCAGCCCACGCCATCGGCATCGCCAAGGGCTGCCGGGTCATCCGGGCCCACGATGTGCAGGCCGGTCGCCGGGTGGCGGACCTGATGGCGGAGATCCTCTCGGTCCGGGCCCGGAGCTGACCGGTGGCGGTCCTGTTCCTGAAGGGCGACGACGAGACCCTGATGGCCCAGGCCGTCGGCGCTGCGGTCAAGGACCTGGTCGGCGACGGTGACCGGGGTCTGATGGTCGAGGAGTTGACCGAGGAGCACTGGGTCGGCGATGACGGGGGCGATCCGTCCCTTGCGGCCCTGATCACCGCGGCGATGACCCCGCCGTTCCTGACCGAGCGTCGGGTCGTCGTCGGTCGCAATCTGGCCCTGTTCTCGAAAGCGGCCCAGGTCCTGCCCCTGATCGAACTGCTGGCTGCGCCGCCGGACACGACCGATCTGGTCCTGGTGTGGGAGCGGGGGGCCAACACCAACCGGATGCCTGCGGTCCCGAAGCCGCTGACCGAGGCGCTCAAGTCGGCCGGGGCCGAGACCAGCGACGTCGCGCCGTCCGGGCGAGGCCGCAAGGCGCTGCTGGAGGACAAGCTGGCGACCGCACCGGTCCAGTTCGACACCGGGGCCCGCAAGCTGATCGTCGACCGGGTCGGCGACGACGTCGGCCGGCTGGCGTCGATCTTCGAAACCCTGGCTGCGACGTTCGGCCCGGAGGCCAAGGTCGGAGCTGACGACGTGGCGCCGTTCCTCGGGGAAGCATCTGACGTACCTCCCTGGGAGCTGACCGATGCGATCGATGACGGCAACATCGGGCTGGCACTCGACAACCTCGACCGGATGACGGTCGGCGGTGACCGGCACCCGCTTCAGACGCTGGCCACACTCCACAACCACTACCAGCGGGTGCTCCGGCTTGACGGCGCCGGGGCCACAGACGAGAAGACGGCGGCCGCCGTGCTTGGGATGAGCGGGTCGACGTTCCCGGCCCGCAAGGCATTGAACCTGAGCCGCAAGCTCGGCCGGGAGCGGACCAGACGGGCGGTGGCATTGCTTGCCGCCGCCGACCTCGACCTCCGGGGCAACACCGCCCTACCGGCGGAGACGGTCATGACGGTACTGGTGGCCCGCCTGGCGCGACTGAGCCGCTGATCCCCGACCGTCGATCGGGTCCCAGCGGCTCGGTACCGGGCCCTCGGAGAGGGCCGTGGATTCCGTGGGGTTCGGGATCAGCCCTCGGAGAGGGCCTTGATCCGAGCGCTGAGGCGGCTCTTCTTGCGAGCGGCCGTGTTCTTGTGGATCACGCCCTTGGCTGCGGCCTTGTCGATCCGCTTGATGGTCTGACGCAGGGCCTCGGCCTCACCGTCACCACCGGCGGCGGCGATGGCCGCCTTCTCCCGGGTCCGGAGCTCGGACCGGACGGCCCGGTTGCGGAGCCGCCGCTTCTCGTTCTGACGGTTTCGCTTGATCTGACTCTTGATGTTCGCCACGGAACTGACCTTCGGTAAGGGGGACGGCGAGCGGCACCTGGTGAGGGTTGGCCACGGCGGGTTGCAGCTCGAACACGCCGAACTCGGCGCCTTACGAGGATAGCCGCCACGAACCCCGGCCCAACCCCTCGCCGGACCGATGATTCACCGCAGAAATGGCCGCGTCGACCACTACCGTTGAACGACGATACCCATGGCTACCGACCACATCCGCAACATCGCCATCATCGCCCACATCGACCATGGCAAGTCGACCCTCGCCGACCGCCTGCTCGAGATCTGCGGGGCGGTCGAAGCGCGCGCCATGCGGGAGCAGTACCTCGACACGATGGACCTCGAACGGGAGCGGGGGATCACCATCAAGCTCCAGTCGGTCAAGCTCGAGTGGAAGGGCCACATCATCAACCTGATCGACACCCCCGGACACGTCGATTTCGGGTACGAGGTCAGCCGGTCGCTTGCCGCCTGTGAGGGGGTGATCCTCGTCGTCGATGCGGCGCAGGGCATCGAGGCCCAGACGCTGGCAAACACCTACCTGGCCCTCGAACACGACCTGGAGATCGTGCCGGTCCTCAACAAGTTGGACCTCCCGGCTGCAGAGCCCGACCTCCACGCCTCGGAGATGGAGCAGGTCATCGGCACGCCGGCCGAGGACGTGCTGCGGATCTCGGCCAAGACCGGCATGGGGGTCGAGGACCTGCTCGACGCCATCATCGAGCGGATCCCGCCGCCGGAGGGAGACGCCGACGCGCCGCTCCAGGCCCTGATCTTCGACAGTCACTTCGACAACTACCGGGGCGTGATCTCAAGCGTCCGGGTGGTCAACGGCCGACTGGCCACCGGCGAGAAGCTCCGGTTCATCCAGGCCGGCGCAGTCCACGACGCCGATGAGGTCGGGGTACGGACGCCGGACAACACCCCGGTCGACTCCCTCGGCCCCGGCGAGGTCGGCTACCTGATCGCCGGGATCAAGGACGTCCGCGAGGCCCGGTCCGGTGAGACGATCACCACCGCAGCCAACGGCGCAACCGAACCGCTCGACGGCTACCGGGAACCCCAACCGATGGTGTTCTGCGGCTTATACCCGGTCGACGGCGACGACTACGAGGACTTCCGGGACGCGCTGGACAAGCTCCGGCTCGATGACGGCAGCTTCACCTTCGAGCCGGAGACCTCGACTGCGCTGGGGTTCGGGTTCCGGTGCGGGTTCCTCGGGCTGTTGCACATGGAGATCGTCCGGGAGCGGCTCCAGCGGGAGTTCGACCTCAACCTGATCGCCACCAGCCCCTCGGTCGAGTACCGCCTGACGATGAACAACGGCGACGAGGTCATCATCGACAACCCGTCGGCGATGCCGGCCGCCGGTGATCTCAAGCAGATCGAGGAGCCGTACCTCAAGGCGTCGATGATCACCCCGTCCGACTACACCGGCACCCTCATGGAGCTGTGCCAGTCCCGGCGGGGCCAGCTGGAGAAGATGGAGTACCTCTCGCCGGAGCGGCTGGAGTTGGTCTATCGGCTGCCGCTGGCCGAGGTGGTGATCGACTTCTTCGACCAGCTCAAGAGCCGGAGTCAGGGCTACGCCAGTCTGGACTACGAGCCCAACGGCTACGAGCCGGGAGATCTGGTTCGGGTCGACATCCTGTTCAACGGGGAACAGGTCGACGCATTCTCAACCATCGTGCATCGGGACAGCTCCTACGACTACGGCCGGCGGACCGCCGAGAAGCTGCGGGAGATCATTCCCCGCCAGCAGTTCGAGGTTCCGATCCAGGCCGCCATCGGCGGTCGGATCATCGCCAGGGAAACGGTCAAGGCGTTCCGGAAAGACGTGACCGCCAAGCTCTACGGCGGCGATGTCACCCGGAAGAACAAGCTGCTGAAGAAGCAGAAGGAAGGCAAGCGGCGGATGAAGAGCATCGGCCGGGTCGACATCCCGTCAGACACCTTCATCCGGGCCCTCCGTCTGGACGACTAAGCCGCAGCGCCGGAGGCGCTGCTCTACGAGTTTCCTGCGGAAACTCCTTGGCGTGGCGTGTCGTATGGGTGAGAGCCTGGGGGTTGGTGCGCCGGAGGCGCTGCTCTGCGAGTTGCCCGGTCCGGTACCGAGTGGCTGGCCGTCGGTCGCTAGGCTGCGGCGTCGATGAGCGATCGACCCGCTGCTGCGCCAACCCTGTTCTGGTTCCGGCGAGACCTTCGGCTCGGAGACAACCCGGCCCTGGTCGCCGCCGCCGAGGCCGGGCCGGTGGCCCCGGTGTTCGTCCTCGACCAAGCCCTCTGGGGTCCGGCCGGCGACAACCGCCGGGCCTTCCTGGTTCGAACCCTCGACGCCCTGCGCCATGCCACCGATGGCGCCCTGTCGGTGGTCGACGGCTCGCCGGCCGAGATCATCCCGAGCCTGGCAGCAGCGGTGGGGGCGACCGCAGTGGTGGCGACCGAGGACTTCGGTCCCTACGGCCGGGATCGTGACGCTGCGGTGGCGGACGCCCTGGCCGCCGATGGTCGGGAGCTGATCCTGATCGACGCCCCCTATGCGGTTCGGCCCGGCTCGGTGGTGACCGGCGGCGGCACCTCCTACAAGGTGTTCACCCCGTTCTTCCGGGCCTGGAAGGCCCACGGGTGGGACGCCCCGATGCCCGAGCCGACGACCACCTGGCACCCGCTCGGCCGGTGGGAGCTCCCGGCGGAACCGCTGGTCGACATCGATCTACCATCGGCGACCGAAGATGCGGCCCACGAGGTCCTCGACGAGTTCCTGAAGGCCCGGGTCGCTGCCTATGACGACGACCGGGATCGCCCGGCGATCGAGGGGACCTCCCGCCTGTCTCCCTATCTCAAGTGGGGCCTGCTCCACCCTCGCCAGGTCCTGGACCGGCTCGGTCACTCCGCCGGCGAGGAGACGTTCCGGTCCGAGATCTGCTGGCGGGAGTTCTACGCCGAGGTCCTCAACAACCGGCCGGACTCCGCCCGCTCGGCCTACGTCCCGAAGATGGCGGGGATGGAGGTCGACGACGGCCCCGGGACGGACGAGCGGTTCGCGGCCTGGGCCGAGGGTCGGACCGGCTACCCGATCGTCGACGCCGGGATGCGCCAGCTACTGGCCGAGGGGTGGATGCACAACCGGGTGCGGATGATCGTCGCCAGCTTCCTGGTCAAGGACCTCCACCTCGACTGGCAACGAGGGGCCCGCCACTTCATGAGGCACCTGGTCGACGCCGACCTGGCATCCAACAACCACGGGTGGCAGTGGGTGGCCGGTACCGGGACGGACGCCTCGCCGTACTTCCGGATCTTCAACCCGGTCAGCCAGAGCAAGAAATTCGATCCGGACGGTACCTACCTCAGGCGCTGGGTGCCCGAGATCGCCCACCTCCCGGATCGGACGATCCACGCCCCCTGGACCGAGAAATCTGGCTCGCCCGCCGGCTATCCGGGCCCGATGGTCGACCACGACGTTGAGCGCCGTGAGTCCCTCGACCGCTACGACCGGCTGAAGCAGAACTGGGCTTGATCCCGGCGCTGGCTAGAATGGCTGGACGCCGATGGACACAGAGACGACTTTGGACGAAACCGGTCTGGACGAACGGAAGTCCGCCATCTTGCGGGCGGTGATAGAGGAGTACACCGACACGGCCCAGCCGGTCGGCTCGTCCGCGGTGGCGGCCGCGGCCAACCTCAAAGTCTCCGCCGCAACCATTCGGAACGAGATGGTCGCCCTGGAGAACGCCGGCTATCTCCGTCAACCCCACACCTCGGCCGGTCGGGTGCCGACCCAGAAGGGCTATCGGCACTTCGTCGACGGGATCGACGCCGCCCGCCTGCCGATCAACGAACGGCGGAAGGTCTCGTCGTTCTTCGCCCAGATGCGGGGGGAGATCGAGGAGGTCATGCGGGACACCGCCGCCCTGCTCGCCAACCTGACCGACCATGCCGCCGTCGTCGTCGACGAGACGGACGATGCGGCCATCGTCCGGTCGGTCCAGTTGGTCTCGTTGGCCGAGCGGACCGTCATGCTGGTCGTGGTGCTGTCGAATGGCCAGATCCTCAAACACAGCCTGGACTTCGACACCGAGATCGGCCACCAGGCCCTCGAGCGGGCCACCGGGCTGCTCCGGGAGTCGTTGGAGTCGAGACCGCTTGCCGCCGAGGTCACCCTCGCCCGGTCCGGCGACCCGACGGTCGACGGCCTGGCCGAACAGTTCCACCGGGAGCTGCTCGTCGATGCCGCCGAGGCCGAGCGGGTCTACGTCGACGGTGCCTCCAAGGTCGCCGGGGCCTTCGAGGCGGTCGATTCGGTCGGCCAGGTGCTGACCATCCTGGAGCAGCAGCTGGTCGTCGTCAGCCTGCTTGCCGATGTGATGGAGCGGGGTCTGACCGTGGCGATCGGGACCGAGACCGGGGTCGAGCCCCTGTCCGAGTGCAGCCTGGTGGTCTCGCCATACGAGATCGACGGCGAACGGGCGGGTTCGATCGCCGTGCTCGGCCCAACCAGAATGAACTACCCCCAGGCGATGTCGGCGGTGGCGGTCGTCAGCAGCCAGCTCGGGAACCGACTGAGCGAGGGATAACCGATGGACTTCTACCAGATCCTGGGCGTCGACCGCTCCGCCACCCAGGATGAGATCAAGCGGGCCTACCGCAAGCTGGCCCGAGAACTGCACCCGGACGCCAACCCGAACGATCCGGAGGCCGAGGCCCGGTTCAAGCAGGTGGCCGAGGCCTACGAGGCGCTCGGTGACCCGGAGAAGCGGGCCCGCTACGACCGGTTCGGTTCCTCAGGGGCCCGGGCCGGCGACCCGTTCGGCGGTGGCGGCCTCGGCGACTTGTTCGATGCGTTCTTCAACACCGGGGGCGCTCGGCCGGACGCCGGGCCCCAGCGGGGCGCAGACCTGGAGGTCGTGGCCCAGCTGACCCTGGAGGACGTGGTCCGGGGTGTGGCAAAGGACGTGACGGTCCGGACCGCCGTGGCGTGCGACACCTGTGAGGCAACCGGCGCTGCGCCCGGGTCCAGCGTGACCCGCTGCGAGCAATGCGGCGGGACCGGCCAGATCCGCCAGGTCCGCCAGTCGATCCTCGGCCAGATGGTCACCACGACCGCCTGCGCCCGCTGCGCCGGCGAGGGGGTCACGATCGCCACGCCGTGTCAGGACTGCTCCGGCGAGGGTCGGCGGGTCGAGGAACAGACCTATGCGGTCGAGGTGCCGCCCGGTGTCGATCACGGCCAGACCCTTCGGCTCAGCGGCCGGGGTGCGGTCGGGCGCCGCGGTGGGGGAGCGGGCGATCTCTACGTCCAGATCCAGGTCCAGGATCACCCCGCATTCCACCGTGAGGGCGACCACCTGCTGGCCGAGCTCCACGTCGAGATGACCCAGGCCGCGCTCGGCTCCGCCGTCGAGTTCGACTCGTTGGACGGTGGCGTCCCGGTCGACGTCCCCGCCGGATCCCAGACCGGTCGCCAGTTCCGGTTCCGGGACAAGGGCGTGCCTCGGCTCCGTGGCCGTGGCCGCGGTGACCTCGTGTTGACCCTGGTGGTCGACACCCCGACCGAGCTGACGCCGGAGCAGGAGGAGCTGCTGCGAATGTTGGCCAAGGAACGGTCCGAGGACGTGAAGGATCCGGGCGAGGACGGCATTCTCGGCCGATTCAAGTCCAAGTTCTCCTGACCGCTGCGATGGCCGGGTCCCCGGACGACGCCCTACTTCGCCTCCGGGATCGGCCGTTCGTGTTCGTCGACGACCTCGACCACCCGGAGTTGGACGATGCCGACCGTCATCATCTCGAGCGGTCGCTCCGGCTCCGGCCGGGCGCCGCTATCACGATTGCCGACGGCGCGGGGCGGTGGCGCCCGGCACGGCTGGGCCTGGCATTGTCGGTCGACGGCGAGATCGAGACCGAGGGTCGGCCGGGGCCACCGTTGACGGTCGGGTTCGCCCCGGTGAAGGGCGATCGGTCCGATCTGGTGGTCCAGAAGCTCACCGAACTCGGCGTCGACGAGATCGTGCCGCTGCTGTCGATCCGATCGGTGGTCCGATGGGAGGGTGACCGGGCGGCAAAGCAGCTGGCCAGGCACCGCCGGATCGTTCGGGAGGCTGCCATGCAGTCGCGCAATCCGTGGCTGCCGATCGTCCATCCGCAGACCCCGCTACCGGCCTTCCTCGATGCCGGCGCCGGCACGGTGGTCGCCGATCCGGCCGGACCGCCGCTTGCCGGTCCGGTCCGACGGATCGCCGTCGGCCCGGAGGGAGGATTCGCCTCGGAGGAGGTTGACGGCCGGACGCTGGTCGGGCTCCCCGGTCGGATTCTCCGAACCGAGACCGCCGCCATCGCCGCGGCGGTCCTCGCCGTCTCGGCCCGGTCCTGATTCGCTCGCCGTCGCACCCTTGACCGCAGGGCGTGGTTGATGTTGCTCTGAGTGGCGGTTACCGTGGACGCAGGGCAAAAGTCCGGAGACAACACCGGAAAACGGCATGGGTGACCGGCATGGGTGATTTCGAACACGAGGATGAGGCCGGTTCGGCCTACGGCCGGCGCGTCGGCGAGCGGCTGCGGGCGATCCGAAGGCAGAAGCGGCTGTCGCTCCAGGACGTCGAGGCCAACTCCGATCAGGAGTTCAAGGCCTCCGTGCTCGGCGCCTACGAGCGCGGGGAGCGGGCGATCTCGGTTCCCCGGCTGGAGCGCCTGGCCCGGTACTACAGCGTTCCGGTCGACCAGCTACTGCCGCGCTCGACCTCCGGTCCGGCGACCGCAGACGTGGTCGATCTGACCGGCAAGACCGGCCGGTCAAACGGGGTGACCATCAACCTGACCCAGCTGGACAACGTCCCCCGGCCCGAAGGGGAGATGCTCGGTCGGTACCTGGTGATGATCCAGGTCCAGCGTCAGGACTTCAACGGCCGGGTGCTGACCATTCGCCACGACGATCTGCGGGCGGTGGCCTGCATTCTCGGGGTCGAGATCGACGCCGCCGTCGATCGGCTGTCTGACCTCGGCCTGGCCCAGCTGTCCGGCCGGTAGAGGGACGGCATTCACAGCGAGCGCCATCTGGCCGTCGGGTATGCTTGACAGCCCTGCGGTTCGGCGTGCCGCGCCCTCCGGGGGCCACCGCCGGTCCGAACCGCATGGACGTGGCTACGATCGCAGGTCTGCATGACGACGACAGTGAAAATCCGGGTACCCGACAACCAGTTGATGGTGGGCCTGCTCGGTGAGCGGGATGAGTACCTCCGGGTCGTCGAGGATGCCTTCGACGCAACCGTCCACGTTCGGGGAAACGAGATCTCGCTCGAAGGGACCCAGGCCCAGGACGCCGGCAAGGTGATCGAGGAGCTGGTGCTGGTGCTGCAGCGGGGCGAGCCGCTGGAGCAGGCGGTCGTCCGGCGTTCGATCGACATGATCCGGGAGGACGAGCGGCCGTCAGAGGTGCTGACCGATCGGGTCATCACCACCTACCGGGGCAAGCCGGTGCGGCCAAAGACCTCGGGCCAGAAGCGGTACCTGGACGCCATCCGCCACAACACGGTCACCTTCGGGATCGGGCCGGCCGGTACCGGCAAGAGCTGGCTGGCGGTGGCCTGCGCCGTCCGGGCCCTCCAGGCCAAGGAGGTCGAGCGGATCCTGCTGACCCGCCCGGCGGTCGAGGCCGGCGAGCGTCTCGGTTACCTTCCCGGTGACCTGATGTCGAAGGTCGACCCGTACCTCCGCCCGCTCTATGACGCCCTCCATGACATGGTCGGGGCGGACAACATGGCCAAGCTGTTCGAGCGGGGCGTGGTCGAGGTCGCACCGCTGGCCTTCATGCGGGGTCGGACCCTGAACGACAGCTTCATCATCCTGGACGAGGCCCAGAACACCACGCCGCAGCAGATGATGATGTTCCTGACCAGGATCGGGTTCAACTCCCAGGCGGTCATCACCGGGGATCGGACCCAGGTCGACGTCGCCGGCGGGCGGAGCGGGTTGTCCGGCCTCGAGGAGATCCTGGGCGACATCGACGGTGTCGGCTTCGTCACCCTCCGCTCCAGCGATGTCGTCCGCCACAAGATCGTGCAGGACATCGTTGACGCCTACGCCCGCCATGACTCGAGCATTGCCCTCTGAGCCCCCGGGATCGCCCGGGCCCGAGATCCACGTCTTCGATCGGACCGGGGCCGGTGCCGTCGACGGTGACCGCTGGGCCGCTCTGGCTCGGACGGTCCTCATCGGTGAATCGGTGACGGTCGGCCGGCTCGACCTGAGCTTCGTCGATCGGGACGAGATGACCGACCTCAACCGGGAACACATGGGCGGTGATGGCCCGACCGACGTCCTGGCCTTTCCGCTGGACGGCGTCGACGAACCGGATGGGTTTGCCGACCTGACCGGTGTCGACGAGGTCCCCGAGCTGGACGAGCTGATCGAGCCGCTGCTCGGCGATGTCGTGGTCTGCCCAGACGTCGCTGCGGCCCAGGCCGCAGACCACGTCGGCTCGGTCGACGGGGAGCTGACTCTCCTGGTGGTCCATGGCATCCTGCACGTGCTCGGCCACGACCACGCCGAACCGGAGGAGACCGATCGGATGCAAGCCCGAGAGCGGGTCCACCTCGAGGCCGCCGGCTTCGTCCATCCCCGATGGAGCCCGGCGTCGTGAACGACTTCGGCATGCTCGACGTGATCGCCGTCGCCGCCGCCGTCGTGCTGCTGCTCGTCGCCATGGTGCTGGCCGCAGCCGAGGAGGCGTTGTCCCGGTTCACCGTGGTCCGGGCCGAGTCGCTCGCAGACAAGGAGCCGAAGCGGGCCGCCAGGCTGGCTGCGCTGTTGACAGAGCCGGAGGCGACCAGGAACCCGCTCCGGCTGCTCATCGTCGCCGCCCAACTGGTCGAGGTGGTGCTGGTGGCCCTCCTGGCCTCCCGGTTCCTGTCCGGTTGGGGCGTGGCCGCGGTGGTGGCGGTCAACATCGCGCTCATGTACGTGGTCGCCGAGGCCGTCCCCAGAACCCTGGCCATCCTCCATACCGAACGGGTTGCGCTGTCCGCCGCCGGCCCGGTGGCCCTACTGTTGCGACTGGCCCCGGTCCGGTTGCTGGCCCGAGGGCTGATCGGTATCACCAACTGGGTCGTCCCCGGCGCCGGTCTCAAGACCGGGCCGTTCGCCCTTCCCGAGGAGCTGATCGCCCTGGCCGACGCTGCGGTCGAGGACGAAGTCATCGAGCAGACCGAGCGGGATCTGATCCAGTCGGTGATCGGGTTCGGCGACACGATCGTCCGGGAGGTCATGATCCCCCGGACCGACATGACCACCCTGGAGCGTCGGCTGACCGTGGCCGAAGCGTTGGAGATCACCTCCAAGGCCGGGTTCTCCCGGGTCCCGGCCGTCGGTGAGAGCGTCGACGACGTGATCGGGTTGGTCTACGTCAAGGACCTGATCCGGGCCGAGCT
>JBCCFN010000047.1:0-21796 GCA_039029715.1 Actinomycetota bacterium | reverse complement strand
GCCGTCGCTCGGTGACGATCTGGCCGGCGGCTACAACGTGCAGCCGACCATCTTCAAGGGCGACAACAGCATGCGGATCTTCCAGGAGGAGATCTTCGGTCCGGTCGTCTCGGTCACCACCTTCTCCGACGCGGACGAGGCGCTGAAGATCGCCAACGACACCCTGTACGGCCTCGGCGCCGGGGTGTGGAGCCGGGACGCCAACACCTGCTACCGGTTCGGCCGGGCCATCCAGGCCGGGCGAGTCTGGACCAACTGCTACCACGCCTACCCGGCCCACGCCGCGTTCGGCGGCTACAAGCAGTCCGGTATCGGTCGTGAGAATCACAAGATGATGCTCGGCCACTACCAGAACACCAAGAACCTGCTGATGAGCTACAGCCCGAACAAGCTCGGCTTCTTCTAGGCCGACCACGGCAGACGCGGTTTCGGCGACGGCCGGTGGACCTGACAACATGAGGACACCGGCCGTCGCCCGGCCGAAGGAGGCACCATGACCGAACCGATCACCGAGAACATCGTCGCCAGAGTGGTGGCGACCGCTTCCGCCCTCGAACTGATCGACGAGATCAGAGAGGACCATCCGTCGATCATCTTCCACCAATCGGGTGGGTGCTGCGACGGGTCGTCGCCCATGTGTTATCCGGCCGATGAGTTTCGGATCGGCAGCCGGGACGTCAAGCTCGGCGAGATCGACGGCGTGCCGGTGTACATCAGCGGACCGCAGTTCGAGACCTGGCGTCACACCCAGCTGATCCTGGACGTGGTACCCGGACGTGGGGGGATGTTCTCCCTCGACAACGGGCGGGAACGTCGGTTCCTGGTCCGGTCCCGGGTGTTCACCGACGAGGAGCTGGCGCTCCTGGACTGACGGGCTGCGAGCACGGAAGCCCGCCGATCGGTTCCGATCGGTCCGGCGGGCGTTCTCGTCGCGCCCGCCGTCCGGACTCGGCGCTCATTTAGCGACTGATTCCCATTCTCATCTACCCTTCCCCGGCATGGACATCAGTCGTCTCAACCTCTTCCCTATCAAGAACATCCATCCGACCCCGGCCGCGCTGCTCGGTCCGGGTGCCCACGAGATGATCGGTGTCTCCGCGGCCCAGATGGGGATGCAGCGGGTGCTGCTGATGACCACCGGGTTGCGGGGGACCGGCATCGTCGATGAGGTCAAGGGCATCATCGAGGCCGCCGGTGTCAGCGTCGAGGTCTTCGACGGGGTCGAGTCGAATCCCAAGGACTACAACGTGATGGACGCCCACGTGGCCTACGTGGACGCCGGGTGCGACGGGTTCATCTCCCTCGGCGGTGGTTCCAGTCACGACTGCACCAAGGCGACCCGGGTCGTCGCCGCCCACGATGGCCGGACCATCAACGACTTCAAGGGACAGCTGGAGCTCGACAACCCGATCCTGCCGCCCCACATCGCCGTGTCGACCACCGCCGGCACCGGTTCCGAGACCAGCTTCGCCTTCGTCGTGACCGACACGACGACCGGCCCCGAGAACCACAAGTTCGCCAGCTTCGCCCACCAGATCTCGCCGTCGATGTGCATCGACGATCCGGTGCTGTTCATGCCGATGCCGTCCGATCTGACCGCGTTCTGCGGGTTCGACGTGTTGGCCCACGCCGCCGGGGCCTACGTCTCGATCCTCGACAACCTCCCCTCGCACGGCGCGGCCATCCAGGCGATCGAACTCACCTTCAAGTACCTGCCGACCGTGGTCGGCAACGGCTACGACCCGGTCGCTCGCGAGCAGATGATGCACGCCCAGTACATCGCCGGGCTGGCCTTCAATTCGGCCGGCCTCGACATCACCCACTCGATCTCCCACGCCATGTCTGCGAAGTTCGACACCCATCACGGCATGGGCAACGGCATCGCCATCACCCGGGTGTGGGAGCACAACGTCTCCGCCAACTATCCGAAGTTCGCCCGCATGGCCCAGGCCATGGGCTACAACACCAACGGGATGACCGACGTGGCAGCCGCCGACCTGGCCCTCGAGGGCGTCCATCGGCTCGCCGCAGACGTCGGGATCCCCGAGAGCTTCACCACCCTGCCCGACTACACCAAGAGCCAGGTCGGCCAGAACGGCTTCCCCGAGATCTCGTCATCGGCAGACAACATCGAGCAGCTCACGACCCACGCACTCGGCGATGTCTGCACCGTCACCAACCCTCGACTGATGAACCCGGCGTCGATGTCTGCGCTGGTCTCGGACTCGCTGGTCGGCTCCCGTTCGTGACCGGAACGGCCAACGGCCTGCCTGGCGGAGGTGACCAGCTCGGCGACGACCCGGCCCAGGTCGCCCAGCGGCTCATCGACGTCGGCTACGTCGCGGACGACAACATCGCCGCTGCGGTACATCTGTCGATCGGTCTCGGCCGGCCGCTCCTGCTCGAGGGACCACCGGGGGTCGGCAAGACCTCGCTGGCCCGGGCGGTCGCCGCTGCCAGCGGCCGCCGGTTGATCCGCCTGCAGTGCCACGAGGGCCTCGATGCCCAACAGGCCCTCTACGAATGGGACTACGGCCGGCAGCTGCTGGCCACCCAGATCATCGCCGCCCGGGCCGCCGGTCCGACCGAGGCCGCCGGGGCCGGCTCGGTGGACGAGCAGACGACCACGGCGCTGTTCGCCGAGGAGTTCCTGCTTGAACGTCCGCTGCTCACGGCGCTCCGGTCGCCGGTACCGGTCGTGCTGCTGGTCGACGAGCTCGACCGGGCAGACGATGCGCTGGATGCGCTGCTGCTGGAAACGCTCGACGAGCGCCAGGTGACGATCCCTGAGATCGGGACCGTGACCGCAACCTCGGACCCGTGGGTCTTCATCACCTCGAACGAGACCAGGGAGATCGCAGACGCCGTACGTCGTCGATGTCTGCGGATCGGTCTGGACTATCCAGAGCCAGAGCGGGAGGCTCGGATCATCGAGGCCGCCGTCCCCGGTATCACCGGCCAGCTGCAGCGAGACGTGGTCGCCGCCCTGAACCGGCTGCGGGAACTCGACCTGGAGCAGCCGCCCGGCGTCTCCGAGGGGCTCGACTGGTCCCGGGCCCTGTTGCTGCTTGCCGCCGAGCAGCTGGATGAGTCCACGATCGACCGGACCCTCCTGACGATCGTGAAGCGGAGCCGCGACGTCGACCTGGCCCGGGCCGCGCTGGCCGGCGACGGGTCGTGATCCCGGCGCTCTGTGGGTTCGCCGAACTCGTCCGTCGAAACGGCGGAGACGTCGGTGCCGCCGAGCTGATCGATGCGGCCAGAGCGCTGACGCTGACCGACCTGGCCGACCGGAGTGCCGTCCGTCGAGCGGTGGAGCTGACCATGACCTGGTCGTGCGTCCATCCCGAGCTGTTCGATCGACTCTTCGATCAGTGGTTCTCCGGCCGGGAGCTGGAGGGGCTCGGGGTCCGCACTCCCGTGGGCGCCGGCGACGACGACGGCGATGGTCGCCCGGCGGTCACGCTGGACGCCGACGCGATCGAGGCGGCTCGCATCCACACCGAAGACGCCATCGCCCTGGAGACCGACGACGGGCCACAGGATGGGGACGCGCCGGGCGCCGCCGCCGAGCGGTCACCGGCCGGGACGCCGTCACCGGCGCTCCCGTCGCCGGACGACGGTCTGTCGATCGGTGCGACGGGTGAGCTGGCTCCGGCGCCGCCCGGGGAGGCCGCAGCCGATGTCGAACCGTCGACCGAGGCCGTGGTGGTCGAGCTCCCGGACGCCCCGCCGGACGCCGAGCTCGAGCTGGCTCGCGGTGCCCTGGCCGAGGCGATGGCCCGCCGCCGACGGGTCGAGGTCACCGTGCTGCCTCGGCGAGTGCAGGCCTTGAGCGTGCCGCTCTCGGCCGACGAACGGTCACGGTTGCGTCACTGCGTCCGTCGCCTCGATCGACAGCTCGACGGTGCCCCGTCGTGGCGGCGAGCCCGCCGACCCCAGGGCGTCATCGACGTCCGTCGCACCATGCGACGTACGGTCACCACCGGGGGCCTGCCGATCGACCTCCGCCACGTCGGTCGGCGAGACAGCGCGCCCCGTCTCGTCGTGCTGGTCGATCTCAGCATGTCGGTCCGCGGCACCGCTCGGCTGGTGCTCCACCTCGTCCACCAGCTGCGGTCGATGCGAGGATCGCTGCGAGCCTTCGGCTTCGTCGATTCCTGCGTCTCGATCGACCGTGCCCTACGGGTTGCGGACTCGGCACTGGCGATCGAGCGGGTGCTCGGACTGGTCGACGTCAACGCCGCCTCCGACCCGGGCCTGGCACTGCGGCGGTGGTGGGCCCGCTCCCACCATCTGGTCACCCCCGAGACCCATGTGCTCGTGCTCGGTGACGGTCGGTGCAATGGTCAGGACCCGGCCTTCGACGTCGTCGATCGGGTGACCAGGCGCAGCGCGTCGACCATCTGGGTCTCCCCCGAGCCGGAGGGGGCCTGGACCTTGGGTCGGGGGGAGATGGCCGACTACGCCCGCCGGGTCGACCGGGCCGTCACCGTTCGTTCGATCGACGATCTGGAGCGGGTGCTGCCGCTGGCAGACGCTACCGCAGCAGCCGGGCCGCCTCGACGGCGAAGTAGGTCAGCACCCCGTCTGCTCCGGCCCGCTTGAACGCCAGCAGGCTTTCCAGCACCACCTGCTCCCGCTGGAGCCAGCCCCGGTCGGCGGCACCGGCAAGCATCGAGTACTCGCCGCTGACCTGATAGGCGAAGGTCGGGACCTGGAAGGTGCTGCTGACCCGCTGGACGACGTCGAGGTATGGCATCCCCGGCTTGACCATCACCATGTCTGCCCCCTCCTGGAGATCGAGGGCGACCTCCCGCATCGCCTCGTCGCCGTTGGCGGGGTTCATCTGGTAGGTCTTCTTGTCCCCGGACCCGAGGTTGGCCGAGGACCCGACCGCGTCCCGGAACGGACCGTAGAATGCCGATGCGTACTTGGCGGCGTAGGACATGATGAGGACGTCCTCTCGACCCTGCCCATCGAGCGCCTGGCGAATGGCACCGATCCGGCCGTCCATCATGTCCGACGGGGCGGCCACGTCGCAGCCGGCGTCGGCCTGGACGATGGCCTGCTTGCACAGCAGCGCCACCGTCTCGTCGTTGACCACGTACCCGTTGCGGACCAGGCCGTCCTGACCGTGGCTCGAGTACGGATCGAGGGCGACGTCTGCGATCAGGCCGACCTCGGTCCCGAACGCCTGCTTGAGGTTCCGCAGGGCCCGGCAGACCAGGTTCTCGGGATTGATCGCCTCCTCAGCCTCCGGGGTCTTGTCCGCCGGGTCGGTGGCCGGAAACACCGCAACCGCCGGGATGCCGAGCTCGATCGCCTCGCCGACCGCATCGACCACCGAATCGAGCGAGTACCGGGACACCCCGGGCATCGAGTCGACCGGGACCTCGGCCTCGGGGCCGCCGTGGACGAACACCGGCCAGATCAGGTCGCTGGGGTGGAGGCGCTGCTCGCCGACGAGCTGACGAGTCCAGTGATGCTGGCGGTTTCGGCGAAGTCGAACGGTGGGGAACCGTCCAAGGCCCGGAACCTCTTGCTCAGTCATTCCCGTCGTTCCTCTCTGCTGGTTTCTCGGGTCGGCGCACGGCGCGAAGGCCCATGACCAGATGCTAGGCGCCGACCGCCGAATACCATGATCTGCCGGGGGCACCGGTTCCGGGGCACCGGTCCGGCGCGGACCACAGCGAAGGAGGTGCAACCCATGAAGAAGCTTCCGAAGGACGATCCGCGGGCGGCGCGGATGTCGAGCAACGTGGTGGTCGACCTGGAGGGGTTGATCGCCCACGTTCAGGGCAAGCACCAGTGGGTGCTGTCGACCACCAGGTCGGACGGGCGTCCCCAGATGAGCCTGGTGTCTGGTGGGATGACCTCCGATGGGGATCTGATGATCTCCAGCTACCCGTCGAGGGTGAAGGTGAAGAACGCCCGCCGCAACCCCCTGGTGTCGGTGGCGGTCATGGGCGATGGGGGCTTCAGTGCGCCGTGGGTCCAGATCGACGGTGAGGCCGAGGTGCTCGACATGCCGGAGGCGGTCGACGGGCTGGTGGAGTACTACCGAGCCATCAGCGGTGAGCATCCGGACTGGGACGAGTACCGTCAGGCCATGGCCGATCAGGGCAAGTCGGTGCTACGCATCCGGCCGACCCGATGGAGCCCGATCAGCAAGGGCGGGTTTCCGCCGGAGCTGTTCGAGGACTGACCTCACCCCTGGGCCAGCACGGCCTGGTGGACGAAGTCGAGCTTGTCGATCACGGTCGGCGACAGGACGAAGGGATAGTGGTCTCCCTCCCCGATCGAACGTGACATCCCATTGAGGGCCAGGGTCAGGCCGAGCCACCGCCCGATCATCGGACCGATCGACAGCTCCTCGATCGGTCCGTCGCCGGTCGTCCAGGCGGTGGCACCGACCGAGCGGGCCGGCTCGCCGACCACCAACCCGAAGGCTGCGGCGGTCTCGAGCCCATCCTGGATGTGGAGGTAGTGGGCGAAGGTCTCGGCCCAGTCCTCCCACGGATGCATCGTGGCGTACTGGCTGACGGGGGTTGCCGACCACCGGTCGTGGTTCTCGGCGCCGATGGTGGCGTAGTGGTTGGCCAGCGCCTGCTGGTAGTCGACGGTCTCGTCGCCGAACAGCCGGCGGAACTCGTCGAGTGTCCCGGCTTCGACCACCAGGCGAGGCCAGTAGTAGTGCCCGATCTCGTGACGCAGGTGGCCGAGCACGGTGCGGTAGGCCTCGCCGAGCTGTTGGCGGACGAACGCCCGGTGGGCATCGTCGGACTCCGACAGGTCGAGGGTGATGACGCCCCGCTCGTGGCCGGTGGTCACCGGCCGCCCCCGAGAAGACAGCAGCTCGAACGCCAGGCCGTGTTCGGGATCCTCGGCCCGGTCGACGATCGGAAGTCCGAGACCGGTGAGCTGGTGGATCAGGCGCCGTTTCGCCGCCTCGGCCCGGGCGAAGGCGGCCATGGCCGTCAGGTCGTCGTCGCTGGGCCTCACCGTCGTCAGCCGGCAGCTCGGGCACAATTCGAGGCCGCCGTCGCCCGGAGCGGCCGACACCAGCCAGTTGCAGTTGGCGACCGCGGCATTGGCACAGCGACTGAGGGGGCCGGTGGTCCCGTCCCGCGGCACCAGCTGGTCACCGTCGAGGGCGACGGTGACCAGCTCCCGAACCTCCGGCCGGTAGCCGAGAGCCGAGCCGCAGTGAAGGCAGGCCGAGTTCTCGAAGTAGACCAGCTGGTCGCAGGTCCCGCACCGGAACGGACGCATGGGAAGAACCTAGTGGTCGTCCGAGGACACCGGATGGCGCAGCGATTCGAGTCCGGGCGTGCGGTGGCCGTGTTCGCGTTGGAGCGACAGTTGGTGCGGGAGACCGGCGCAGGATGGCTGTGTTCGCATTGGAGCGACAACTTGGTGTGGGAGCGGGGCGTGCGGTCGCTGTGTTCGCGTTGGAGCGACAACTTGGTGTGGGAGCGGGGCGTGCGGTCGCTGTGTTCGCGTTGGAGCGACAACTTGGTGTGGGAGACCGGCGCAGGATGGCGGTGTTCGCATTGGAGCGACAGTGGTGTGTGGTGGGTTGGGGTTGTTGGCGGGTGGTCGCATTGGAGCGACAGTCTGTAGGCCGGGTTGTCGCTGTGATGCGAGTGCGGGCGGTGGTCCGGTTGGGTTGTCGCTGTGATGCGAGTGCGGGCGGTGGTCCGGTTGGGTTGTCGCTGTGATGCGAGTGCGGGCGGTGGTCCGGTTGGGTTGTCGCTGTGATGCGAGTGCCGGCGGTGGTCCGGTTGGGTTGTCGCTGTGATGCGAGCGCTGGGGTGGGCGCTTGGGCTCTGTCGCTGTCGTGTCGTGCCGGCTTGGTGTTGTCGCTATGACACTGCGCAGCTGAGGGTTGTCGCTGTAATGCGAGCGCGGAAGTCCGGCTTGGTTGTCGCTGTGATGCGAGCACACCGGGGCGCGATGAGCCGGGGCGTCCAGGGTCGCTGCACGGTCACTTGGAGGTCGGCGACTCGCTATCCGATGTTTCGGTATCCGATGCTTCGGCGTCCGGGTCCTCGGGTGCGACGTCGACCGACACGGTCAGGGTGCTCGTCTCGGCCTCGGAGAAGATGACGCCCTTGAACGGCGGCACGTCGCCGTAGTCCCGGCCGTGGGCCGAGGTCACGTAGCGGGCGGCCGCCGGCTGATCGTTCGTCGGGTCGATTCCGAACCATCCACCGGCCCCGAGGTGGACCCCGACCCAGGCATGGGTCCGGTCGGCCCCGACCAGGCGCTCCTGCCCGGGCGGCGGATCGGTCTCCAGGTAGCCGCTGACGTAGCGGGCGGCCAGCCCGAGCGAACGCAGGCACCCGATGAGCACGTGGGCGAAGTCTTGGCACACACCTCGCCGCAGGACCAACACCTCCTCCAGCGGGGTGTCGACCTCGGTGGCGTCTGGATCGAAGGCGAAGTCGGCGTGTATCCGGGAGCACAGCTCGACCAGGGCCTCGCCCACCGGTCGGCCGGTCGAGAACGACGGCCGGGCGTAGTCGACCAGGTCCTGTGACCGCACCACCAGAGGTGAGTCGATGGCGTACTCCAGCACCTCCAGATCGGTGCCGGGGCCGACGGTCACCCGCTCCCACGGCTCGGTCGCCACCCCATCGACCGGTGCGCCCGACCCGGCCCGCGCCGACGTGTCGACGGTGGCGGTTGCCACCACCTCCAGCGTGGTGTGAGGCTCGCGGACCGAGAACAGCGCGACCCGGTTGCCGAAGTAGTCAGCCCGCTCCCGTTGGTGCTCCGGCTCGGGCCGGACGGTCAGATCACGGTCGATGCAGCGCTGGCCGTCGAGGTCGGTGACCAGCTGGCGGACCTCGCCGACGCTGACCGTGACCGGGGCGTCATAGTCGTAGCGGGTCCGATGGACGATGCGATAGATCATGCCCGGCTCCTCGGCACCTCGACCGGCGCCAGGACCGCCTGCTGGGGGAGCTGTCGGGTGAAGTAGTCGGCCTCGACCCCGTCCGATGCCCGCCGGAGCAGGTCGCGCGCCGTTGCCGTCAGGTCGATCAGCCCCGGTCGTCGCTGGTCGGGATCCGGCGCCGCCAGCCGGTCCGGGTCGGCGTCCTGGAGCCGCCGGCTCAACTCGAGGACCAGCGGGGTGGCTGACGGGGCGTCAGCGGTCGGTCGGCTGGCCCGGAGGTGGGCCAGGTCGTCGTCGAGGCGATCGATCTGGAACCGGAGCGACCGGGGGTTACCGGGGTCGGTGATCAGCAGCTCGAGCAGGGCCGAGGTCCGGGCCTGCCAGCGGTAGCGCCGGCGGTAGGTGACGATGCTCTCGGTTGCCGCCGCCACCGATTCCAGCAGCAGTCCCTCGGTCGGGAAGTCGTTGGCCGAGCCGACGGTCTCACCGACGAGCGCAGCCACGTGGAGGGCCCGCTCGATGCGGCGCCCGGCGTCCATGAAGTGCCAGCCCTGGTCCCGCACCATCGACTCGGTGGCCAATCCGGACAGCGAGAGCAACCCGTGCAGCAGGTCATCGAGCAGGGCCGCTTCGGCCTCGTCCCGCTCGGGATCGTCCGGGTCCAGCCGTTCGATCCGTCGCTGGATCGAGCCGACGACCAGCCAGGTGTCGACAGACAGTTGGTCTCGCACCGCCTCGATGGCGGCGAGCATCCGGTCGACCGCGTGGGCCACCGTCCCCGGTCGATCGGGATCGATGACCAGCGACCGCAGTTCGTCTCCCGGTTCGGCCAGACGGGCCTCGGCGTCGTCGCCGACGAATCCGGGCCAGGTCCCGGTGATACGGGTCGCAGCCACCAGCAGATGACGGACCGCCTCCCGGTCGGGACCGGTCGAACCCGGCTGGAGGTCGGCCCGGCGCTGGGCCACCGCCCGCAGCAGGCGAACCGTGGCCTCGGCCCGCTCGGCGTAGCGGCCGAGCCAGAACAGGTTCTCGGCCGCTCGGGCCGGGGTCGAGGCGATCGTTGTCGCCGCCCCGGCGATCCGGATGCGCTCGCCGTCCGCCAGGGAGTCGACGTCGGTGCCGAGGACCCAGGCGTCCTTCGACCGGGCTCCCAGGCGGTTGGCCACCGGTTGGTCCGGGTCGTCGCCTGCGGTTCGGGCCAGCCCCCCGGGCATGACCCGGTAGCTGTCGCCGTCTGCGACGGCGAAGCTCCGCAGCATCGTGGCCCGAGGTCGAAGCCGCCCGCCGATCAGCACCGGCGAGGTCGCCGGTTCGATCCGCTCCTGACCGACCCACTCGGTCGGCTCGGCCTCGATCCGGCGGCGGAGCTGGTCGAGCTCGGCCCCGGCCAGCCTGGTGGTGTCGATCGAGTGAACCAGCGATGCCCGGGACCGTGGCCGGACCACCAGCCGCCCGAGGTTGGCCAGCACGTGCGACCGGGCCGTCGCCTCACCGCACCACCACGCTTCGGCCGTCGCGAAGGCCAGGTCCTCGCCGAGGACCGACCGGGCCAGTCGAGGCAGGATCGAGGTCAAGGCGGCGTTCTCCAGCACCCCGGCCCCGAGGGGATTGATCACGCTGACCGCGCCGGTCCGGCAGGCATCGACCAGGCCGGGGACCCCGAGCGTCGACTCCGGCCGCAGTTCGAGGGGATCGCACGACAGGGCGTCAAGCCGGCGGAGGATCACGTCGACCGGGAGCTGCTCGCTGATCGTCTTGAGCCAGACCCGGCCCTTGCGGATCCGCAGGTCGGACCCTTCGACCAACGGATAGCCGAGCCGGGTGGCGATGGCGCCGTGCTCGTACGCGGTCTCCGACTGCGAGCCGGCACTGAGCACCACCACCGTCGGGCTGTCCCGGCCGGGAGGCGAGGCGGCCTGGATCGCCGTCCGGTAGGCCCGGATGAACGGTCCGATCCGGCGGACCTCCGACGATCGGAACAGCCGGGGGAACACCCGGGCCACCACCCGCCGATTGTCGAGGGCGTAGGCCATGCCGGAGGGGGCCTGGGTCCGGTGGCCGAGCGAGCGCCAGGAGCCGTCTGCGGCCCGGAACAGGTCGGTGGCGGCCAGCACCAGTTGGCGGGGCCCGGGCAGGGTCACCCCGTCGGCGGCCCGCAGGTACTGGGCATCAGACAGGACCATGGCCGGGGGCACGATGCGGTCCCGGAGCAGACGGCGGGGTCCGTGGAGATCGCTGAGGACGGCGTCGAGCAATTCGGCCCGCTGGGCCACCCCTCGTTCCAGCGCCTGCCACTCGTCCTCGGGAATGACCAGGGGAAGCGGGTCGAGGGCCCAGTTGCGTCTGGCCGGTGGCGACGCCGACGGGCCGGGGATGTTGTAGCTGACACCCTCGCGCTCGACCTGGATGCGGATCTCGTCCTGTCGCCGGCGCAGCTCCGCCGAACCCAACCGTCGGTAGGCCTCGGCCAGCGGCGCCCAGTGGGAGTGGAGTCCACCATCGCGGTCGATCAGTTCGTCGTTGACCGCCCCGGCCGCCGCCCGGTCGGAAATGTAGGCCTGGGTCGGGTCCTCGATCGTGGCCGGAGACGTCGGCAGGTTCGTCATCGCCCCTCCCTCGCCTCGGGGAATCGCCGCAGGTCGAGGGTCCGCCGATGGTCCCGGTCGACGTCGTTGGCCAACGCGGCATCCAGGGCGGCCACGTCGACCCGACCCGGGGTGTGGCCGTGGGTGAAGAAGCGGCTGACCCGTCTGGCCTCGGCCTCGGCCGCGTTCACCGGTCGGGTGTCGTAGGCCCTCCCGCCGGGGTGGGACACCCGGTAGGTGCATCCGCCGAGGGACCGCTCGCTCCAACGGTCGACCAGGTCGAACACCAGCGGGTCGTGGACCCCGATCGTCGGGTGGAGCGACGAGTGGGGGGCCCAGGCCTTGAACCGGATGCCGGCCACGCCGACGCCGGGAACACTCGTCGGCTGGAGGGGTACCGGCACCCGGTTGCAGGTCAGGACGTGCCGGGTCTCGTTGAAGCCCTCGACCAGGACCTGGAGCCGCTCGACCGAGGAGTCGACATAGCGGGCGGTCCCGGCGGCCCCCATCTCCTCACCGAGCACGTGCCACGGCTCGATGGCGCCCCGTAGCTCGATCCGGGTGTCGTCGAGCTCCCGCTCGCCGATCAGTGGGAATCGGAACTCGAGGAACGGTTCCAGCCAGGCCCGGTCGAAAGCGATGTCGTTGGCCACCAAGTCGGCGACCACGTCGTTGATGTCGAGTCTGACGAACCAGGGCAGCAGGAACCGGTCGTGGAGGTCCGGCCCCCAGCGGACGAGCCGGCCCGAATACGGCGAGTCCCAGAACCGGGCCACCAGGGCTCGGAGCAGGAGGGCCTGGACCAGGGCCATGTTGGGGTGGGGCGGCATCTCCATGGCCCGCAGCTCCAGCAGGCCCAGTCGGCCCCGCTCCGACTCGGGGCTGTACAGCTTGTCGATGCAGAACTCGGCCCGATGGGTGTTGCCAGTCAGGTCGACCAGGAGGTTGCGGAGCAACCGGTCGACCATCCACGGCGGGGCCTCCTTCTCCTGGCGGGCCAGCTCGGCGAACGCGATCTCCAGCTCGTAGAGGTTGTCTGCCCGGCCCTCGTCGACCCGGGGAGCCTGGCTGGTCGGGCCGATGAACTGCCCGGAGAACAGGTAGGAGAGCGCCGGGTGATGCTGCCAGTAGGTGATCATGCTGACCAGCAGATCCGGCCGCCGCAGCAGCGGGCTGTCGGCCGGGGTCGCCCCGCCCAGGGTGATGTGGTTGCCGCCCCCGGTGCCGGTGTGGGCCCCGTCGATGGCGAACTTCTCCGTGCCGAGGCGGGTCAGCTTGGCCTCGGTGTAGAGGTGGCCGACCACGTCCCGCAGTGCGGCCCAGTCGGCGCTTGGGTGGACGTTGACCTCGATCACGCCGGGGTCGGGCGTGACGACCAGCGTGGCGAGTCGGGGATCGCGGGGCAGCGGATAACCCTCGAGCACGACGGGCCAGCCGAGCTCGGTGACGACCGCCTCGATGGCGGCGAGCAGCTCGACCGCCTCCTCGGCCCGCTCCAGCGGCGGCAGGAAGATTCGGAGCTGGCCGTCGACCACCTCGACGGCCAGGGCGGTCGGTGGGATCTCGTTGCGGGCCACCTCCCGGACCGGGTCCGGGCGTCCGTCCGGCTCACCGAGCGTCGGCCGGGGCTCGTACGGCGACCGCTCGAAGACCGGCGGGTCCGGTGACCAGGTGAGGGAGTCGAGGGGCAGGCGGAGCCCGATCGGGGAGTCGCCGGGGATGAGGTACAGCCGGTCCCGCCGGAGATGCCAGCGGCTGGTGAGCCAGCCCGGGCCGTCCGGGGCCGGGTGGAGCGGTAGCACGAAGCCGACCGGGGCCTCCTGGTCACCGGCGAGGCGTTCGACCAGGGCCGTTCTGGCATCCGGGTCGTTTCGTCGATCGGCCTCGTCCGGTGACACGTCCGCCTCGGGTGGTCGACCGGCGGGGAGGCGGGCTTCTCGCCAGGCCTCGTCGACCGGGTCCTCCCACGCCGGAAGGACCAGGTCGTCCGCGAGCCCGAACCGCTCGGCGATGGCCAAGGCCAGGGCCCGTGCGTCGTCGCTTGTCCGCTCACCGGGCTGGTCAGGTGAAGCCAGCAGCTCGGGGTCCCGCCACAGGGGCTGCCCGTCGTGGCGCCACACCACCCCGATCTGCCACCGAGGAAGCGGCTCACCCGGATACCACTTGCCCTGCCCGTGCTGGATCAGCCCGCCCGGGCCGAACCTGTCCTTGAGCCGGCCGGCAAGGTCCAGGGCCAGCCGGCGCTTCTCGGGGCCGTCGGCTGCGATGTTCCACTCCGGGCCGTCCGGGTCGTCGATCGAGACGAAGGTCGGCTCGCCGCCCATGGTCAGCCGGACATCACCGGCGGTCAACCTGGCGTCGACCTGTCGGCCGAGGCGATCGATGCGTTTCCACACGTCCGGCGGGTAGGGCAGGGTGACCCGGGGGTCCTCCCGGACCCGGTGGACGGTGTTGGCGAAGTCGAAGGTGACCTCGGCCGGGGCGGTGGCGCCGGTGATCGGCGCCGCGGTGACCGGGTTGGGGGTGCACGCCAGGGGGATGTGGCCCTCACCGGCAAGCAGCCCCGAGGTCGGGTCGAGCCCGACCCAGCCGGCACCCGGTACATAGGCCTCGGCCCAGGCATGGAGGTCGGTGAAGTCCTCGGTCGGCCCATCCGGCCCCTCGATGAACGCCCGGTCGAGGCCGGCCAGCCGGTCCGGGGCCAGCTGGATCAGGTACCCGGACACGAACCGGGCGGCCAGGCCCAGTCGGCGGAGCACGTCGACCAGCAGCCAGCCGGTGTCGCGGCAGGAGCCGACCTGCCGCGCCAGCGTGGCCTCGGGATCCTGGACCCCCGGTTCCATCCGGACCGAGTACTCGATCTGGCTGTAGAGCAGACGGTTCAGTTCGACCAGGTAGTCGACGGTGCCTATCGGCCGCTCGCCCCCCTCCGGTCTGGCCTCGGCCAGCAGCTTCTGCAGCAGCGGGCCCGGCCGGCCCTCGGTCCGGAGGTATGGCTCGAGGTCGCGAGCCAGGTCCGGTTCGTAGGCGAACGGGAACGTCTCGGCCGACTCCTCGACGAAGAAGTCGAAGGGGTTGATGACGGTCAGGTCGGCGATGAGGTCGACGGTCACCGCCAGGTGGTCTGCCGGTTCCGGGAAGACCAGCCGGGCCAGGTGGTTGCCGAACGGGTCCTGTTGCCAGTTGAGGAAGTGACCGGGCGGTTCGACGGTCAGGCTGTAGGCGTCGATCGGGGTTCGGCAGTGAGGAGCCGGTCGAAGCCGGATCACGTGGGGGTGGATCTCGATCGGGCGGTCGAAGCGGTAGCTGGTCCGATGCTCGATCCCGACGTGTATGCCCATCTAACCCAAACCCCGCTACCCCCTGACCGTGGCGTGATCATACACCGGCGGTCCGGGGCGGGAGCAGGCCAGTAGCGGCGTGGCAGCCGCAGTTCACGGTGACGTAACAGGTCGGAAACCGGCTGGATCCGGTCGGGTCGTAGACAAGAGTCATGTCCGGGCCGTGGGTGGACTACGACACCGAGGTCAGCTACGACGAGATGTTGGCGGCCGACGGTACCCCTCGGGCCGGCTGCCACGATGTTGCGGCCCGTCTCCGAGCGCGCGGCGACGAGGTCTTCGAACGGCAGCGGGCCGGGGAGGCCGCCATCCGCTCGATGGGGGTCACGTTCTCGCTGTCCGGACCGGCGGCCGCCGGAGCCGGCGGTGGCGGAACGATCGACCGCAGCTGGCCGGTCGATCTCATCCCCCGGATCATCTCCCACCAGGAATGGCACGAGGTCTCGGACGGCCTGATCCAGCGCCTCCGGGCCCTCAATCGGTTCATCGACGACTGCTATGGAGACCGGGAGGTCCTCGGCGACGGTGTGGTCCCGGCCCACCTGATCGACGAGTCGCCGAACTACCGGTCGGAGTGTCGGGGGGTGACGGTTCGGGACGGGGTCTGGGCCCATATCTGCGGAACCGACCTGGTGCGGGACGGGGCCGGCACCTTCCGGGTGCTCGAGGACAATCTGCGGATCCCGTCCGGGGTGTCCTACATGCTCGAGAACCGGCAGGTGTCCAAGCGGGTCTTCGCCGACCTGTTCCGTGACCTCGACATCATCCCGGTCGAGGGGTATGTCGATCGGCTCGGCGGCACCCTGCGCGGTCTGTCGCCCCGCAACATCGACGATCCGATCGTCGTGGTCCTGACCCCCGGCATCTTCAACTCGGCCTACTACGAGCACGCCTACCTGGCGGCCAGGATCGGGGCCCAGCTGGTCGAGGGCAGCGACCTGGTGGTCGAGGACAAGGTCGTCTACATGCGGACCGTCGGCGGACCGGTCCGGGTCGACGTGATCTACCGTCGGGTCGACGATGAGTTCCTCGACCCGACGGTCTTCCGGCCGGACTCGGTGCTTGGAGTGCCCGGCCTGATCGGGGCGTGGCGGGCCGGCAACGTGGCCCTGGCCAACGCTCCGGGGGCCGGGGTGGCGGACGACAAGGTCGTGTACTCCTATGTCCCGGATCTGATCGAGTACTACCTCGGGGAGCGGCCGATCCTGCCGAACGTCGAGACGTGGCGGATGCACGATCCCGAGCAGCGGGCCCACGTCCTGACCGACCTGTCGAAGTGGGTCTGCAAGCCAGCGAACGAGGCCGGTGGCAAGGGGGTCACGATCGGTTCCCAGGCCACCGAGGAGGAGCTGGCAGACGTCCGGCGCCAGATCGAAGCCGATCCCCGCAACTGGATCGCCCAGCCGATCCTGGAGCTGTCGACCGCCCCGACCGTGGTCGGATCGGACCTCAGCCCGGCCATCGCCCCCCGCCACGTCGACCTCCGTCCCTTCATCCTCAGCGGTCGGTACCCCTACGTGACCGCTGGCGGCCTGACCAGGGTCGCTCTGCGGGAGGGCTCGCTGGTGGTCAACAGCTCCCAGGGCGGCGGGAGCAAGGACACCTGGATCGTCGACCCGACCACGCCGATCGCCGACCTGAGGACCTGAGGACCTGAGGACCCGAGGAGCCGACCGGCCGTGCCGCACTGGAGGAACCGATCATGACCTATCGCACCCCGTCCCCGCTGCTGCTGTCTCGGGTGGCCGAGAGCGCCTACTGGGCCGGCCGGTACCTGGAGCGGGCCGAGGGGACGGCCCGGTTGATCCGGTCCCACTCCGACCTGATCATCGACCTGCCCCGGTCGGCAACGATCGGATGGCGGCCGCTCCTGGCCGTCCTCGGCCTCGAGACCGATGCCGACGGCCCGGTCGGTTCGACGGTGACCGAGGAACGGGTGGTCGGGTGTCTCACCGTCGACCGGGAGATGCCGAGCTCGATCGTCGCCTCGATCGAGGCCGCGCACCACAACCTGCGGGTCACCCGATCGGTGATGCCGGTCGACGCCGCCGAGGTCCTGACCGAGCTGTGGGACTACGTGTCGACCTCGACCGAGCAGGCGGTCGACCGCCGGACCCGGGCCGGGTGGCTGACCGCGGTGATCCGCCGCTGCCAGACCCTGACCGGGATCCTGGCCGACACCATGAGCCACGACGACGCCTTCTGCTTCTTCACCGTCGGTCGTCAGCTGGAGCGGGCCGACCTGACCACCCGGGTGCTCGACGTCCAGGCCAACGTGCTGATGGACGGCTCCGGCAGCTCGCTCGAGCCGTACCTCGACATCTCGTGGTTCGCCACGCTGCGTTCGGTCAGTGCGCTCCAGGCGTTCCGGCGGAGCGGTCTACCACCGGGGCCGGAGTCCCAGGTGGCGTTCCTGCTCAACGATGCCAAGTGCCCTCGCAGCGTCGAGGCCTGTCTGGTCGAGACCGGTCGGTGGCTGCTTGAGATCCCCGGTCACCCCGAGGCCATGGCCCGCTGCGCCGCCGCTCAGACGAGGCTGCGGGAGGCCAGACCGACCGAACTGGTTGCCGGCGACCTTCACCGATTCAGCGACGACCTCCAGGCCGCGATCGATGAGATCCACGAGGCGGTGACGACCACCTGGTTCCAACCGGCCCCAGCGTTGGTCACCGGCGGCGGCTGATCCCGCCTGCGGGACGAGCGCAGCGAGCGGCGTATCGTTGGGGTCGCCGGCCGGCCTCGACCCCCTGGAGGGATCTGATGTTCACGACGCTCCGCTCGCTCCACCCCGTGGTACCGGTCCGATGACCCGGCGTGTCGTCGTCTCCCGGGCCGACGTGTCCACTGCGGGGATCGCCGAGCTGGCCATCCCGGATCTGCAGACCGGGCAGGCCAGCCTGCGGGTCGACCTCTTCGGTCTGTCTGCCAACAACATCACCTACGCCCTGTTCGGGGATGCGCTCGGTTACTGGGCCTACTTCCCGGTCGACCAGGAGCAGGGGTGCGTGCCGGTCTGGGGCTTCGCCGAGGTCGTCGACTCCCGGAGCGAGCACCTGCAGCCGGGCGACCGGGTCTTCGGCTATCTGCCGATGGCCGACTCGGTCGTCCTCGAACCGGCCGAGCCGACCGAGTTCGGATTCACCGACGCCTCGGCTCATCGGCTCGAGCTGCACCCGTGGTACAACCGCTACTACCGCTGTGACACCGACCCGGTCTGGACGGCCGCCGGGGAGCAACTCCAGGTGTCGATGTGGGCGCTGTTCATGACCGGGTGGGCCTTGGCCGAGGAGTTGGCCAAGACGGCGAGCACGGTCGTCGTGGCCAGTGCGTCCAGCAAGACCGCGATGGCGTTGGCCTGGAGCCTGCGTGAGCATCAACACCAGACGACGGTGGTTGGGATCACCTCGGCCGGCAATGCTGCCTTCGTCGAGGCCGCCGGGATCTATGACCAGGTGACCGTCTACGACGACCTCCGACTCGACGCTGCCGCCGGGCCCGTTGCGTTCGTCGATGCGGCCGGCAGCCCGGCCATCAGGGAGGCCGTACACGGCGCACTTGGTGACCGGCTCGCCGATTCGGTGATGCTCGGAGCCACCCACCAGGGGGCCGGGGCGGCGGCTGGACCGCTCGGTGGTCCGACCCCCCGCCTGTTCTTCATCCCGGACGTGGCCGAGCAGGCGGCCGCTGAGCGGGGCCTGCCGGCATACCACCGGGGCTTCGCCGAGCAGTGGCACCGGTTCGCGGCCTGGATCGACGATCGGCTCGACCTGCAGCACGGCGAGGGCCCGGACGAGATCCTGGCGGCCTACCGGACGGTGTTGGCCGGGGGGCTCGGCCCGGACGTCGCCCTGACGCTGGCCTGGTAGCGGGAGCCGAGACCTGCTGCGATCGAAGTCAGCGCCCTGCCACGGGCCGACGGTCAGCGCTCCCGATGGCCGGTCCTAGTGGTGGCCGAGAAGGCGGCGACGGCGGCGGTGAGGCCGGCGACGGTCCTCGCTGCGTGCCAGAGGAGCCAACGCCCTCGCTCGGTCTCGATCTCGGCGGCGGTGATGGTGTCGGACCATATTCGTTCGTTGGCCGGGACGTGGTAGAGGGCGGTGATCGCAAGCGAGACGAGGAGCCCGGCGGCGGCGGTCAGCCAGACCGTCCGGTGTGGCGATGGCCATCCTCGCCGCAACGACCAGGCAACGCCGACGACCGCCGGGACCAGAGTGACGGCGATGGCGGGCAGGAGGAACTCGAAGAGCTGGTCGAACTGTCTGGCGTAGTCCTCCGGTGGGATGGTCGACCAGTAGCGGCCGAGGCTCAGCCCGATGGTGATGAGGACGCCGGTGTAGGCCGCCGATCCGATGACGGCCAGCGCGGCCGGGATGGTGGCCACGACCCTTGGACCATGCGGCCGGCCGTGAGGAGATTCGGTCGAGACCGCTTGTGACATGCAAGCGATCTTGCCATGATTCACTTGTTGATAGCAAGTAAGATCGGAGCATGGCAGAAGGTCCGGAGCTCCGCTCGACGTGTCCGGTTGCGGCATCGCTCGACATCCTGGGGGATCGCTGGACGCTGGTCGTCCTGCGCGACGTGCTGATCGGCCACCGGTCACGGTTCGCGGACTTCGCCGTCGACGAGGGGATCGCCACCAACGTCTTGGCCGATCGGCTGCAGCGTCTGACCGATGCCGGCCTTCTGGCCCGGGACCGTGACCCCGAGGATGGTCGGCGATGGGTCTACCGCCCGAGGCAGCCTGCCATCGATCTGATCCCGGTGCTGCTGGAGCTGATGGTGTGGGGTTCGGAGCACACCCATGGTGATGCCCCGTCGGAGATCCTCGAAGGTATGGCCGGGGATCGCCGGCAGCTCCTCGACCGCCTCGCACTCCAGGCCAGCAGGAACCTGGCCGACTGAGTCAGCGGCGGCCGGCCGCTGACTCGATCTCGACCTCCTGCACCCTTGTGGTGCGGGTGGTCAGCATCACCACGGCCACCGCACTGGCCAGGACCAAGGCGGTCCGGACGAGGTGGTAGGTGTCCCAATCGTCGAGGGTGTCGAGCGCCTCGGTGGAGGAGAGGGTCTGGGAGGACAGGTCCGGATTGAGGACGACGGCGAAGAGGGTGAAGTTGAAGGCCTGCGATCCGAGCAGTCCGACCAGCACGACGATCCACAGTGCCGCGTCGGCTCGCCAGTGGCGGCGGCTGGCAACCGCGGCGGCGATCGTGGTCGTGATGGCCAGGAGGTGGACCGGGACCATCATGGTGGCGAACCGACCGAAGTCGTCTGCGAACCAACGCTGGATCTCGGTGCCGGAGAGGGTCTGCCAGTAGGGGACGATGGCGACGGCCAAGAACAGGTAGACCGCGGCATTGGTCACGATGAACAGCCGGGACAGGCTGCGAAGGGCGATCGGCAGGGAGGTCGTCATGTCAGGCGGCCGCCAGTTCCGCGCGGTTCGCATACCAGACCCAGAAGGACAGGACGATGGCGGAGGCGGAGACGTAGGTCATCGAGGTCCCGGGGAAGAACGTGCCGTAGCCACCGAGATCGATGTAGACGAAGTAGCCGATGTCGAAGAGCCCACCGACCATTGCGTTGACCCAGATGGCGGTCACCGACCGGCGCCAGACGAAGATGGCGCCAATGGTGGTGACGACGCCGACCCAGAGCAGGTTCCACCCGTGTTGGTTGAGAACCGCGCCGACCGCAGGGTGGTAGTCAGCCTCGAGCTCGCTCGGCTCGACGCCAGCGGCGATGCCCTGGAACCCGCCGGTCGTATCGTCGGCCATCGTGGCGACGCCACCCAGTATGTGCACGACCCCCCAGATGACCCAGAGAACCGCCCGAGGCCTTGAGGGCCAGGTCGTGTGTTCGCGACATCGTGTTGTGCTCCAACGTTGACGAGCGGCCTGTTCGGGACCGCCTGATGATTGACTTGAGTCAACTATAAGTAGTTGATAAAAGTCAATCAAATCTCGGCCGTCGGAAAGGCTGAGGCGGATCGGATGGCTGCCGCTGCCACCGCTCGCCGACGTGCGGTGGTCAGGGCGCTAGAGCGATTGCATGTGCACGTTGGCGATCCTGATGAACGTCTTGATCGCCGCCTGGTGGGCGTTCAAATAGGACTCGAGCTGCTCCTGGTCGCCGTCATGACCCCGCCTGCGCCACAGTGAGCCAAGGTCCTGACCCGTTTGTCGCAGCTCATCGACCGCGGCATGGAGTTGAGCGTCCTGGGTGAGTAGCCGAAGGGCGGCTTCGGCCCGTCGATAGGCGTTCAGGTCCCAACCCTGGACCGAGCCGGTGGTCGCCAGCCGTCGCTCCTCCCAGAGTCGGTTCCGAAAGTCCTCCGACAGCGCGATGAGTTCGACGCAGTGCTCCAGCACCGAGGCCCGGTGCGCCGCTCCGAGCTCGGCCCTGCTGACGAAGTACTGCCCGGCGAAGGCGACGGTGGCTCCTGCGACCGCGCCGACGAGCCCGATCCACACCTCCATGCCGATCGACCGTACCCGCCGCCAATCGTCCGTCGCCAGTGGGGTATGGCGGACGTCCTTCGCCGCGGTCCAGCGATCAGGGCGCTGAGAACGTCCAGGTCTGGTTTGGTTGGTCGAGGCAGTCCCAGAGTTGGATGGGTGTGCCGTTGTCGGTGCTTGGGCCTTGGACGTCGAGGCATTTGTTGCCGTAGCCGCGGAGTTGGCCGGTGGTGGTGAGTTCCCAGCGTTGTTGGGGTGCGTTTCCGACGCAGTCCCAGAGTTGGATGGGTGTGCCGTTGTCGGTGTTCGGACCCCGGACGTCCAGACACTTACCGCCGAACCCGACGAGTACCGACGACGGTGGCGGCGTCTGCGGCTCGATCGTCCAGGTCTGGTTTGGTTGGTCGAGGCAGTCCCAGAGTTGGATGGGTGTGCCGTTGTCGGTGCTTGGGCCTTGGACGTCGAGGCATTTGTTGCCGTAGCCGCGGAGTTGGCCGGTGG
>JBCCFN010000046.1:0-22091 GCA_039029715.1 Actinomycetota bacterium | reverse complement strand
GGCCGATGATGGGATGGACGGCCATCGCAAGCAGGCAGGGCACCTGGTGGCGATCGACTCCGACCGCCACCGCCTCGACCGAGGGTCGCGACCGGAGGATGCTGCGGAGGTGATCGTTGGTCTGGGGCGGAGCGAAGGGCTCGATCCCGACGAAAGCCGACCGCTCGTCGGTGGAGACCCGACCGATCAGGAACGTCAGGTAGTTGTCCCCGATGTCTCGGCCGGTACCGCCCGGGCGGCCGAAGTCCAGCCAGGCCGCATTGCAGGACAGGATCGTGCCATCCCGGTCCAAGGTCGCCGTCCGCACCTCCAACGGGGTGGAGGCGGGCTGGTCGACCGCAGCCCCGGTCCGGGCGGTCGTAGCGGTCGGTCGGTCGGTCCCGGTTGGGGCGCGCATGGACTCCCGGTCGGACCGATCGGGGCGGATGTGAGGGTTGTTCACGGTGCGCTCGTCACCGCTCCTGCTTGCCGTGAGCCCTAACGGTGGCCTTGCCCGGACCGAAGGAGAGCGGGACGGACGACGACCCGTGATCGCACCACGTCAGGAGTGAGCCGTGCTGACCGTGTTATTCGTTGACGACGAGCCGAGCATTCTGCAGGGGACCCGACGGGCAACCAGGCAGATGCGCCAAGCCTGGGACATGCACTTCGTTGAGAGCGGTTCAGACGCCCTCGAGTTCCTGACCGATCGGTCCGCTGACGTCGTGGTATCCGACATGCGGATGCCGGGGATGGACGGGGCCGAGTTCCTGGCCCGGGTCAAGGAGCACCTGCCGTCTGCGGCCAGGGTGATCCTGTCCGGGCACTCGGAGGAGGAGGCGATCTTCCGCTCGACCCGGGTCGCCCACCAGTTCCTCAGCAAGCCGTGCGACGTCGAGCAACTGAAGGACACGATCGAGCTGGTTCGCCGCTCTCGAGAGCGGGTGGCGCCGACCACGGTCCGGGATCTGGTTGGCCAGCTCGACGAGCTGCCGGCCCTCGGCTCGGTCTACGAAGAGCTGATGGCGGCGATGACCGACCCCAACTCGACCAACCTGCAGCTCGGGGAGATCGTGTCGCAGGACATCGCCCTGACCGCCGAGATCCTCCGGCTGGTGAACTCCGCCTTCTTCGGGCTTGCCCGCCGGGTCGAGTCGGTCGGCCAGGCCATCGGCTTCCTCGGGGCCAACGTCGTCCGGGCCATTGTGGCCTCCCATTCGCTGTTCGGATCTGACCAGGACTCGGCCATCGACCTGGCCGCCGTCGTCGAGCGCAGCCAGGCCGTCGCCGCGCTTGCCAGGCGCTCACTCGTCCGCCAGGGAGTGTCTGCCATGGACGCCGGCGAGGCCTACATGGCCGGTGTCCTCCACGAGGTCGGGGTGCTGGTGCTCAGCCGCCTGCCGACCCACAGCCCGGACGAGCTCCGAGCGGTGCTGAGCGCCGACGATCTGACCAACGAGCGGCTTGCCTTCGGGGTCGATCGGTATCTCGTCGGGGCCTACCTGCTCGGGTTGTGGGGGTTCGATGCGGACCTCGTCGATGCGGTCACGGCACTCTCGGAGCCGAACGCGACCGCGCCCGAGGCGCTGTCTGACGCATTGAAACTGGGTCGCTCCATCGCCATGCGGATCGAAGGCCCGGGTCCTGGCTCGATCCTGCGATCCGATGAGGAGGAACTCGACCGGTTGTTGGTCGGCGCCTGAGCAGACGCTCCGCCGGCCCCCGGTCGGTCAGGTCCCGGTTGGGGAGAGGGGCGCCCGGTCGGCGTCACCGGACCCGTCAGACCTGGTTCGGTCCCGGAGGTCGAGGGTCCCGTTCCTGGCCGCCCGGTCACCACCACCGACCGCCCGCAGGTCGTACTCCCACCGCTGCCGGAGCCCGAGGCCGCTGCGACCCATCGTCGATCCGGACTTGGGGAGCTTGACCCCGAGGACCTGGTGGACCTGGACCTGGCCGACCGCGAAGTTGACCGAGGTCGCCGCCATGTACAGCCGCCAGACCCTGGCTCGACCTTCCCCGACCTCGGCCACCGCCCGGTCCCAGTTGGTCTCCAGGTTGTTGACCCAGTGGCGGAGCGTCAGGGCGTAGTGCTCCCGGAGGCTCTCCATGTGGCGGGCCTCGATGTTCAACCGCTGCATCCGGCCGATCACGTCGCCGATCTCGTGGAGTTCGCCATCGGGGAACACGTAGCGGTGGATGAACCCGTCCCGAGCGACCGCGACCTGCTCCTTCTTGATGATCCGCCCGATCGGAGGCATCGGGGTTCGGCCGATCTGGTGGTTCAGCAGCCGGCCGCCGGGGCGAAGCAGGCCCTTCAGGATCTCGAAGTACTGCACCAGGTAGGCCAGACCGACGTGTTCGAACATGCCGATGGAACTGATGGCGTCGTACGGGCCGTCGTCCAGGTCCCGATAGTCCTGGATCCGGATCTCGATCCGATCAGACAGGCCGGCCTCGGCCACCCGCTCCCTGGCTTTCATCGCCTGGGCCTCGGAGATCGTGATCCCGACCACATCGACCCCGTAGTTGGCCGCGGCGTGGATGGCCATGCCGCCCCAGCCGCAGCCGACGTCGAGCATCCGCATCCCGGGCTCCAGGCCCAGCTTGCGGCAGATCAGCTCGTACTTGTTGGACTGGGCCTGTTCCAGGCTGTCCGTCGGGTGCTCGAACACCGCACAGGAGTACGTCCACGACGGTCCGAGGACCATGCGGTAGAAGTCGTTTGAGACGTCGTAGTGATGGGTGATCGACTCCTTGTCCCGCCGCCGGGTGTGCTTGGTCAACCGGCCACCGAGGTTGACCTCCTCCGGCGGGATCGTCGGTGACTTGGCAAGCGATCGCAGCCCGACGTCCTTGACCAGCCCCCGGACCTGGCCGGCGCTGAAGCGGATCCCGCCGATGTCACGCTGCAGGTCGAGCAGGGACCAGATGTCCCCATCGATGTCCATCGCCCCCGAGACATAGGCCCGACCGAAGCCGAGCTCGCCCGGCGCCCGGACGAAGTGACGGATTGCATCCTCGTCATTGAACCGCACCGTGACGGGGGCCTCGTCTGCCCCCCAGGTCCGGCCGCGCCAATCCTCGAAGCGGACCCTGTCGTTCTGGCCGAGGAACTCCTCGGTCACCGCCTTCAGCGACATACCCACACCTCCCAGCTGTAGTGAGCGTATTAGGTTGTTGAAACTTGACCAAACGGATCGGGCTTCCATCCGCCGCCGGTTTTCTCCCCCTCGACCGGATGGTTTGGCCACTACCCTGCATGGCGATGAGCCCGTCCAGCCCTACAGCAGCAATCCCGAAGGCCTACGACCCTTCAGGGGCCGAGGCCGTGGTCACCGCCCGTTGGACGGAGGCCCGGATGTCCTCGGTGGAGCCCCTCAGCGACGATGCGCTGGCAGGGGCGCCGGAGGACCGGCCCGGTACCTATTCCATCGTCATTCCACCGCCGAACGTCACCGCCGCGCTCCACCTTGGTCACGCCCTGAACAACACGCTCCAGGACGTCCTGATCCGGTACCACCGGATGGTTGGAGATCGTACCCTATGGATGCCCGGGACGGACCATGCCGGTATCGCCACCCAGACCGTTGTCGAGAAGCGGCTGCTGGCAGACGGGGTCAAGCGGCTGGAGATGGGTCGCGAGGCGTTCGTGGCCAAGACCCAGGAGTGGAAGGACGAATACGAGGCTGTCATCATCGATCAGCTCCGGGCCATGGGGGCCTCCTGTGACTGGGATCGGACCCGGTTCACCATGGACGAGATGTGCGCCACCGCGGTCCGGCACGCCTTCTATCAGCTGTTCCGGGACGGGCTCATCTACCGGGGCAAGCGTCTGGTCAACTGGGATCCGGCCACCCGCACCGCCCTGGCAGACGACGAGGTCGAGATGGAGGACGTCGCCGGCCACATGTGGTACCTCCGGTACCCGCTCGAGGATGGTTCGGGGCATGTCACGGTCGCCACCACTCGTCCGGAGACGATGTTGGGAGACACCGCAGTCGCGGTCAACCCGGACGATCCCCGGGCCGAGGCGCTGCGGGGCAAGCACGTCCGGCTCCCGATCGTCGGCCGGGTCATCCCGATCGTCGAGGACGACTACGTCGTCATGGCCGACCCGGAGTCGACAGACGCCAAGGCCCGCTATGCCACCGGATTCCTGAAGGTCACCCCGGCCCACGACCCAAACGACTGGGACATCGGGCTCCGCCACGACCTGCCGATCATCAACATCATGGGGCCGGACGGGGCGATCAGCGCCGATCATGGCTGGGAGGACGTCTCCGAGGCCGCCCGGGCCTTCGTCGGGCTCAGCCGGGAGGATGCCCGGACGGCGATCGTCGAGTGGTTCGATGCCAATGACCTGTTGGCCGAGGTCCGGGACTACGAGCACTCGGTCGGTCACTCCTACCGCAGCCACGTCCCGATCGAGCCGTGGCTCTCGGACCAGTGGTACGTTGCGGTCACCGACGACCGGCTGCGGGGGTCGGCCCTCCGGGCCCAGGACCCCGACCAGACCCCACCCCTCCCGGATGATGTCCCGGCCCGTGGCCAGACCCCCGGTGACGGCGAGATGACCTTCTACCCCGACCGCTACGCCCGGACCTATCACGCCTGGCACGACGGGATTCGGGACTGGTGCATCTCTCGCCAGCTCTGGTGGGGCCATCAGATCCCGGTCTGGGTCCGGACGGTCGCCCTCGACGGGGCACCGGAGGTGGTCGCAGACGCGTTGCAGGGCGCCGAGGTCGACCAGGCCCGCCCGGTCGCCTCGCGCTGGGTGGACGCCGGGGCCGCCCACCTGGTCCGGCGGACCAGCGAGGTCGAGGTCGAGGAGGCGGTCTGTGTCCCGCCCCAGGCCACGCTTGGCCGGCTCGACCGGCCGGATGGGTCGATGGACGAGGTCGCCCTGGTCGCGGCGCTAGAGGCCGAGGGGTTCACCCGGGACCCGGACGTGCTTGACACCTGGTTCTCGTCCGGGCTGTGGCCGCTGTCGACGATGGGCTGGCCCTGGCCGGAGGACCACCCGGAGACGGTCGGCCTGCTCGAATCGTTCAACCCGACGTCCGTCCTGATGACCGCCAGGGAGATCATCACCCTGTGGGTCAGCCGGATGACCATGTTCAACCGGTACTTCCTGGACGGGCAGTTGGCGTTCGATGACGTCTTCATCCACGCCATGATCCAGGACGGGCACGGCCAGAAGATGTCGAAGAGCCTCGGCAACGGGGTCGACCCCCGGGACATCATCCACAGCCACGGCGCCGATGCGCTGCGCTACACGCTGGTCCAGATGACGACCGACACCCAGGACGTCCGGATGTCGGTCGACCTGATCTGCCCTCACACCGGCGAGACGTTCGTCCCGGAGTTCATCACCACCCCGGCCGGCCACGTCGTCGCCGCCCCCATCCAGACCTCGCCGGCCGACCCGTCGAGGAAGATGGTCAGTGCCTACGGGGTCGCGGTCGGCGCAGTCGACCCGACAGACGAGGTCCCGCTCGCTCGGAACACCTCGTCCAAGTTCGACCTCGGCCGCAACTTCGCAAACAAGGTGTGGAACGCAACCCGGTTCGCTCTGGGCCGCATCCCGGCCCGGGACGAGGCGATCTCCACCGAGGAGATCGGCATCGATGCGCTGTCGTTCGCCGACCGATGGATCCTGGCCCGCCTGGCCCAGACGCTGACCGCGGTCGACGGAGCCCTCGCCAACTACCAGTTCAACGTCTACGCCGACACGCTCTACGACTTCATTTGGCGTGATGTCTGCGACCGCTATCTGGAGGCGGTCAAGCCAACGATCGACGACGACCCGGCCCAACAGGCGGTCCTGGCCGCTGTCCTCGACGCCGTGCTGCGGATCCTCCACCCGGTCTGCCCGTTCGTGACCGAGGCGCTGTGGCCCCACGTCGCCGCCGTCCGGTCTGGCCAGGTCACCGGGCTCGCCCTTCCATCGTCCGACCTGGCCGCCACCGCGGCGTGGCCTCGATTGGACGCATCGGCCGTCGATCTCGACGTCGTCGACACCTTCGACCGGGCCGACCGGCTGATCGGCGCCATCCGGGCCCTGCGGTCCGAGCGCAACGTCAAGCCGAAGAAGCAGATCACGGTCCATGCCCCGGCCCCGATACGGAACCTGATCGATGCTGCCGGCGGAGCGGTCCAGACGCTGGCCGGAGTCCGCGAGGTGGCAGCCATCGAGGACGGGGACCGGCCGGAGGTCGCCAGTCCACTGGCGTTCGAGGGGGTCGAGGTGCTGGTCTCCGGACTGGTCGATGCCCTGGATCTCGATGCCGAGCGGGCCCGGCTGAACAAGGTGATCGAGGCCAAGGCCAAACAGGTCGACGGGTTCGAGAAGCGGTTGGCAAACCCTGGGTATGTCAACAACGCCAAGCCGGAGCTGGTGGCCGAGACCAGGGAACTGTTGGAGGTCGCCAAGAACGATCTCGATGCTGCCCGCCATGCGATGGCGGCCCTAGGTTAGGAGGCATGGTGAAGGTCGGAGACGTCGTCGAGGAGTTCACCCTCGTCGACCAGCACGGGGCGCAGGTCAGCCTGGCGTCCCTCATCGAGACCGGGCCGCTCGTGGTCTACTTCTACATCAAGGCCATGACGCCCGGTTGAACCATCGAGAGCAAGCACTTCCGCGATCTGATCGGCGAGTTCCAGGAACTCGACGCAACGATCGTGGGCGTGTCGTCCGATCGGTCCGATCGGCAACTCGAATTCGACGAGGCGAACGATCTCGGCTTCCCGCTGCTTTCCGACCCCGACCGGAAGGTCGCGGCCCAGTTCGGAGTCAAGCGGTTCGGTCCGCTCCCGACCAAGCGAGCCACGTTCGTGGTCGACACCGACCGCACCGTGCTCGCGGTCATCACCAGCGAGACGAACATGACGGCCCACGCCGACGACGCACTCGAGGTGTTGCGAAACCGCTGATCCGCGACAGCCGGCGATGGCCGGCAGGGATCGGTCGGCCGCTCAGCCCGCCGGGGTGAAGCTCGCCGGCAGGTGCTTGATCCCGTGGATGAAGCTGGACTGCAGCAGGTCGGCATCGCCGGACGCGTGGATGTCCGGCAGCCGGCTGAACAGCTCCCGGAACATGATCAGCATCTCCCGGCGGGCCAGGTGGGCACCGAGACAGAAGTGCGGGCCCGGGCCACCGAAGCCGACATGGGGATTCGGGTCCCGGCGGACGTCGAAGCTCAGGGGATCATCGAAGACCTTCGGGTCCCGGTTCGCGGCCAGGTAGAACATGCAGACCTTGTCGCCCTCGGCGATCGCCTGCCCGTTGATCTCGGTGTCCTGGAGCGCCGTTCGCCGCATGTAGGTGACCGGGGAGGCCAGCCGGACGATCTCCTCGATCGCCCCTGGCCCGACGCCCTCGAAGTCCGCTTCCCAGATCGCCCGCTGCTCCGGGTTGTCCGTCAGGTACTTGAGACCCCAACTGATGGCGTTTCGGGTCGTTTCGTTGCCGGCGACGACCAGCAGGATGAAGAAGCTGGCCAGATCGGCGGGCGACAGCTCGTCGTCCTCGAGCTCGGCGTTCATCAGGATGCTTGTCAGGTCGGTCCCGTCTCCACCTTTCTTGTCGGCCGCCACCTCCTGCATCAGGTTGGCCAACTCGCCCCCGGCGGTCAGCAGCGCGGTCAGCTCATCCATGCCCTCGGGCTTGTACTCCGGGTCGGAGATGCCGAGGATGACGTTGGTCCGATCGAACACGAACTGGAACTCGGACTCCGGCACGCCCATCAGATCGCAGACGATCTTGAGCGGCAGCGCGGCGGCGACATCGACCACGAAGTCGACCTCGCCCTTGGGCGCGATGTCGTCGACGATCCCGACCGCAACGTCGTGGACCGAGTCGTTGAGCCTGGCCAGCATGCGAGGGGTGAACCCGGCCGAAACCAGGCGGCGAAGCCGGGCGTGGCGGGGATCGTCCATGGCGATCATCGAGCTGAAGAACTCCAGGAACTCCGGTGGCAGTTCGCCAACCGTGATACCGGATGCCGATGAGAACACGGCTGGCGTCTTCGACACCTGGAGGATGTCAGCGTGGTTGGTGAGGACCCAGCCCCCCGTTCCCTGGGGCAACGGGATCTCCGGCGGGACCTCGGGCTCCTCGTGGAACGTCACCCCACCCCGGTCCTGCAGTTCGGCAAGCGATGCATCGATCTCGCCGGGGGGACGGACCCAGAACTCGGGGAACAGGGGATTCGTCACGGTTTCGATGGCAACGTCCATGGCGCAACACTACGCGACCGACGTCTGCGGGGTCGAAGTCGACCTCTCGCCGGTCAGATGCGCTCCAGCTCGGCGCCGTCGAACAGGGCGGTGATGCCGAGCCGCTCCGCGTCGGCCGCCATCTCGTCGTCGCCGGGCGTGGTCAGGTCGCCAGCTGCAGCGGCCAGGGTGACCGGCAGCAGCCGGGCATCCGAGGAGGTGTTGAGGAACAGCTGTTGCCGGCCGAGCACGTGGCGAACGGCCCGGCCGACCGCCTCCGCATCCTCGATCGGCTCATACCAGGCGAATCGTGGGGCCGTCGTATCCTCGGGCCAGCGGCCCCGGGCCAGATACTTGATGGTTTGGACCGCAACGTTGCGTTCGCCACAGACGGCCAGCAGTGCCTCGACGTCGTGGCGATAGTCGGGTCTGGCGAGCATGGTGAAGTTGTAGGGGAACAGGACCGAGTCGAACGGGAAGGCCTCCAGGCTCCGCAGGTGCATCCCGGGAATCCGGGTCCCGTGGCCGGTGACCCCGATGAACCGACACAGCCCCTCGTCCCGGGCCGCGGCCAGCGCTTCGACCGCTCCACCGGGGGCGAACGCGGTGGTCCAGTCATCCTCCTCGACCAGGTTGTGGAGCTGGATCAGGTCGACCTGGTCGACCCCCATTCGCTCCAGGCTGCGTTCCAACGAGGCTCGGGCGGTGTCGCCGGTCCGATCGCCGGTCTTGGTCGCCAGGAAGAAGTCTGCCCGGTGGTCGGACAGGAACGGGGCCAGACGCAGCTCGGACTCGCCGTAGGACGCTGCAGTGTCGATGTGGTTGATCCCGGCTGGCGCCAGGAGGGCCAGGGTGGCGTCCGCCCGGTCCTGGCTCATCCGTCCGAGGGCGGCGGCGCCGAACAGGACCCGACTGCTGTGGTGGCCGGTTGCGCCGAAGGGAGCGGTGTCGATCATCGGGTTCCTTTCGAGTGTCCCGCCCGGATCGGCGGATGTCGGCATCGTAGCTGGGGCTCGGAGGCTGGCCCAGCCGATGGCGAGCGGACCCGGTCCGATGGGAGACTACGGCATGGCCGATATCGCCCGAGCAGCCTCCGTAGCGACCGAGCGGCCGGTGAGCAGACCGCTGATCGACGGCCCGGCGATCGATGTCGCCCTGGCTGGTGCCAGGGAGCGGTACGCCCGGGTCCGCCCCATCAGCGCCGGTCACGCCGCCGCGGCGGCCAAGGTCCTGCCGGGCGGCTCGACCCGATCGGTGCTCAACTTCGAGCCGTTCCCGTTCCGGGTCGCCTCGGCCGACGGCGCCACCCTGGTCGACGTCGACGGGCACCGGTACCTCGACCTCCTCGGCGACTACACCGCCGGACTCCTCGGCCACAACCCGCCGGCGGTGGCCGAGGCGCTGCAGGCCGCGATCGAACGGGGCTGGTCGATGGGAGCGGTCGGGGAGGCCGACCATCGCCTGGCCGAGCTGGTGTGTGGCCGGTTCCCGTCCATCGAGCGGGTCCGGTTCACCAACTCCGGGACCGAGGCGAACCTGATGGCGGTGGCGCTGGCCCGCCACCACACCGGCCGTTCCCGGGTGCTGGGGTTCGCCGGCGGCTACCACGGGGGCGTGCTGTACTTCGGCCAGCACGGGACCCCGCTCCGGGCGCCGTACGACTACTCGCTGTGTACGTTCAACGATCTCGACTCGGTCGCCGCCGCCCTCGGTGAACACGGCGAGGACACCGCCTGCATCCTGGTCGAGCCGATGATGGGGTCCGGGGGCTGCATCCCGGCCGAGCCGGGCTTTCTGGCCGGACTCCGGGAGCTCTGCGACGCCAGCGGGGCGCTCCTGATCTTCGACGAGGTGATGACCTCCCGCATGGCGTTCGGCGGGGTGCAGGCGATCGCCGGTGTCCGGCCGGATCTCACCACTCTCGGAAAGTACATCGGGGGTGGCATGACCTTCGGGGCCTTCGGCGGCCGAGCCGATGTGCTGGCCGCCTTCGATCCGGCCGTCGGTGGCTCATTGACCCACCCCGGGACGTTCAACAACAACGTGATGACCATGGCGGCCGGGATCGCCGCCGCCGAGTCGATCATCACCCCAGACGCGCTCGACCGCCTCTACGCCGACGGGGAGGCGTTCCGGGCCGCTCTGGGCCCGGTGCTGGCCCCGGCCGGGCTGTCGACGACCGGGATGGGATCGCTCCTGGCGATCCATCCGGTGTCTGGAATCGTTCGGACACCTGGGGATCTGGCTGGCGCCGATCACCGACCGATCGAGCTCCTGTTCCATGGACTCCTGGCCGAAGGGATCTACATCGCGGCCCGAGGCTTCGTGGCGTTGTCACTTTGCGTGACGGGCTCTGATCGGGAGCGAACCATCGAGATAGTTGCTGATCAGGTAAAACAGTTGGTTTCCGATGGCCTGCTGACCCCGGAAAGTCACGGAATGTGATATCGGCAGGTCGGTTTGCCTGGCCCCGCTGCACCCGCTCGTCGACTGGGTAGACTTACACCGTTCCCCGGTTGTGGCGGCAACCCTGGGACAATGGAAGCAATTGGTCACACTCGGTAGCTATCCGCCCGGACCCCTCTACCCTGAGTGACCGCCCTCCCGGGGTGGACCCGGTTGAGGACCTGTCACGTAGAGGAGCTCGCCATGGCAAAACAACGATCGAGCTTCGCCAAGTTGCAGCGGGACAAAGCCAAGAAGGAAAAGGCCGCAATGAAGCGGGCCAACAGGCTTGAGCGCAAGACCGCTGACCAGAGCGAAGGACCACCCGACGAGGCGAACGACGACGCCGTGAGCATGGTCTCCGGTGAGGGAGAGCCCTCGCCCGAAGAGCTGCTGCAGCTGGTCGAGGACCTTCACAAGCGCCGGGAGGCCGGTCTCATCTCGGAGGAGGACTTCGAGGAGGCCAAGGTCGAGCTGTTCGCTCGGCTGACGATCGACTGAGCGATCGCCCGGCGTCCCGGCCGGTCGCCGATGCCCCGGAGCGGGCTGCCGCGTCGATCAGCGACGCCTGGCGCCAGTGGCGCTCCGGCGTCGACCTCCGAGAGTATGACACCCGCTGGGACCGCCTGGCGGCCGAGGGCCATGCGGTCCACGGTGAGGCCGACTTCGTCGCGTCCCTCGACCCGGGGAGCGTCCTCGATGCCGGCTGCGGGGCCGGCCGAGTCGGGGCGGAGTTGGCCCGGCGGGGAATCGAGGTGGTCGGTGTCGACAACGACCCCGACCTGTTGCGGTTGGCGACGGCAAAGCCGGCGCCGGTTCGCTGGGTGTTGGACGATCTGGCCGCGGTCAGACTCGGTCGCCGATTCGATGTCGTCGTCCTGGCCGGCAACGTCCTGCCATACGTCCGCCCTGACGATCGGGCGGACGTGGTGGTCAACCTGGCAGACCACTTGGCCGCCGGCGGTGGGTTGGTGATCGGTGGTCAGACGGTTCCCGGTTGTGGTCCGGCCGAGATCGATCACTGGTGCTCGACCGCCGGCCTCCGACTGGCCGAGACGTGGTCGGGGTGGGAGCGGGAAGCGGCGGACGACGGCGCCTACCGGGTGTCTGTGCATCGGGTCGGCTGAGCCGGCTCAGCGGCCTGCGGCGGATGCGATCGCCCCGAGCCGCCGATCGATCCGGGCCGCGCTGACCTTCTCCGGCCTCTTGAGCTGCTGGGCGAACTGGACAACCCGGAACTCCTCGAGCAGCCAGGTGACCGCCTCCAGTTCCGGGGTGAGGCCGATCGTGCCGACCAGTTCGGCGTGGCGTTGTTCCAGGCGAACGCACTCGGCTGCGGCCTGGACATCCCGACCCGGCTGCTCGGTGACGTGCTCGGCCCGGTGGCGGATGGCCGCCACGTACCGGACGACGTCCGGCACCCGGTCCAGGCCGACTCCGGCCAACATCCCCGGATAGGCCAGCCGGGCCAGGTGGGCTCGGATGTCCTGGATCGAGACATCGACCGAGGAACCGGCGAGGGGCTCGACCAGGAGATCGATGGCGCTCAGGTCCCGCACCAGCTGGGCGATGGCCCCGGCCAGCGTCTCCAGGTGCTCCGGCACCGCAGACCGAGCGGCCTCGACCAGCCGGTCGAAACCGTCTCGGGAACGGGACGGACCGCCAGACACGGCGATCGACTCATCGACGGCGCAGTCGATGGCGTCGTTGTACCACTGGGCCCGGGACTGGACCGGCGGGGCGGCAAGCTGCAGCTTGGTCCGGTCGTCGACCAGCCGGTCGAGCGTCCGGACCGGCGACGGGAGCTGGAGCCGGATCAGTCGTCGGGTCCCGGTCCACATCGCCTCCGCCTGCTCGTCCGGATCGGGAAACAGCCGAACCGCAACCGAATCGCCGTCGTCGACCAGTGCAGGGTAGGCACGGACGGTGTGGGCCGGCCCTGCGGTCGTCACGACCGCCGGGAGCTCGTCGGGGAGCAGGTCGGGATCCCAGGTCCGGAGCCCGGTCCGTTCCAGGTCGGCCTCGGCCGCGGCGTCGGCCAGCACCTCGGTCAGGGTCTGGCGGACCTGCTCGGCCATCAGCTCCTGGAGGGCGGCCAGGTCCTTGCCCTCGGCCAAGACCTCGAACCGGTCATTGATGACCCGGAACGTCGGCCGAAGATGGGCCGGGACTCGGGCCGGGTCGAAGCCGTCCGGCGGGATCGTGACCCCGGTCCGGCGGCCGATCCGATCCCGCAGCGTCTCCAGCAGCCCACCGGCCGCTGGGTCGAGCTCCGGCAGTATGGCCTCCACGGTGTCTGCGATCGGCACAAGCGCCTTCCGGGTCTGCTTCGGCAGGGTCCGCAGGAGTGCGCCGACCAGCTCGGCCCGGAGGCCAGGAACCGACCATTGGAACGGTTGGGGATCGAGCTGGTTCAGGACCTCGACCGGGACGTGGACGCTGACGCCGTCGACGTGACTGCCGGTGTCGAACTCGTAGGCGAGCTCCAGGTCGATGTCGCCGATGATCCAGGAGTCCGGGAAGTCGTCACGGTCGAGGTCGAGCTCGGCGCCTCGATCTGACAGCAGATCGGCCACGGTCATCGTCAGCAGATCCGGGGTCTCGGCCCTCGCCGCCTTCCACCACCGGTTGAAGTGGCGGCCGGACGCGATGTCGGACGGGAGCCGCTCGTCGAAGAACCGGGTCCGTCGCTCCTGGTCGGCCAGGAGATCTCGTCTCCGGGTCTTGGCCTCCAGCCGCTCGACCTCGGCCAGTACCTCCCGGTTGCGTGCCAGGAAGCCGTGGTCGGCGTCCCAGTCGTCCTCGACCAGGGCGTGGTGGATGAACAACTCCCGGGCCAGCTCGGGGTTGACCCGGCCGACCGTCATCCGCCGCCCGTCGACCAGCGGCAGCCCGTAGAGGGTCACCCGCTCGGTGGTCTGGGCCACCCCGCTGGCTCGGTCCCAGGTCGGCTCGGTGTAGCTGCGGGTCACCAGATAGTGCCCGAGGTCCTCCGCCCACCGGGGGTCGATCGGCGCCGCCATCCTGGCCCACAACCGGTTGGTCTCGACCAGCTCGGCCGCCATGACCCAGGTCGGGCCCTGGCGGGTCAGGGCCGAGCGGGGAGCGATGGCGAACTTGGCCTGCCTGGGCCCCAGATACTCCGGTCGGGGCCGCCGGCGACCACGGTCGTCGGTCCGAGCCCGTCGCTTGGCCTCCCGTTCCGCCTTGAGGTCCTTCATCCCGATCTGGGACAGGAGGCCGGCAAGCAGCGACCGGTGGACGGCGTCCAGGAAGGCGGCCTCCCCATCGGCCCCCTCGGCCGGCCTGTCCCGGCCGGACCGCCGGTAGCCGAGGTCCTTGGCCGTCGTGGTCAGTTGGCTGTGGATGTCCTGCCACTCTCGGATGCGGTTGTAGTTGAGGAACTCCCGGCGACACAGCCGGCGAAAGCCGCTGTTGGATCGGGCCGACCGCTCGGCCCGGACGTGGTCCCACAGGTTGAGCAGGGTGACGAAGTCCGAGGATCCGTCTGCGAAGCGGCGGTGAGCCTCGTCCGCCGCCTGTTCGTTCTCGCTCGGGCGTTCCCGAGGGTCGATGATCGACAGCCCGGCCACGATGACGGTGACCGGCTCCAGGACCCCGTTGTCCGCCGCCTCGATCAGCATCCGGCCGAAGCGGGGATCCACCGGGAATCTGACGAGCTCCCGGCCCATCGGCGTCAACCACTCTCGGGTCCCGTGACGATCGGGGTCCAGTGCGTCCAGCTCTTCCAGCAGCTGGATGCCGTCGGTGATGCTGCGGCCGTCCGGAGGCTCGACGAAGGGGAACGAGGAGATGTCGCCGAGACCCAGTGAGGCCATCTGGAGGATCACCGACGCCAGGTTGGTCCGCTTGATCTCCGGCTCGGTGAACTCCTCCCTGGCGTCGTAGTCGTCTTCGGCGTACAGCCGGATGCAGACCCCGGGGCCGATCCGGCCGCAGCGCCCGGCCCGCTGGTCGGCCGAGGCCTGCGACACCGCCTCGATCGGCAACCGCTGGACCTTGGTCCGGCGGTTGTAGCGGGAGATGCGGGCGGTGCCGGGGTCGATCACGTAGCGGATGCCTGGCACGGTCACCGACGTCTCGGCCACGTTGGTGGCCAGCACGATCCGCCGGCCTCGATGAGAACTGAAGACCCGATGTTGCTCGGCCGCGGACAGTCTGGCGAAGAGCGGAAAGACCTCGGTGTCCGCCAGCCCCAGGTCCTCCAGCGCCTCCGCAGTCTCTCGAATGTCTCGCTCGCCAGGAAGGAAGACCAGCAGGTCGCCCGGGCCCTCCCTGGTCAGCTCCCGGACCGCAGCAGAGATCGCCTCCGGTTGGGTCAGGGGCTCGTCGACATCCGGGCCGTCCAGTGGCCGGTACCGGATCTCGACAGGGTAGGTCCGGCCGGAGACCTCGATGATCGGGGCGCCGTCGAAGTGGGCCGAGAATCGCTCGGTGTCGATCGTGGCCGAGGTGACGATGACGTGGAGGTCCGGGCGGCGGGGGAGGAGCTGCCGGAGGTAGCCGAGGATGAAGTCGATGTTGAGGCTCCGCTCGTGGGCCTCGTCGATGATGATTGTGTCGTAGGCGTTGAGGTCCCGATCCCGCTGGATCTCGGCAAGCAGGATGCCGTCGGTCATCAGCTTGACCGACGTCCGACCGCCGATGCGGTCGGTGAACCGGAAGGCGAAGCCGATCGGGCCGCCGACCTCGGTCCCGGTCTCCTCGGCGATCCGCTCGGCGATCGAGCGGGCGGCGAGGCGGCGAGGCTGGGTGTGGCCGATCAGACCGGACCGGCCTCGGCCGGCCTCGATGCACAGCTTCGGGAGCTGGGTGCTCTTCCCCGATCCGGTCTCGCCGGCCACGATCAGGACCTGGTGTGCGGCGATGGCTTCGACCAGTTCGGCCCGCCGCTCGGTGATCGGCAGCTCTGCCGGGTAGGTCAGCGTCTCCCGGAGCTGGGCCAGGTCGCTGAGACGGGCGGGATCGGTGGTCCGGGCGCCGTCGCCACGGTTCCCTGCTGACCGCCGGGGCCGGCGGGACGAGCGTGCCACGATCGTGCGCTCCGGTTCAGAGTTCGCCCAACCAGGCCGGGGCCCGATCGAGCAGGAACTCACTGACCTGGTAGCAACGATCGAAGATGTCGCACAGCGACTCCTGCCGGAGGTACAGGTCATCGAGGCTGAGGTCGATCACGGCGGTGATCGACAGGGTTCGCTCCGGCGCGTCTGTGACCTCGGCGGTGGAGTCGATGGCTGCCACCTTCAACGGCAGGTCTGCGCCGCCGACACCGGCAAGCTCCGTGGCCAGGACCAGCAGGTCGGGGGCATCGGTCAGCGGGGGAAGTGCCCAGGTGAACATCAGGGGGATGGTCAGGCCGGTCCGGGGCTCGGCGTCCTCCGGCAAGGCCAGCATCTGGTCCTCGAAGCTGAGGGCGACCCGAGGGTCGAGGTCGATCGAGAGGTGGAGGTCGAGGGGGCCACCGCAGGCGTGCTCCGGATGGAGGTCGATCTCCCAGGCCTGACGCATCGAGTAGGTCTCGACGAAGTGACGCTCATCGTGGATGTGGAACGAGTGCTCCGCCGAGTGCTCTTTGATGTCGGCGACGAAGCCGGGGATGTCGATGAGTGCCACAGTGAATCTCCACCCAGAAAACTACCCGTTCCCGAACAGCTCCCCGACCCGGACCCGGCGGTCGACGATGCGGCGCCGTCCGGTGGCCGTAGCATGCAGCGGTGGATCCCAACCGCCTGCTCGATCTGTTCGACCGCCTGGTGGCGGACGTGGCGGTCGAGCTGTCCGACCTGGAGGACTGGGGTCCGTCTGGAATGCGGCCGACCCAGTACAACCACGATGTCGTGGCCGATCGGATCATCATCGACGGCCTCCTGGGGGCCGGGCTTGCCGTCCTGAGCGAGGAGTCGGGGCTGGTCGCACCGGACGGTACCGCACGGGACCTGGTGGTCGTGGTCGACCCGGTCGACGGATCGACCAACGCCTCCCGGGCTCTGCCGTGGTATGCAACCAGCCTGTGTGCGGTCGACCGAGACGGACCGCTTGCGGCCGAGGTGGTGAACCTCGCTACCGGCGACCGATTCCGAGCCGTCCGAGGCCAGGGCGCAGAATCGGACGAGATCGAGTTGGGGCCGACCGGCTGTACCCGGCTGGCGGACGCCATCGTCGCGTTCTCCGGTCTGCCGCCGAGTCATGGCGGCTGGCGGCAGTTCCGGTCCTATGGGGCGGCGGCACTGGATCTCTGCGCCGTTGCGTCCGGGACCTTCGACGGCTTCGTCGACGTCGACGGGGCCCACGGGGTGTGGGACTACCTGGGGGCGATGCTGGTGTGCCGGGAGTCCGGGGTGGCCATGGCCGACGCCCTCGGTCGGGAGCTGGTGGTCCTCGACCCGGACGAGCGGCGAGCACCCATCGCGGCGGCAACCCCGGAGTTGCTCGGTGAGTTGCTCGACATGGTCAACCGTTGGCGGTGAGCAACGGCGAGCGCTGACCGGTGGGCTCCGGCGGCGGTGGTTGTGGTGACGCAGTCCCCGCGCCCGGGTCCGTCAGACCGTCGGACAGGTGAGCGACAGTCTGGACTGCAGCCGCTCCGCCTCAAGATCCCGCTCATCGCGGAGCCCGACGCTGGCGGTGACCGTCCCATCGGAGGCCAACCAGCGGATCTCCTCGACGCTGACCAGCCACAGCTGATCGTCAGCCGGGAGCTCGCTCTCGGTTTCCGGACCGACCGCCAGATTGATCCCATCGCTCGACACCGCAAGCCAGAACGACTCCCCGTCGACCGTTCCGGAGCCGGCGGCCAGGAAGTCATCCTCGGTGATGGTGCAGGTCGACGGTGTGAACCGGTAGGCGACCCCATCGACGTCCAACGTTGCCGAGGCCGCAGCATCGGCGTCCCCGGTCAGCCCCGCACTGGACAGCCCGAAGGCGAACCCGACCAGCACGACGATGCCGGCAAGGAGCACGCCAAGCTGAATCGATGGTTTCTTGAGCTGCGTTGGCACGATGGTGTGCCCTTCGGTCTGCGGCTGGGGGGAAGGACTTCTCAATGGTACGGATCCGCACAATCGAGGCCGTTTCCGTTGGGTAACAAGGCAGTGAAGAAAGCTGGGGAGGCGGCGACGAGGTCGTGGCTACACTGACGAGCCCAGGTTCGACTCGGCTCCGGTCGGCCGAACCGGGTGATCCGGGCGCTTAGCTCAGCTGGCTAGAGCACCTCCCTTACAAGGAGGGGGTCGGGGGTTCGAGCCCCTCAGCGCCCACTAGGGATTTCTCTCAACAGACTCCGCTCCATCCCGCGCTGATCCCGCGTCAACCTTCGACCAGAACGTCTCTGCGGTCGTCCGAGCGGCCTCCTGATCGGCCCTGGAACTGACGTGAGCGTAGAGCCGTAGGACCAACCTTGGGTCTGCGTGCCCTAACCGATGCTGGACCGTCCGAGCGTCGAGACCGGCAGCCACCCACTGGGTCGCCGCCGAATGACGAAGACCGTGGAACGTCAAACCATCCAGCCCACACGACTCGACGGCCGGACCGAACACACGGCGAGCGAAGTTACTCCGCCGGACCGGAACACCGGTCGAGGAACCGAAGAGCAACGCTTCCGGATCCTCCAGACCGGAGCGTTCGATATGGTCTCGCAGCTCGTCGACCAACGGATCTGGCAGTGCCAGCGTCCGGAGCCCGGCTGAGGTCTTTGGCACATCGATCGAGATCCGGCCGTTTGCCTCAACGACCGTCTTCGAGACGTAGAGACGATGCTCGACCAAATCGACGTCCTGGACCTGAAGCGCCGCAGCCTCGCCGAACCGGAGACCCATGACCCCGCCCACATAGATCATCGCCCGCCAATTCGGACCGACCGCATCGGCCAATTGGTGGAGCTGGGATGGCTCGATCACCCGCCGCTCCTCCGAACGATCGCTCGGCAACTTGATCGACCGACACGGAGTCCTGCCGATCAACTCCAGATCCATCGCCCCACGGAACAACGCTCGCAGCGTCCGGTAGTACGTCCCCACCGTTGCCGCACTGTGCGAACCGGCAAGGTCCGTGATCGCCGCCTGAACGAGCCGAGGAGAGATCTCATTCAACGACCGCCCAACGAACCGAGGCTTCCAATGAACACGGAGCGCCATCGAATGCCGATCGAAGGTCCGAGGCCGCCACGACGGCTCCATGATCGACAGCCACTCATCAGCCCAAACCTCGAACCGAACCTGACCCGCCGTCGGATCGATCCAGTTCCCACGAGCCCGATCGGCCCGCTCCGTCGCCTGGAAGCTCTCAGCCTCCTTCTTCGTCCGAAACGTCCGTGAATACTCCCGACCATCCGGCCGCCGAAGACGAACGTCATACCGGACCTCGCCGCTCTTCGTCCGCCGCTTCTCGATCACGACGCCGCCTCCAGCTCCCGAACGAACGAAGCCAGCGCATCCCGAGGAATCAACCGGCGCTTGCCGATACGAACCGAACGAATCCGGCCCTCATCCATCAGGTAGTACACGTTCGTCCGACTGATCCCAAGCAGCTCCGCCGCCTTCGAGACCTTGTACAAGAGCGGCAGCTCCTCAGACTCCATCTCAGTACTCATAGTGGCCACCCGAGGGATCGAACCTCGGCCCCGCCTCACTGCGGTCGGCTCCGTCTGCCGTGGCCGGTAGCTGGTCATCGGTCCTAGCTGGCCAATGCGGGACTCTCTGCCGTGCGTCGCTTTGACGGCGCCACCGTCGGCGCTGCAGCCGTGAACGACTCGGCGTGCCAGGTCTGGCCCTGGGTGCCGTTGATCGACCAGTCCTTGACGGTCATCTCGCTGAACGAGATCTCCGAATCGAACTCGGCCGCCGGTTCGATGGGGTGGGGAACGGTGACGGTGATCTCGCCGTGTTCCCCAGCAGAGCGGTAGACCGCAACGCAGCGGATCTTCCACACCGGGACCCCATCGAGCATGGTTTGTTCCCTGGCCCGCTTCTCGGTGTCTCGGTCGTATTCGTAGTGACCTGCCGCTCCGGAGTACCGGAACGTGAGGTGTCGGGTGTCAATTGGCTTGGTGCTCAGCATGAGCGGGTATCTCCTTGTTTGATGGATTGCTGCTTGGTGCCAGGGCGAGCAGGGGGCTCGATCTGGCCTGCTCGTCGAGTTCGACCTGGAGGCCGAGCCGGTCGAGCAATCTGACCGCTGCCGCCACGGCGAGGGCGGGGTGGTCGTAGCTTTCAAATGCCGCCAGGAACCGGGCCCGGGTCCCGTCACGGCGGGCCGTGATCTTGCGCCACAGGTCCCGGTCGACCTCGACGACGGTTTCCCCGCCGGCGTCTTCGCTCGCGAGTTCTTCATCGCTGCGCTCGTCGGCGAGGCCGAAGTGTTCTCGGAGGCCGTTGGACCATGAGATCGAGTTCTTCCGGTGGGAGGCTTGGACCCATTCCCGCCAGAGACGGATGTCTCGCATGTCGCCGGTGGTGGCGGCGTCGTGGGCGATAGCGAACGGGGTGCGTTGGCCTTCGTCTCGCCCGATCTTGGTGTTGGTCATGGCCAGCTCGTAGCCGACCTTGGTCACATACGAGCCGGATCCGTTGGCGTCGTCTGGTTTGACCGGGTCGACGGTGATGCCGTGCTCGGTGGAGACGGTGCGGCCGTGTTTGTCGGCCATCCGCCGGCACCAGCGGTCTCGGAGAGTACGGCGGAGCTGGTAGAAGGCGTGTTCGTTCTCGACTGGTGACATTGGCCGGTCGACGAACAACAGGACGTGGAGGTGGGGGTGCCAGCCGTTGTGGCCGTGGGTTGCTTCGGCGGAGCGGATGAACCCGACCAACCCGAACCGTTCCTTGAATTGTTGCCAGGCCCGGCCGGAGGTGACGTGTTGCCACACATCGGACAGGATCCGCCAGAACTCGTCCAGGTCTTCCCCGTCCCGATGCGGTGCGGTGAACACCGCATGCAACACACCACCACCGGTATCGAGGTGGGTGGTGACGCCGAAGGCGATATCGGCGGCTCGTTTGACCCGGATCTTGTAGGAGCACCACGAACACGCCCACACCGACCCACAGGTCTGGACACCGGAGGCATACGCCCGCCCGCCGGTCTTCTTCACCCTCGGGTTGGTCTGCCCGATCGGGCACCGCCCGCACTTGATGATCCGCTGCGCTTCGGACAACTCGCCACACACGTCCCTGGTCAACGCTTGGCACCGGTCAGCGGCGACTCGGAGCGCTCCCGCCTTCGGCTCCGGCACCGGTTTGGAAGACTTGAGCGCCGTTATTACCAAGGGCCGGTCCTCGCCGCCGCCTCCGGCGGCGCCTGCGGGCGGCGCCCCTTCGCTTAATGCTCCGGGGACGCCGTCCTCGGCCCGTCGGGTCGAGGCCCGCCCCATCACAACATCGGCATAGGTCTTCGACATGTCATCGCCGTGGAGGGTCACGCTGCGATCTCCTCTGTTTGGGTGCCGATGCCGTCCAGGGCCAGTTGGTCGAACGTCCAGCCCGCGTCTTCGAGCGCGGTGGTGACGATCCGGCACGCAACCGCTTCTCGAAGCCAACGAAACGCTGCACGATCCCCGGCGTCCTCTGGGTCGAGAGGGCGTCCGGTTGCTACGAGCCAGGCCCACAGCCGCCCATACAACGGCCACCCGGTGTGATTGGTTGTGACCCAGTGGGCGGCGGTGTCGAGTTGGGTGTCGGTGAGTTCGAACAGTCCGTGTGTGGTCACGAAACACCACCACCCGGCGGCCGCTCCGCCAGCACCTGCGCAGCAACCAGCAACAGCCCACACACCAGCCAGAGCGTGCAAACGAGCAGGCCGAGGAGGGGGGTGATGTGGCCGGCAGCTATGGCGGCGCCGAGGATGAGTTGGCCGAGGGCGTAGAGCCCGACCGAGACCCACGGAAACCACTTGGGGCGGTGCCGGGCGGTCACGGAGCGGGGGTTGCTGGCGGCGAAGGGGAGGAGGGGACCTGCTGGTTCGGGCTGGTAGGTGACCTCCCAATCGACATCCCGGGTTGGGTTCGGTGTGAGGCGGCCATCCTCCGGGGCCGGATAGGCCCAGGGCACCACCACCAACACCTCCCCACCACCACGCCGGACGAGGCCAGAAACTGCTGCTGCGGTCACCAGGTCGGCAGGTGCGGGCTTGTTGTTTGTCGGCTTGCTAGTCATCGGGTTGTTCCTCCTGGAATCGTCTCGATCTGGTGTCCGTTCAGGCCCGGTTGTCTGAGCCGTGCCGCCAACGTCATCCCCGGCAACCCGTCTGCCGGCGGCTCGGCAAGCTCAGGCCCGGGCGGCTCTGCCACCACCGGCCCGGGTCCGGTGGTTGGTGTTTGGGTGAGGGCGGCGAGCCGGGTGGCGTGGGCTTCGTGAGCCACAAGCGCCGAAAGGGTGAGCAGTTCCATGGTGACGGCGACCCAGGGGCGGAGATCGATGCCGAACACCTCGAGCTCG
>JBCCFN010000045.1:0-22207 GCA_039029715.1 Actinomycetota bacterium | reverse complement strand
CTCAGCTCAGCTCCCGGATCTTGGCAAGCACATCGTCGACGGTCGGTTCGGCCGCCTCGCCGACGAGGCTGCCGTCCTGGACGTAGACCACCCGATCGCAGTGGCTGGCGGCGACCGCATCGTGGGTCACCATGACGATGGTCTGGCCAAGCTCGTCGACCGCCTGGCGGAGGTAGGTCAGCAGCTCGCCGGAGGTCTTGGAGTCGAGGGCCCCGGTCGGTTCGTCAGCAAAGATCACGTCCGGACGGGGAATCATGGCCCGGGCCACGGCCACCCGCTGCCGCTGCCCGCCAGACAGCTGGCTCGGCCGATTCTGCAGCCGGTTGCCGATCCCGAGTACCCCGGTGAGCTCGGCCAGGAAGTCCTCGTCGACCTCGGCGCCGCTGTCGAGATCGACCGGCAGGGTGATGTTCTCTCTGGCGCTCAGCGCTGGCACCAGGTGGAACGACTGGAAGATGAAGCCGAGCTTCGATCGGCGGAGGATGGAGAGCTCCTGGTCGGTCAGGGTCGAGACGTCGACATCGCCGATGTAGGCGTTGCCGTTCGTCAGCCGGTCAAGACCGGACTGGCAGTACATCAGCGTCGACTTGCCGGAGCCGGAGGGCCCCATCACGGCCGTGAACTCACCCCGGCGGAACGACACACTGACGTCGTCGAGCGCGGTCACGGCCGCTTCGCCCTCCCCGAAGATCTTGGTCGCGCCGACGAGCCGGGCGACGTCCGTGGATGCAGATTGCCCACCTGACTGCTGGGCGGACGTGGTCGTTTGGGAACTCATGGTTTGGAACGTATCCAGCGAAGCTGGGAGCCCGCTGCACGGAACCTGGGGATGTCCTGAAGACACCAGACCCAGTCCGGTGACGACCGCCGATGGCCCAGTAGGTCATCGCCATACGGCGGGCACCAGGTCGCTCCACATCGATTGGTGGGCCCGGCGGGGCTCGAACCCGCGACCGAGCGATTATGAGTCGCTTGCTCTAACCAACTGAGCTACAGGCCCGTGCCGGCTGGTGCCGGACCTCACCAGCCTAGTGGGCCGACCTCGGGCCCAGCGGGCGATTGCCGGCGTCCGATCCGGGCCTGAGCGCCGAGGTTGGCACCGGACCGGTCACTGATCCACGATGGCGGCCATGACGACCACGGGACCCCCCTCCGACAACCCGCCGGCGCCTGGACCGCTGGCCGGCGTCCGGATCCTCGATCTGACCACGGTGGTGATGGGCCCGCTGGCGACCCGGGCCCTCGGCGACCTGGGGGCAGACATCATCCGGGTCGAGGCACCGGCCGGTGACTTCATGCGGGACTTCGAGCCGAAACGGAATCCCGGCATGTCCGGGTTCTCGATGAACGTGAACCGGAACAAGCGGTCGGTGGCACTGGACCTCAAGACCGAGGTCGGCCGGGACGCCCTGCTCGATCTGACCGCCACCGCGGACGCGTTCGTCACCAACCTCAGACCCCGAGCCCTCCGCTCGCTCCGGCTGACCGCCGAGGACCTACTGGCCCGGCGTCCGGACCTGGTGTACTGCTCGGCCACCGGGTTCGGCAGCGACGGCCCCTATGCCGACAAGGCGGCCTACGACGACGTGATCCAGGCCGCATCCGGCATGGCCTCGATGTTCGCCTGGCTCGACGGCGAGCCGTCCTACATCCCGAGCATCATTGCGGACAAGATCGCCTCCCTCCACATCACCTATGCGGTCTTGGCCGCGCTGTATCGGCGCTCGGTCACCGGGGAAGGTGACGTGCTTGAGGTCCCGATGGCCGAGTCGTTGGCCTCGTTCAACCTGGTCGAGCACCTCCAGGGTCACACGTTCGACCCGCCGATCGGCGAGTTCAGCTACCAGCGGCTCCTGACCCGCCATCGACGGCCACGGCGGTCGGCAGACGGCTGGGTCTGCATCCTCCCCTACAGCGACCAGAACTGGCGGGACTTCTTCGGGCTGGCCGGGCTGGAGGAGTACGCAGACGACCCTCGGTTCGCCACCGTCAACGCCCGGGTGCAACACGTCGATGCGCTCTACGCACTACTGGAGGGGGTGACGACGTCTCGGACCACGGCGGAGTGGATGGAGCTGTGCGACCGCCACTCCATCCCGGCCGCGCCGGTGGTCGACCTCGTCGACCTGGCAGACGATCCCCACTTCGATGCGGTCGGGCTGGTCGAACACCACGAGCACCCGACCGAGGGTCCGTACCGGGTCGTCCGCTCCCCGCTCAGGTTCCGTTCCGGCGATCCGGGGCTGCACCGCCACGTGGCCCGCCTCGGTGAGCACAATCGGGAGGTGCTGGCCGAGATCGGCTACGACGACGCCCGGATCGCCGCCGCCACCCCGATCACGCCGCCGTCTCCCGACGGCGGATAGCCCCCCGACACCGGGTAGCGCTCAGCCGTCTGTGACCCGGACGATGACCTTGCCGACCGCGGTCCGGTCGTCGAGCGCACGGTAGGCGTCCGGTGCGTCCTCCAGCCCGAACACCGGACCGATCGGTGGCTTGACCGTCCCCGCAGCGATCATGGGCAGCAGCTCGTCGTGGATCCGGTTCGGCAGCTCGGGATCGCCGAACACCGCCTCGCCCCAGGCCGCCCCGACGACGCTGACGTTGTTGAGCAACAGCCGGTTGACCTTGACCTCAGGGATGGTGCCGGCTGCGAAGCCGACGACGACCAGCCGGCCGTGTCTGGCCAGCGAGCGGATCCCGTCGAGGAACCGGTCCCCGCCGACGGGGTCGTAGACCAGGTCGACGCCCTTCCCGTCGGACATGGCCCGGACCTCGTCCTTCCAGGTGTCGGACACCAGCACGGTGGCGTCGGCCCCCGCAGCCATCGCCACCTCGGCCTTCGACTCGGTGGAGGCCAGGCCGATGACGCTCGACGCCCCGGCCGCCTTCGCCACCTGGATCCCGGACGTCCCGACCCCACCGGAAGCGCCGAGGATCAGGACCGACTCGCCGGCCCGCAGTCCACCGCGATGAAGCATGCAGAACACTGCGGTCTGATAGTTCATGACCAGCGCTGCGCCTTCCTCCCAGGAGAGCTCGTCCGGCAGCGGGAACAGCTGGTTTGAGCGACAGATGGCGAGCTCGGCCAGCGCCCCCTGCGCCATGCCGCAGACCCGGTCGCCGGCGGCGAAGCCGCTGTCGGCGGGGGCCGAGCGGACGGTTCCGGCCAACTCGATCCCACCGACGAAGGGCGGCTCGGGACGGACCTGATACAGGCCACGGCTCTGCAGCAGGTCGGGGAACGACACCCCGGCAGCCACCACCTCGACCACGATGTCCCCGTCGGACGCCGCCGGTTCGTCACGGTCGACCACGGCCAAGCCGTCCGGGCCGGTCAACGACTGGATCTCGAGCGCTCTCATGGGCAGCACCGTACCCGGCAGCCATCCGGCCGCTCCAGCCTGTCCGGGCCGAAACCCAACGTTCGATGGATACCGGCCGCCGCCTAGCCGTCCTAGGTTCACCCTCGCCATTCGCACCGACCACAACGGGAGGAACCCAATGGGTGACCTGGCGCTGTTCATCTCCTCGAAGGCCCAGCCGGGCAAGCGGGACGAGATCTACCAGCTGTATCAGACGATCATGGCCCCGAGGGCCGAGGCCAACGAGCGACAGGAGGTCGTGGTGTGGTGTGCCGACCAGCACGACCCGGACGGCTTCCACCTCTTCGAGGTCTATACCGATGCCGAGGCCTTCGGGGCCAACGCCCAGTCCGAGTTCTTCCAGGAGTTCATGCAGGCGTCGGGGCCGATGCTCGCCGGTGAGCCGACGGTCGCCATGTGCAGCCCTCGGTGGAGCAAGGGCCTCTGACGATGGCTAGCCCGGCTCTGGCGTTGCCGGCTGGTCGTCGAGTCCGCCGTACCATGCGGCGACGACCTGGGTCCGGGACGACAGCCCGGTCTTGGTGAACACCGAATGGAGGTGGTCCTTGACCGTGGCCAGCGAGACGAACAGTGCACTGGCGATCTGCTCGTTCGAGAACCCGCCAGCCAGCAGCGCCACCACCTCCCGCTCCCGGGGCGAGAGCCGGGCCAGGGCGTGATGGGGCGCAGGCCGGACGTACACGACCGGGGTGGCGCCGGCATTGTCGACATCGACCGTCAACGACCGCCGGCTGAGGCTGGCCAGCTCCTCCAGTGGCAGCCGGGCCGGCTCGTTGCGGATCCGATCCACCAGCCGCCCGAGCTCGGCCCGGGCCCCGTCGTCGATCATGGTCCAACGGTACCATCGGCCGCGGGACGGCCTCGCAGCGCCGGGTGGTGGACCGAGCAGGACCGGGAGACGAAGCAGTGAGCACGCCGGAGCACACGATCACCGCCTACTTCGCCGCCATGCGGCGGGGGCCGGAGGCCGAGCACGACCTGCTCGACCTGTTCGCCGATGACGCCGTCTACCGGGAGCCGTTCATCCAGCCGGGCGAACCGGCGGTCGGCCTGGCCGCCATCCGGGCTCGGCTCCGCTCTGGGTGGTCGCGGCCGCTCCCAGACCTGGAACTCGACGTGCTCTCGGTGACGGTCGACGGTCAGGGCGCAACGTCGACCTGGGAGTGCCGTTCCTCGGCCTTCCCCGCTCCGGTCCGTGGGACCGACCGCTACCGGTTCCGGGACGGCAAGATCGTGGAACTGGACGTCACGATCGACCAGCGGAGCGTCGACCCGTAGCCGGGGCCGGCCCCGGGGCGGGGTGGGTCAGGACGAGACGCTGTGCATGCCGATGACCACCCGGTTGCGGCCGTCCCGCTTGGCTGCGTACATGGCCTGATCGGCGGTCCGCAGCAGGATCCCGACATCGGTCACCGGACCGGCCGCCACCCCGACCGAGACGGTCACCGACGTGCCGCCCTCGCCCCTGGTGCTCTGAGTCTCCGGCAGCACCATCTTCTGGACCGTGAGGCGGACCCGTTCCATGACCGCTGCCGCCTCGTCGATCCCGCATCCCTTGAGCAGGACGGAGAACTCCTCGCCGCCGTAGCGGTAGGCCACGTCTGTCGGTCGGATGCTGTCGGCCAGGGCCTTGGCCACCGCCTGAATGACGACATCACCGGTGTCGTGGCCGTAGGTGTCGTTGAACGCCTTGAAGTGGTCGATGTCGACCATGGCCACCCCGACTTGCTCCACCTGGGCGCCGATCGTGTCGACGTCGTGGTCGAACTTGCGCCGGTTCGGTAGCGAGGTCAGCCAGTCGACCTCCGACTCCTGGACTGCGGTCTCCAGCTCCTGGGTCTTGTAGAGCGCAGAGCCGAGCATCTGAGCCATGGCGGCCAGCGGTTCCACCACCCCGCTGTCGAACGACGATGACGGGCCCCTGGTCACGGTCAGGACCCCGATCACCCGACCCTCGTCGATGACCGGGGTGATCATGACCGCCATCGACCGTTCGGCAAGGCCGGGATCTTGCTCAACCACCGTCCGGATCGGCTGCCCGCTGGAGGCTGCGTCTGCCAATGCACCGCCGGTGACGTCGATCGCAGCGAACGAGCCAGTGTCGGTGGCGCCGACCAGCTTGAGACCGACCGGGGTCAGGCGGTGGTAGGCACCGTGGTCGGCACCAGCGATGCGGATCGCCTCGAAGATGGTGGTCTCGATGACCTCGGCCTGGTTGTGGCAGCCGGCGAGCTTCCGGCTCATGCCGGCGATGTGGCGGAGGTGATCGTCCTCCCCTTCTCGCCGCCGGGCCCTGGCAACGACCAGGGCCAGGATGCCGGCCAGGAACGCCAGGGCCAGCGCCGTTCTGGTCAACAGCAGCCCGGAGTCGGCGGCATCGGCATCCCCGTCGGCCCGGTCGCCACCGTCAAGCGCACCGGCGGCGAAGCCGATCTCGTCCGGGCTCCCTTCCGCTGCGTCGGCGGCGACGGTGGTGTTGGCCGGATCGCCATCGGCGCCGGTTGCGCCGAGCCCGTCGTCCTCGGCCGTCGTCGAGACGAACGGCTCCGGCTCGGACTCCGGGCGGGGCGCTGTGGTCGTGGCCCCGGTGGCACCACCTGCGCCGCCGGCGCCCTCACCGATCGTCCGGTCGGGCCGGGTGGTCGGCGCCACCGTCGTGGTGGTCGTCGGCACCGTTGTTGCTGCGGTCGTCGGGGCGATCGTCGTTGCGGTCGTGGTGGTCGGGGCGATGGTCGTGGTGGTCGGCGCGGTGCCGGAGGTGACGATCGTGGTGGTGCCGAAGGTGACGATCGTGGTGGTGAACGTGCTGTTGTCCTCGTCCCAGAACGAGAAGTCGATGTCGCCGGTGTTGGCGTACTCGAAGATGAACAGGTTCAACAGCTCCCGTTCCAGGGGGTCGCGGGGCCCGTCCGGTGCGGCGCCCCGCCGCCGCAGCAGATCGAGCAGGGCGTCCAGGTAGGGCCCGTGGTCCATGAATGCCGTCGCCGAGTTGGCGGCCAGGATGGCCTTGTCGGCGGTGCTGAGGGCCTCGAGCGATTGGCGGGCTTCCGGACTGAGATCTGCGGATGCTGTCGGTAGCAGAAGCACCCCGTAGTCGTCGTAGTAGTCGACCTCGTCGAGCGTCTCGGCCCGGGTGTCGAAGCCCCACCCGTACTGGGTCACGAAGTTGGTCAGAATCGGATCCGAGCCGAAGGCGTTGAGTTCGGTGAGGAGAATCGTCTCCTCCAGTACGGTGTCGAGCGCCTCGTAGAGCCAGTCGTCGGTGACCGCGGCAGACGGGACGGCGGTCAGCGCCGTCACCAGCACCACCGCCAAAAATCCGGCCAGCCGTTTCACATCGAAGTAGATCGACGCGATCGCTCGAATGGTTTAGCCCCGATTCATTGCAAAACAGGGCGTTTTCGCCCCTGCGAACAGGCTGCGAAGCGGACGCGAGACCCCAGCGAGATGAGGTGCTCAGCGTCAGAGCGTGCTCAAGTTCGCCCTGCTGGTCCTGTCGATCGTGATTCTGGTCACGGCACTACCCGTCGAGCATGCCGAGCCACACATCTCGGTCGACAGCACCGACCCCGAGCACCGGCAACGGGTGGCGGAGGCGGTTTCCCGGTTCGAAGCCCACGGGCTGGTGCTACCGGCGCTGCGGGTCTCCTTCTTCACAGACGAGACGGCGTGCCGGGGCTACTTCGGGCTGTTCCAGGCCTCCACGTCGCCCTGGAGCGTGCGGGTGTGCTCGGATCTGGACTTCGTCGTCACCCACGAGTTGGCCCACGCCTACCTGGCGCTCCACCTGAACGACGCAGACCGGGCCGCCTACCTGGCGGCCTACGACCTGCCGACTTGGAATGGCCGGGAAGTCGAGTGGCGACAGCGTGGGTTCGAGGATGCGGCGTTCGTTCTGCAGCAGAACCTGATGATGCCGCCCCGGGACGCCGACGGCTGGTCCGCCGAGTGGGAACGCCGGGCCGAGGCCTACGAGCTGCTGACCGGCCGGCCCTCCCCCCTTCGAGGCTGATCGCTACGGGCCCGCCGTTGCGTCTGTCGACTCCGGGCCCGGGAAGTCCGGGCAGGTCGACCGCAGCTCCTCGTCCCTGGGGCCCCACTGGTTCCACTCGTCCTCGGTCAGGTTGGACGCAGCGGCCCGGCAGGCGCTGTCCGGCCACCGCTCGGTGTCCAGGTTCCAGACCAGGGCGTGGTCCTCGGTGGCCGTGATGAGCTGGAGCGTCTCGCCGTAGTTGGCGCCCATGTTTGTCCCCCGGGCGGTCGGGATCGGCCGGCCGATCTGCTCCCCGGCCTCGACGTCCCATAGCCGCCCGGTGTTGTCGAAGTTGGTCAACAGCAAACTGGAGTCCTGGGAGAACAGCAGCCCGCCGCTGTTCCAGGAGTTCGAGGTCCCGACCGTGCCGATCATGGTCCGGATGATCTCGAACGTCTCCCCGTCCCGGATCGAGATCCGGCCGTCGGACGAGGCCGACGCCATCAGCGTGCCATCGTCGTTCCAGTAGCCCAGTGCGATGTCGGCCTCGGCGAGTACCTGATCATCGACCAGCTCCCAGGTCGAGGTGTCCCAGAGCTCGCTGGTGCCCTCCCGATTGGACACGAGCAGGTATCGATCGCTCGGGTGGAACCGGACCCCGGTCAAGGTGTCGAGCTCCCGTGTGCCTCGGGGCGGGGGCAGGCGGCGGAGCACCTCACCGGTCGGCGAGTCGAGGATGCGCGCATCGAACAGGGCCAGAGCCTCCCACCGCCGATCGCTCGATGTATCGCCGGACGTCGAGCCCTGTTCCGGTTCGTATGCGGCGTACAATTCGGGGACAGCACCACGCAGGTCGTAGCCAATCGTGGGAAGCGGCGCCGCCCCGACCCAGAGGGGCTCCTCTTCACCGGGGACCACACCGGCATAGACGGTCGGTTCGTCCGGGATGGAACGTTCTCGCTCCCAGCCACGCTCGTTGGCGGACCACACCCAGGTCGGGGCCAATGCCCCAGTGCCTCCGGTGATGGCATACCGCCCGTCGAATGAGATGGTGACGTTTCCGGCTTCTCGGGGTCTTGGGACCGCCGAGGCGATCGGACCGGCCTCGCCGATCGACGCCAGCGCAACCCCGACCTGGCTCGCAATCGCAACCTCGGTCTGGTTGCGGGGATTCACCGCAGAACCCGGAGAGGAGCCAAACGACTCGTCGATGACCGATTCCACGTCAAGCGTGGCGAGATCGATCCGCATCGCGTCGCCGCCATCGGTGGCGACGACCAGTGCGGTTGCCTGCTCGGCGATGAGCTCCAACATCGCATCTCGCCCGCCGCCGTTGAGCTCGGGGACCGCACGGCCGACCAGCATCTCCGCGGTGTCGTCGGTCGCAAACTCCGGGGTCCAGACGCCTCGTGTACTGAGGATCAGCCGAGGCGTCAGCCCGTCGAGCAGGACCGTGCGGGACAGGCCGACAGTCAGGTCCCCACGCCCCGAGCCATCGTTGGCGACAAGGATCCGGTCACCGACCTGACGCCCGGACCAGTCGAACGTGGTCAGGTAGGCGCCAGCCTGGACGACGACCCCGTCGTCCCCCGGGTGCAGCCACCCGAACGGCGGCACGGCCTTCCAGAAGTCCGAGGACCAGAACCTCTCCCCCAGGTAGGGCACCGCCTGGTCGTAGAACGTCTGCTCATCATTGACGTCCAGCTCGGCCAACGTTGCGCCCGAGCGGTCGACGAATCGGGCTCGGCTCCCGTAGTCGATCACCACCACGGTGTCGGCCGTCGGGCTGAGCGCCACCGCTTCGATCGGTTCGGGCATCTCGACGCCCATCGCCTGCTCGAACCGACCATCGGCGGTGACGACGACAGCCTCGTTCCCGGCAGCGACGACAAGCACCGGAGCTGCGCTCGCGGCGCTGACCAGCAGATCGACGGTGAAGGGCGCGCCCCGCCCAACACCGATGTCTGCGGCGAAGGAGTCGAGCAACTGGCCGGTCTCGGGATCGAACAGGTCCAGACCGTCGGCCCGCACACCGACGATCAGGCCGTTCACCAGCCACTCGACGTCGATGTAGTTGGTGCCCCAGCCCAGGTACCCCAGCACCGGACCGGCCTGACTCAAGGCGGTCTGGAGCGCACCGAGGGTCTCCGGCGTTTGGGCTCGCTGGTGGGCCGTGACGGCGAGCAACATCGCCACCCGGGGGTTGGTGCTTGCCAACTCCTGAGCGGTGGCGACGAGACGGCTGGTCTCGGCGTCGAAGGCGGTCGCCTGGGCAGCACTCCGCTGCTGGAACGCCAGCCCACCGGCGATCAGGGCCAGCGCAAGCACGACCGCAACGCCGACCAGCGCTCGCCGGAGCCTGGTGTTCGACCGCTCCTTCTCGGCGAAGCGCTGCTCCTCGGCCTCGACCTCGGCGTTTCGCAGACCGACGCTGGTGTCGACGAAGTCCCGCTCGATCGGGCGCATGTCGCCGGAGTGGTCGTCGGCCCACCGCTCGGCGGTCTCGAGGCGACCGCCGCGGTAGAGCTCGCTGTCGGCCCGGTCCAGCCGCTGCCATTCGTCGGCGGCCTGGGCCAGGTGGCGGTGGGTCCGCAGGTCGTCGCGATCCTCGTCGAGCCATCCACGGAACCGGGGCCAGTTGCGGATCAGGGCCTCGTGGGAGATCTCGACCGTCGGCTCCCGACTGGCCGGATCGTGGTCGAAGGTGAACAGCCGGGCCGCACCGAATCGGTCGATCACCCGCTGGGTAGCCGTATCCAGCCCGAACTCGACCCGTTCGGCGACCCGGCGGGTGTCCTCGGTCCCCTCCCCCAGCGCAACCAACCGGCCCATGACTCGCCGGAGCCGGCGCTGCTCGTCGGTGTCCAGGTCGGCGTAGAGCCGCTCGGCCTGCTGGGCCAGTGAGCCGGCGATGCCGCCGACCGCCCGATAGTCGTCGAGGGTGACCTCTCTGCCGTTGCTCTGATCGAACGCGCAGGTCAATCCGTACTGCAGGAGGGGCAGCGTCCCGGGGCGGTCGTTTGCGTCTGCCACGATCTCCGCCACCACGCCCGGCCCGAACGCGACCCCGACCGCCCGCGCCGGCTCGACGATGACCTCCTCCATCTCGTCGGGCGCGAGTGGGGTGACCGCCACCGTGCCGCCCGTCAGCACCGGTGCGAAGGTGGCGTGGCGAAGGGGGCGGTCATGGAAGTCGGCCCGCAGGGTCAGCACCAGCCGGAGCGGGCTCCCCGGCTCGGTGACTGCGGTTGCCAACGCCCGCTGGAACCCATCGGCCCGTGCCGGGTCATCGACGTTGGTATACAGCTCCTCGAACTGGTCGATTACCAGCAGCAGGACCGCATCGTCATCCGGCAATACCCGCTGGATGGCCCGCAGCACCCCCCGGTCCCCGTCCCGGAGCTGGTCGAGCAGCGAATCCGGCGGGTTGACGGCCACCCGGAGCAGGGCGGTCTCCAGCGCCTCATACGGATGGGCGCCGGGGGTCATCGTGACCGGGAACCAGCGGTCCGAGCCGTCGATCGCCGCTCGCCGGAGTGCGGGCAACAACCCGGCCCGAACGGCCGAGGACTTACCGGAGCCGGAGGGGCCGACCACGGCCAGGGTCCCGGCCTCATCCAACCGCTCGACCAGCTCGGTGACCAGCTTGCTCCGGCCGTGGAACAGCCCGGCCGAGGCCTCGTCGAACGCCCGCAGGCCCCGGTACGGGTTGGCTGGTCGCTCGGCTGGTGCTGCGGGTCTGCTGGTGATCCTGGCCGCCGATCGAAGGGCGGCGGCAAAGGCCTGCGGCGTGGCGTGCCGCAGCTGTGGATCGGCAGCGGTGGCCTGGGCAATGGTCGTTGCCACTTCGGCCCCCGCCGGGCCGATCGCCCCGCCGGCGTCCGGTGGCCCCGCCACCTTCGCAGCCCGCAGCTCATCCGGCGTTCCGCTGCCGGGATACGGCGACCGACCGGTCAGCATCGAGTAGGTCAGGGCGGCGAGGCCGTAGACGTCTGCCCGCTCATCGACGGGGCCGTCCCCGACCATGAGTTCCGGCGCCGCGTGCTGCGGTGAGGAGTTCCACGAGCCTGTCGGACGGTTCCCGTCGACCCCGATACTCGATGCGATCCCGAAGTCGCCGAGCACGGCCCGACCGTCGGCTGCGAAGTGGACGTTGCCAGGCGTGACGTCCAGGTGGACCACGCCGACCTGGTGCGCCGCAGACAGCGCTGCGGCCACGTCATCGACGACGGCCAGCGCCTCATCGATCGGGAGTGGCCCATCCGAGAGCCGCTCGGCGAGCGAGCCACCAGACAGGTACGGCATGACCAGGAACGCCTGGTCCGGGTCCCGCCAGAAGTCGAACAGCGGCACCACGTTTGGATGATCGATCCCGGCCACCGTCCTGGCTTCGGCCTCGAAGCTCCGGACGAACGAAGGGTCGTTTGCCAGTTGCGCCCGGATGACCTTGACCGCCACCTCCCGGTCGAGCAGCCGTTGCGTAGCCCGATACACCACCCCGTGCGCACCCTCGCCGATCCGCTCGTGCAGCTCGTACCCACCGGCGATCGCTGGTGTCGGCGAGTCGGTTGGTTCGCCCCGAGCGATCGCCCGGTCGAGCTCGACGATGGCCGGGGATGGCTCGACCCCGACCTCGTCGATCAGGTACGACCGGTAGTCCTGGAAGGCCCGGAGCGCCTCGGTCGTCCGCCCGGACGCGTGGAGCCCGCGCAGGAGCAGGGCCTGTGGACCCTCCCGGCTCGGGTGTTCCTCGATGATCGAGCGGAGGTCGATCACCGCCTGCTCTGGGCGGCCGACGGCGATCAGAAGCTCGGCGTGGCGGTGACGAGCGGTCTGGTGGAGCTCCTCAAGCCGAGCGACTTCGGGCTGGGCCCACGATTCGTGGCCGATATCCCCCAGCGGTGGGCCGAGCCACAGCGACAGCGCCTGTTCGCAACTGCGGAGCGCATCGGCGTGCTGGCCACGAGCCTGAAGCCGTGTCGCAGTGGCGAGGTGCTCCTCGAACCGATCGGTGTCGACCGTTGCGTCAGCGAGGGTGAGGCGGTAGCCGCCGGTGACCGTCTCGATCGTTGCCCGGTCCTCCCCAAGCGCCGACCGGAGACGGTGGACGTAGGTTCGGACGTTGTGCTCGGCCCTACCCGGGCGATCGATCGGCCAGGTCACCTCGGCCAGGGTGTCGACGGTGACCACCGACGTCCGGTTCAGCAGCAGGTAGGCCAGGATCCGCTGCTGGGTCCGACCCCCGATCGGCACCGCCCCGCCGTCGACCTCCACCGATCCCAGGAGTCGAATCCACGGCGCATCTGTCGTAGGTTCTGTCATCGCCAAGAGGTGTACCCTCGCCCGTTCGCAGAAACCTCGCAGCCTCCGAGGCCCTGCGAATCACCATCTAAGCACGTTTGACGATGACGCTCGGGGAGCGATTCCTCCCGGCTGGTTATGCGCAGAAACCTCCAGCGGCGTACCCCTGGCTGTTGAACGCTGCGAGATCCGGGATCGGATTGCTGTTCTTGAACTCCTGGCTGGCGGCGATCCACCGAACGGCGCCGGAGCGATCGAGCCCATTTGCGATCTGGCCAAGCCAATAGTCGAGACCTTCTTGGTCCGGCCCACGACCGAGCACGTTCTGGTACACGATGGTCAGGAACTGTTCACTAGTGGTCTCGCCGTAGCGGGCAAGGAACTCGGCCGACTGGGAGAAGCTCCAGGCCACGGTGTCGAGCGACACCCCGGCCTTCGACTGGCCATACCAGTACTGGGCGCCGGCCAGCTCCGGGTCACGCTCGAAGAATGCGGCATACAACCGCAGCATGTCGGCGTCCGCCTCGGTGAACTCCGGCAGCATCGACAGCTCCAGGACGGATCCGGTCTGAGCCGGCTCGGGCGGCGGCAGAACCGCCGGCGTGGCCAGCCAGTTGTTGGAGCCAATGAGGTTGCCGTCACCATCGAAGGTCGGGGCGGTGCCCTCCCGGTGCCAACCACCCCACTGGGATGGGCAGAACGTCGAGAACGTCCGCATGCAGCGAATACTGCGATTGCTCCCGGTCCCGACGGTAACCGCACCGAACTGGCACGGATCCGGCTCGTCGGAGCAGATGAGTTCGGAGCCGTCGACGAACTCGGCACTCCCGCTGCCGATACCGAGGCGAGGCACCGACTGCGCGTTTGGACCGCCGTTCGGGCACAGATAGGGGGCGGTTGGTCCGTCGGCAGCCGCCATCGGTGACGACGGGGTCAGCACGACGACCGAGACCACCAGCAGGCCAAACAGCAACAGCGAGGCGAAACGCATGATTCGGGTCATGACGTCGCGATCGGCGGCAAATCGCCGGCGGTGAGGGTGCTTCCGATCTGGTCAATTGGTGAAATGGATCCAACCGATTTCAACCGAAATGGTCGTGCATCGAGATGGCAGTGCGACGGACTGTGACCTCCATGGCCACCCGCCCCACCGACTAGGTTTCGGCCACTGCCAAGTCGAGTTCGACGGCTCGGCCCAGGATCCGGCCGGCCTCTCGGACCCCGCTGTCGATGGCGCCGTCGACGTAGCCGGGGCGGTCCACGTTCGTGGCCTCACCGGCGAACAGCAGCTGCGACCCCACCGGGGCAACCAGGTCGGCGAAGTGTTGCTCGGTGGTTTCGGGCCGAATGGTGGAGTAGCTGCCGAGGGCGAACGGATCGACCTGCCACTTCGTGGTGTGGGTCGCCGTCGGTTCCGGCACCCGGCCGGGGAACATCCGCTCGAGGATGGCCAGCGCCTCGGCCACCAGGGGCTCCGGGTCGTCGACCATCCGGGCGCCATGGTCGCCGGTCAGCAGGCAGGCCAGCATCGGACGGCCGGCCCCTGCGCTGAGATCGAAGAACAGCGGGCACGGCGTCGTGTCATCGATGTTGAAGAGGTTTCGAGCCCTGGCCGGGTCCGTCCGCCAGAACGGGGCATCGAATCGCAGCACGACCTTCTCCAGACGACCCATACCTATGGCGTCGATCGCGTCGAGCTTGGTGTCCGGCAGCGGCGGATCGAAGGCGATCGTCCTGGCCTTCAGCACGCCGAGCGGAACGGTCACGATCACGTGGGAACCGGCGAAGACCTCGCCGGAAGCGATGACCTCGACACCATCGGCGCCGTATCGGATCGACTCGACCACCTGCCCCAGCCGGATGTCGAGACCCTCGGCCAGGACGTCGACCAGCCTCCCGAATCCACCGACGACCACCGCCTCCTGCCCGTCGTAGATCATCCCGATCTCGGCCGCATGAGCGCCGAGCAGGTCTGCCCGGTCGGCCCAGTTCGCCTCCACCGTGCTGCGGAGCATGTACCGGCGTATCCGACCAGCGTCGCCCCTGGCGCCCCGTCCATCGACCAGTCGGTCGATGCGGTCGGCCAGATCTGTCGCTCCGGACCGATCTGGCGTAGTGAGGCGTTCGGCCGACCGGGCCATGGCGACGACGTGGCGGGTCGACGCCAGCCGTCCAAGCCAACGGCCCCGGCTCGCGTCGAAGGCCGCGACCCGGGGCAGGTCGACGTAGTCGGCCCTCGTGGTCGCCAGCCCGGCCTGGGCCGAGAGCGCCATCAGCGGGTTGCTCCTGTGGCCATCGATCCACGCCGCCCCTTCGTCGACCCGGGCCCCGTCCATCTCGACGGTACTCATGCGACCGCCGATGCGGTCCCGCCCCTCGATCACCACCACGTCCCGCCCGTGCCGATGAAGCAGACGGGCTGCGGTGAGCCCCGCCGCCCCAGCCCCGACCACTATCACCCGACCGGCGTGATGACTCGCTTCCAGTCCCATGGCTCGGACACTATCGTTTTGATTGACACAGCGTCAATCAAAACCTACGGTTCCTGCTGTGACCGCAACGACCAAGCCGGAACCACGGCGCCGCGGCCGCCCGACCGTTGCCACCGAACGCCGGGCATCGATCCTGGAGGCCTACATCGGGCTGATCGCCGAACGGGGCTCGCCCGAGGTGCCGATCGGCGCAATCGCCGAGCGGGCTGGGGTGGCCCGGACCGCCATCAGCCACTTCGTCGGCGACCGCCAGGCGCTCCGGGTGGCCGCAATCGAGGAGCTCGGCCGTCGCTACGAGCTGGCCATCCGAGATGCCGTCGGCCCGGATCCGACCCCGGACCAGATCGTCGACCTGTTGTTCTCACCCGGGTGGACGACCGACCGGTCGACGGACGACCGGGCCTTCGACCTGCTGCAGGCGACGGCGAGCCGGAACCCGGACACCCGAGATGCGGTCCGAGGCACCTACACACTCCTCATCGACGAGCTGGCGACGGCGATCACCAACCACTCCGGTGCCTCGACGCAGCGGGCCGCCGCCGTCGCCTACGGCATCGTCTGCCTGGCCGAGACCAACACGGTGCTGCTCGACGTTGGCTTCTCCGAGCGGCACAGCCAGGACGCAGCGGCGCTGGCCCGGTCGATGCTCCCGGCGGGATGATCCCGTTCGGACCGTGCGACCGCAAGTCCTACGGCGTGACCACTCGATCGCAGATCGAACCGGCCGGTGGCGCACCGGACCCGTCGGCGAACGGCGGGGCGCAGGTGGTCAGGCGGGCCCCGGGGCCGCCCGGCGTGGACGGCGAGTTGTTGTCGACGACATGGAATGCCCGGACCATGGCGCCGATGTCCCTGGCGTACCGGCAGTTCGGTGTGTCGGCCGTGCAGTCGGCCCGCTCCCGGTTCTGCATCTCGATTCCCCACCGCCGGGCGACCTCGTCGGTGACCCGCCCCTGGGGACCCCACTCGGTGGCGATCAGGACCTTGTCCCAACACACGTCGTCGACGATGTAGCCGCCGTAGTCCTGCAGGGCCCGACCGAGCATCCGGCCGAACTCGGTCTCCAACCCCTCGACGTCGAAGTCCGGAGGCAACGCCAGGAGCGCCCCCATCCGCAGGACCGGATTGTCGCCGCCGTAGTGGCACGACGCGGTCGGTGGAGCATTGACGTAGCTGTCGGCCTTGACCGCCGGCCACCGGTAGCCGCCGTCAGATTGGCTGAGCCACTGGCTGGCCTGGATCACCAGCTTGAGGGCGTGGGTGATCTCTCCCTGCTCGAGATCGTGGAGCCGCAGTGTGCCCCCCAGGCTCGACATGCCGGAGCCGCCGTGGGCGCCCCGGATCCCGTCACCGGTCCGAATGTCGTCGTCCGGGTAGTCGACCTTGGTCACCACCCGGCCATCCCGACAGACATGGACCGGCTGGGACTGGCGGATCGTCCGGCCGTCCGGCTCCAGGAACGCACCGGCGTGATTCGGGGTGTTGTTGGTGTAGCTGTCCTCGGTGGTGAAACCCGGCGTCACCGGCAGCAGGTCGCCCCCGAACTGGAAGACGTCCTCGACCAGACCGGCGCAGCGGGTCTGCTCCAACGTCCACCCGACCGTGGTCCGGTTGATCTGCTGCCGCGGGGCGCTCGGATCGAGGAACAGGATGTCCTCGTCGATCCCGGGGCCCCAGGTCGGGGGCTCGATACCGGCCGGGACGTACCGGGCCCCGTCGCCGAGCGGAAGGTTCCATGGACTGTCCCAGGCGAACGGCTGATCGAGCGGATCACGGACCTCGGCCGGCGCGGCCGTCGGTGGCGGCGCCGGGCTGGCGGTCGTGGTCGTCGGTGCTGCCGTGATCGGCGGGCGAACGGTCGTGGTCGGCGGCGCCGGGCTGGTGGTGGTGGTCGTCGGTGCTGCCGTGATCGGCGGGCGAACCGTCGTCGTGGTCATTGCGGTCGAGGAGGTTGGAGCGATCGTCGTTGCCTCGATCGTCGTCGGCCCAGTCGTCGGCTCGGTCGCTGAAGACGTGGTTGGCCCGATCGTCGACGAGGTGGCCGGGGTGGCGGACGTCGGCGCCGCCACCGCCTCCTCGGGCGGGGCGGACGTGGTCGACCGGTTTCGGATCACGATGCTCTCGATCTGCTGGTCGGAGCAGGTCCAGCCGTCCTGGCCACGGTCGCAGTCGACCTGGGGTCGGCCGGGGCAGTTGGCCCGGAAGTCCCGCTGGGCCTGGTCGAGCCCGTAGGCGGTCACGTAGCAGCTGTCTGCGGCCGGCCGCACGATCCGCAGCCGCCGACCGGCGTCCGCTGCGGCCACCACGCCCAGGACCACCACGATGCCGAGCAGGCCGGCCAATACCGGCCGGCGACTCGGCCCGGACGTCGCCAGACGCCCCGACCAGCTCGATCGATTGCCACCCCGCCATCCGCCCACACTGCCTCCCCGATGATCGCTCACCCTGGCCTTGTGTCCGGTCGACCCGCCGATCTTCCCCTTCGCCGGCAGAAATCCCGGCCGAGCGCCGATCAGTCGCAGAACGAGCCCGGTGGCGGGCCGCCGGTCCCGTCGGCGAAGGGTGCGGCGCAGGGAGCCAGGCGCTCGCCGGCACCGCCGGGCGTGGCCGGCCCGTTGTCATCCACGACATGCAGCGCAGAGGCGATCGTGGCCATGTCCCGCCCGTAGCGGCACGTCTGGTCCTCGCCGGTGCAGGTGCCCGGTCGGCCGCCCCGGAGGTCGATGCCGTAGCGGGCCGCGACCTCGTCGATCACCCGCCCGTCCGGACTCCACTCGGTCACTACCCCGATCGTGTCCTGGCAGGTGTCTCCGACCACATAGCCGCCATAGTCGACCAGGGCCGTGGCCAGCAGCCGGCCGAAGTCGGTCTCCAACCCGGCCAGGTCGAAGTCCGGTCGAAGGGCCAGCAGCGCCCCCATCCGCACGGCGGGCTCGGTGCCGCCGTAGCGGCATGCCTGGTCCGGGTCGGTGGCGTAGGCGTCGGCCCTGGTCGCCGGCCAGCGATGGGCGCCGCCGTCGGGGCTCAGATATCGACCGGCGTCGACGGTGAGCTTGATGGCGTGGGCGATCCGCCCGGCGTCGAGATCGGCCAGCCGGATCGTTCCACCGATGCTCGACAGCCCCGAGCCGCCGTGGGCACCGGCGATCCCGTCACCGGTCACGAGATCATCGCTCGGGTAGTCGACCCGGGAGACGGCGACGCCGTCGGCACAGACATGGAGGGGTTGCGACTGCCGGACGGTTCGCCCGTCTGGTTCGAGGATCGCTGACGCGTGGCCCGGGTAGCGGCCGAGATGGGAACCCTCGGTCACGAAGTCGCCCGGGATCGGCACCAGGTCGCCCCCGAACTGCTTGACCGAGAGATCGACGGCCTCGCAGCGGGGCGGCCCGGTCCGCCAGCCGGTGTTCGTGCGGTTGACCGGCGCCAGCGGGGCGTCCGGGGTCAGGATCAGGATCGCTTCCTCGATGCTCGGCCCCGCGGTCGGTGGTTCGATGCCGGCCGGGACGTAGCGGGCCCGGTCGCCGATCGGGACGTTCCACGGGCTGTTCCAGGCGAACGGCTGGACGAGCGGGTCTCTCGCTGCGGTCGGTTCGGACGGCGCATCGGTGACCGGCGACGGTGCGACAGACGTCGTCGATGCGGGCGGAGGTACGACCGTGGTCGAGGCCGGTGGCGTGCTGGTGGTCGGCGCCGGTTCGACGATCAGGGTGTCTGGCGACGGCGGCCCGTCGATCGATTCCACCGCAGTGTCCCGATCCGGCCCGGCCGTCCACAGGGCGGCGCCGGCCGCAGCGACGAGCAGCAGGGCGGCTGCGGCCGCGAGCAGCGGGGCCATCGGCCGACCTCGACGATCGATCGACGTGATCCGGTCCTCCTGGTCCGCATCGGCGTGGTCGGCCCGGCGGCGGTCGCCCCCAGCGGCGCCGAACCGGTCGGCGAAACCGGGATCGGCCAGCGGGTCGAGGGCCGCCAGTCGACGGTCGAGGTCGGTGGCGTCGTGGTCCGGGACGGGGCGCAGGTCATCGGACATCGACACCGGCCTCCTCCCTGGTCTGGTCCTGGCCACCGCTCTGGCCACCGCCCGGTTGGAGCAGCGCCTGCAGCCGCCGGCGGGCCCGGTGGAGTCGTTTGTGGACGACCCGGGCCGGGAGGTCAAGGACCTGGGCGATCTCGGCCGGGGTCAGTTCCTCCCAGGCGGTCAGGAACAGCAGCTCCCGGTCCTCCGCCGACAGTCGGATCAGGGCCTCGGTCAACTCTCCGGCCTCGGCCCGCCACGACTGGGGATCCGGCGTGGTCCGCAGCGCGGTTGCGATCTGGCTCGAGACCCGCTCGGTCAACCGGTTGCGGCGGCGGGTCCCCCGATGATGATTGGCGGCGACACGGCGGGCGACCCCGTAGAGCCAGGCCCTGGTCATCGGTTCGGACGGGATCTCGTCCCGTCGCCGCCAGGCCACAAGGAAGGTCTCGGACACGATGTCCGCTGCGTCGTCACGCTGACAGCGGCGCAGCACGAAGGCCGCCACCTGGCCCGCGTGGGCCTCGTACAGCCGGTCGAACGCCGGTTCGTCGATTGGGGGCACGCCGCTCGTCCTCCGCCGGGAACGATTCGGGGGCGACGGTAGCACGCCGAACGCGGACGCGGTCCGGCGGTACTAGCGTGAGCGGTACAGGGCAAAGGCGAAAGGGCCACACGTGGGGCTGTTCCTGGATGTGATCGCCGTCGTGGCGAAGAGCGAGACCGAGGTCGGTGTCGGCCTGATGGCCTACGCCGAGCGGTGCGACGGCATCGCCGAACGGACAGACGCCGTCGGGCCCGACTGTGCCGGAGCGACCGAGTACCCGGCCGGGGTGCTCGTGACCTGCCCGGGATCGTTTCACGATGCCGACGACGCAGCCCGGTTCCTCTCCCAGGCCCTCGGTTGCGCCACCCTCACGATCTCGGTCCACGACGGCGACCTCTGGAGCTACGTCCTGTTCGATCGCGGCCACCCTCGGCACCGGTTCTCGACCATCCCGGACTACTTCGAGGATGACGACGGCGGCCCCCGCTCGACCAGCGGCGACGCCGTCGAGTTGGCTGCGCAGCTCCCGAACGTCCCGGTCGAACGGATCGAGCGGTACCTCCGACCGTGGACGGCGGACGACGACGGGACCCGGGCCTACCCGGAGGACGAGTTCACGGTTGGCGATGTCTGGCAGTTCACCGACTTCCTCCGGGCGATCGGGCTCGACTGGCCGGACGATGGCGACGGCGCCGCAGGCCGGTCCTACCGACTCACCACCGAACGTCGCTACTACTCGGACTGAACGCCGGCAGACATCGTCGGCTCAGGTCCACCCCCGGCCTGCCGATTGGACATCGACGAGCTGTCGACCGGCGGCTGCGCGACGCCAACCACCCTCCTTCGCCCTCAATGACGGACTCGCACCCGGATCCGATGGCCACCCCAACCCTGACCGACGCCCTCCAGCGAGGGCGGGTCGGGGCGTTGATCCCCGCCGTTCGCAAGTCGATGTTCACCAGCGGCGTGTCTGTGGTCATGTTCTCGGTGATCCTGTTCCGGTTCAGCCCGACCGGACTGGCGGCGTGGTTGGCGATCCGGCTCCTGGTGTCCGCCTGTTGTGTGGCCGCCCTCGATCGGCTGACCGCGCCCGGCCGACGGGTACAGGATCAGCTCCGATGGCTGGTCGGCATCATGGGAGTCAGCGGGGTCGTCTGGGGTCTGATCCCGGCCTTCGTCCGCCCGGACTCGCCGGAATGGGCGGCCGTCGTCGTACTGTGGCTGTTCGGCAACCAGAGCGTCGTCACCGCGGTCGCATCCCCGGCTCGTCCGGTCTTCCTCGCTGCCATCGGATCGGTGACGTTGGTCGGAGCGGTGGCAATCGGCATCGGCGGCGACTCCTTCGACCTCGTGCTCGCCGCCCTGCTGATGCTCGGCGGCGTCTACTCGGTCGCCATCTTCGCCTCGCTCCACCGGACGGTGGAGGCGGCGATCAATGCCCGCTGGGAGGTCAGCTCCCTCGCTGAGTCGTTGGCGGCCAGAACGGCCGAGCTCGAATCGACGAACGAGGTCCTGGCCGATCTGGCATCCCACGACGCGCTGACTCGACTGCTCAACCGGCGGGCCTTCACCGAGCTGATGACCGGCGGATCCGAGACCGAATCGCTCCGAGGCGAAGGCTGGATCGCCTTTGCCGACATCGATCACTTCAAGTCCGTCAACGACACCCACGGCCACCGGGCCGGCGATGAGGTCCTGGTCGCCGTGGCCAGACGGTGGTCGGCTGCGCTCGGCGAGGACGCAACCGTGGCCAGAGCAGGTGGCGACGAGTTCATCATCGCCCTTCCGCCCGGCACCGTTGCCGACGCCGGGGAGGCCGCCACCCGCATGCGGGACGCACTGACCGCACCGGTCAAGACCGGTGCCGCAGTGATCCCGGTGACCTGCTCCATCGGATTGACCGAGTACGGCGACGGGGAGTCGCTTCGGACCGTCCTGGCCCGAGCCGACCGCGCCCTCTACGTAACCAAGGCAGCCGGCCGGGACGGCTGGGAACTGGAGCCGGCCCAGACGGACCGCCGCATGGCGCCCATCGCCGCAGAACGAGCGGCGGCACCCGGACCGACCGAGTCTCCAGACGAGCTCGGCCGCAAAGCTGCCTACGACCGTTGACCGGATGGCCAAGATCATGCACCTGATCTGAGCGATCAGATCGGGATTGCCAGCTAACCAAGAGTGATTCTCATTCTCATGGTAGCGTTCACGCCATGCCAGTCGCGCCAACCTCAGATCCCACCGATCGCCGCCTGCCGGTGACGGTCCTGTCCGGATTCCTCGGATCGGGCAAGACCACGCTCCTCAACCATGTGCTGTCCAACCGGGAAGGCAAACGCGTTGCGGTCATTGTCAACGACATGTCCGAGGTGAACATCGATGCACAACTCGTGGCCGACGGCGACGCCCACCTCGACCGGGTCGAAGAGCGCCTGGTCGAGATGAGCAACGGCTGCATCTGCTGCACGCTGCGGGAAGACCTGCTCGATGAGGTGG
>JBCCFN010000044.1:0-22846 GCA_039029715.1 Actinomycetota bacterium | reverse complement strand
ATCCTGATCGGCTCTTGGGTGCCCATCCCGGACTACGACACCGGGGTTGCGGGCCCCGGCCTTGACGAGGCACCGCTCGCTTCGTTCGTCGTGCGAGACACCAACAAGCGCATGCAGTCGCTGATGAAGTTCGCCCACGGTGAAGCCCGCGCCGCCGACCGGGACGACCAACCACCGCCGAAGCTGTGGATCTCGATCCGCTCGATGGAATCCGAAGACACCCCAACGCTCGACCCAGCGTTCGACCGACAGATGTTCGTCGTCGAAACCGACCGGGAACGGCTAGCCATTCCCGTGTTTGACGCTGCTTACCCGAACTGGCGAGCGCTTCTCGCGAACGGCAAACCAGTGGCAACCGATCTGGTGGCCTACCCCGCCGACACGCTCGGCCGACTTGGCGGGCTGCGAGACCTGACCGGTCCGCTCTTGTTCAGCATGGCCGGCGGCCGAGGCCTGACCCGAATCCGATCCGGTCTCCTCTTCGGCGCGCTTATGCCCGCGGCGACATGACCACCATCACCGGGCCCGGGCTGTTCCCCGACGTCCCCGAAGACGTCTACCACGCCGACCCGGTCGAAGGCGGCTCGCTGTCGTCGTCGGGGTCGAAGCTCATCATCGAGTCGCCGGCCAAGTACCGGTGGGCGGCGGACAACCCGTCCCCCTCAACGGCCGCCCAGGCCCTCGGGTCGGCCGCCCACCGTGTCGTCCTCGGCTCCGGCCCAGAGATCGAAGAGATCGACGCTGCGGACTGGCGGACGAAGAAGGCCAAGGAAGCCAAGGCCGAGGCCGAAGCGGCCGGGAAGATCCCCGTCCTCGCAAAGGACTTCGAGAGGGTCAAGGCGATGGCCGACGCCCTCCGCGAGCATCCCCTCGCCGGGCCGCTCCTCGACCCGGACGGCGGCTCCGCCGAACAGACCATCGTCTGGGACGACCCCGAGTCCGGGGTCCGCTGCCGGGCCCGCCTGGACTGGCTGAGGGACGCCCCTGACGGCGGCCGGTCCCTGGTCCCCGACTACAAGACCGCCCGATCTGCCGCCCCGGACGCGTTCGGCAAGTCCGTCTACGACTACGGCTACCACCAGCAAGCCTGCCACTACCTCGACGGCGTGAACGCCCTCAACCTCGGTGTCGACCCGTCGTTCCTGTTCATCGTCCAGGAGACCGAACCACCACACCTGGTCGCGGTCTACCAGCTCGACGCCCAGACCATGGCCGCCGGCCGGGCCCGGAACCGGTGGGCCCGCCAGGTCTACGCCGAGTGCACCGCCAACGACGACTGGCCCGGCTACCCGCCCGACGTCCACGCCGTGTCCATCCCGACGTGGGCCCTCCGCCGAGAAGGGATTCTCTGATGCCCGCAATCCCACCCGAACACCTCCGCGCTGTCACCGGACCCGACCAGGTCTCCCAGTCGACAGCAGTCGAACAGGCCAGGGCCGTGGCCGAGGTCCAAGCAGCCGTCGTCGTCGCCCACGAACGACCCCGCCACGTCGACCACTGCCGCTCCCAGCTCCGCATGTCCTGCGAGATGCCGGCCATGGCCGAGCGGGCGTTCTACGCCTACCCCAGAGGCAACGCCACGATCACCGGCGCCTCGGTAGCCCTGGCCCGAGAAGTCGCCCGATGCTGGGGCAACGTCCAGCACGGCGTCCGAGAACTCCGCCGCCACGCCGGCTGGTCCGAGATGCAGGCCTGGGCGTGGGACATGGAAGCCAACACCCGAGCGGTGTCGGACTTCATCGTCTACCACGTCCGCGACACCAGCGACGGCTCGACCCCGCTCACCAGCCAACGAGACGTCCGAGAGTCCCTCCAGGCCATGGCCGGCCGCGCTGTCCGAGAGGCGATCTTCCAGGTCATCCCGGCGTGGTTCTGCGACGAGGCCGAGGACATCTGCCGGGCCACTCTCGGCCGAGGATCCGACGGCGACGGCCCCACCATCGAAGACCGGGCCCTGGCCGCCGTCGGGCTGTTCTCCCAGTTCGGCGTCGACCAGGCCCGAATCGAGGCCCGCTTCGGGAAGGCCCTGACCGACTGGACCGTCTACGACATCGTCCAGCTCAAGGCCACCTTCCGGTCCCTCACCACCGGCGAGATGACCGTCGACCAGGCCTTCCCCATCGCCACCGGCGGCCCGGCCGTCACCGCCGCCGAGATCACCGGAGGCGCCTCCGCATGAGCCTCTGGTCCGGGACCTACTCCCGTCTCCCGCACGGCTTCTGGGACCACGCCAAGGTGCTCGAGGTCGGTGTTCCGACCGCCGTGTTCTTCCTCCGCATGACCGACTTCGCGGACCGGAACATGACCGACGGCATCATCACCGACAGCCAACTGCGTGCACTCGGCCAACCCCGCGCAGTCCGCATGCACACAGCGCGCTTGCAGTCTGCATGCCTGCTGCAACGCGTCGACGTGCCGGCCGGCTGGGAGATCGTCGACTTTCTCGACGGCCACGCCACCCGAGCCCAGATCGAAGCCAAGCGGGAAAAGGCCAGGTCAGCAGGGGTGCGGAGCGGCGAAGCCCGCCGAAACCGAGCCGCTACCGAGCCGCCCGAGACCGACGACGACACCCAACAGTTCGTTGACGCTCTGCTCGACCCAGAGCAGAGCAGTACAGAGCAGGTCAGAGAACAGCGGCGGCGCGCGCGATCGACCCAAGACTCCGGCGGCCCCCGCCTGGCCGCCGCCGCTGTGGTCAAGATTCTCTACGGCGACCGCTCGGTCCTGATGACCCCTCGGGACCTGGTCGATGCCGCCCAGGCCGAGGGCGTGACCAGCGCCCGGGTCGCCGCAGTGATGGCCGGGTGGTGCCAGGCCGACCTCGAAGCCGTCGCTGTCCGAGCGGCGGCCGAGGCACGCAACCCGGTCCCGTACTGGCTGACCATCGTCGCCGGCCCACCCCCGACGTTCCGCCTCGAAACCGCCAAGGACATCGCCGAGTTCTTCGCCCGCCACGACGCCCGGGAGGCCACGGCATGACCGAGCTGAGCCCGACACGATGTCGGTCGTGCGGCCGGTCGATCGTGTTCATCCGCACAGATGCCGGCGCTCGCATGCCTGTCGTCTGGGACCCCGACCCCAGGGTCCTCGCACCCATGGCCTGGCCCGATGACGGGCCGGGTGAGATCGGCCGAATCCAACAGTCCGGCGCCATCGTCGACCTGTTCGGCGGCACCGAGATCACCGTCTCGGTCCTCCCGAAGGCCGCCGTAGCCGACCCGACTCGCCCGATCTGGCGAAGCCACTTCGCCGACTGCCCTGACGCCGAGGAATGGCGAAAGAAGGCGGCGGCATGACCACCGCCACCGACCGGGCCGCTGAGCTGATCGCGTCGCTCGCCGACCGGTACGGCTGGGACGTCACCGACACCGACGCCCTCCAGCTCCGGGCCGCGCTCCGAGGCCACACCCCGACCACCGCCGAAGCCATCGCCGACCAGACCCAGCCGGCCACAGCGGCCGAGTTCGCAGCGGCCCTCCAGGCCGACAACCGAGGCGAACCCGCCCCCACCCCGACCGCTGTCGATCCGGGCCGGCGGGACGTCCCCTACCACCTGCCGTCCTGCAATTGCGAAGGAGTCGGCGAACTCCGCATCCAGGTCATGAACGACACCAAACCGACCACCGCGCTCACCCGATGCCCAGGGAACCGCGGCCGCCCGATCACCGCCGACCAGTACGACCAGTGGGTCGCCAACACCGACCGCACCCACCGGGCCAACGGCACCGACCCCAGAGCCGCCGGCCGGGCCCTCATCGCCCAGGCCAGAGCCCAGCTCCCCGACCGCCCCGAACCAACTGAGGAGGCGGCGTGACCAGCCTCAGCGACCGGACCGTGTTCGCAGCTCTCACCACGGTCGAGACGATCCGCATCGTGCTCGACAAGCTGATCACCGACGAGACCGAGAAGCTCCTCGCCGACGTCCCCGCAGACGAGCACCACGCCCTGGCCGACCTGATCGTCGAACTCCGCACCAACACCGACAGCGCGATCGATCGGGCAGCGTTCGGGTACCGGCAGTGGGCCCACCGCGCCCTCAGCCCCGGCAGCCCCGAGCGGCGGCTCCCGTTCGTCTCCGGCCCCTCGTCGATCACGATCGACCCGACCGAAACCACGGTCCTCCCGCGCAACGTCCTCGAAGGGATCTGGCTGCTGCCCGACGCCGACGAGCCGCAGGGGGAAAGCGAGTGATCACCAACCTCCTCGGCCCCGCCCTCGAACAGATCCGTACCATCCCCGACCAGTCCATCGATCTCGTGGCCACGTCCCCGCCGTTCCTGGCGCTCCGGAACTACAACAACCTCGACGGGCAGTGGGGCTCCGAAGCCACCCCCGCCGACTTCCTCGCCAACCTCATCGACCTCACCGCCGAGTTCCGCCGCGTGCTCGCCCCCCACGGTTCGATCGCTGTCGAGCTCGGCGACACCTACTCCGGGTCGGGCGGATCCGGCGGCGACTACGACCCTCTCGGCATGCGGGCCGGGCAGCCGAAGACCACCAGATCAGCAGCGCGCACCAGGGTCGACGGCGCAGGAGGCCACTGCAACAAGGGCAGCGGCCGGCCGCCGAGGCCAGCCAAAGGCACCGGGTGGCCGATGCGGAAATCCCTCACCGGAGTCCCGACGCTCTACGCCTGGTCACTCGCCTACGGCCGCAACCTCCTCGACCCCGACCAGACGATCGAACCGTGGCGAATCCGGAACCTGATCACCTGGGCACGGAACAACCCGCCGGTCGGCGCTCTGGGCGACAAGTACCGGCCGGCCACGTCGTACATCACCGTCGCCACAACGACCAGGGACCGCTGGTTCGACCTCGACGCGGTCCGCTCGCCTCTCACGGAACCTGATCGGGTGCAGCGCCGGATCAAAGGGTCCTCGCGTGCGGACGGTCTCGGACGGCCCCAGAGCGGGATCGTCCAGAACGCAGACGGCGCGCCACCGCTCGATCACTGGCACGACACCGAGGCCGACGGTGACCTGACCTGGCTCGTCAACACCCAAGGATCCGGCCTCGCCCACTACGCCATGTGGCCACCCAAACTCGCCGAGCGCCTCGTCCTCGCCATGTGTCCGCTCGAGGTGTGCCGAACCTGCGGCAAGCCCCGTCGCCGACTGGTGGACGTCGCACCGTCCCCGGTCTCGTCCGAGCAGCGCGCAGCTGGGGCACCGAACGGAGTCCAAGGACCCGGCGCGGTCGGCTTCGGGCACCGCCACCTCACCCGCAACGCCACGACGACCGGCTGGTCGGACTGCGGCCACGACAACTACCGGCCCGGAGTCGTGCTCGACCCATTCGCCGGCACCGGCACCACCCTCGCCGTTGCTGACCTCCACGGCCGGGACGCCATCGGCATCGACCTCGACCCCGCCAACCAGTCACTCCACGCCGCCCGTTACGACGAGGTCAAGCAATCCCTGTTCGGGGTCGCACCGCAGCTCCACGGCCAGATGGGTCTCTTCGCATGACCCGCCGCCTGACATCCACCGATCAGGCCCAAGCGTTGAACGCCGCCGCCCGGATCATCAAGGTGATCGCCGGAGGCCAGGGCCGCCACATCCTCCAGGCGATCCGCGAAGCGGCAGACGTTGGCTACCCGTCGTCGAGCTCGACCGCTCCCCGACAGCCCCACCACGCCGTCGACGACAAGGGCAAGCCTCTCCCTGCGTTGACCGTCCCCGAGGCGCACGCCGACCACCCCGACCAGGGCGCTGCCGACGCTGCGAGGGTCGCCACGAAGTACCGCCGATGGGTGCGCGACACGGTGTCGCTCGCCGACGACCTCGAAGGGTTCGCCCAGGTCCGCCTCGTGCGGGTCTGCCCCCGCTGCAAATACCCGCTCCCCGCCGACTCAACGAAGTGCCACCGCACCGTCGACGGGAAACTCTGCGGCGCTCGCGAAGGCGACGAGAAGCGCTACTGCCGGACCTGTGGTGACGAGATCAAACCCGGTCAGAAGTCCTGGAACGGCGAAGACGACAAGTGCCGGAAGAAGACCGAAAGACGCCGCAACAAGGAGAACGCCCGCGCCACCACCGAGCAGGAACGCGGGACCGGGACGATCACCACCGACGGGCTGCTCGACACCGACCGCCTGATCGTCGCCGAACAGGAGACCACCGGATGACCTCCCGCCAAGCGTTCATCGCCCTGTTCCTGTCCCTCCTCCTCGGACTGGCCTCGATCCCCGTCCAGGTCCACGACCCGATCGCCGGGCTCGTGATGCTCCTCGCCGCTGTCGCCGGCTCCGGCGTGGCCCTGATCTGGCTGGTGTCCACACCATGACCGGCCAGCACCACCTGTTCGCATCGGAGGCGTCCCTCCAGGCCGCAGCGATCGACCTCGCCGCCATGACCGGCTGGCTCTGCCACCACACCCGCCCAGCCCGCACCCGGGACGGCCAGTGGCGCACCCCGATCCAGGGCCACAAGGGCTACCCCGACGTCACGTTCGTCCGGGCCCGCTTCCCCCAGCGGGTCGTGTTCGCCGAGTTCAAATCCCAGCGAGGCCGCGTCACCGACGAGCAGCGCAAATGGGGCGACGCTCTCGAAGCGTGCGCCGGCGGCGTCGTCATCTACCGGGTTTGGCGCCCCTCCGACTGGCCCGAGATCCAACACCTGCTCACCACAGGAGACCTACCCGCATGACCACCCCCACCAGCACCGACACCCGCCGGGTGTACCACCGGGCCTCGCTCGCCGCGGTCCGCCGGGAACTCGGCCCGGCATCGACCGCGCTGGCCGACGCGATCGATCACGCCCTGGCCTACACCGACCAACCCCGACCCGACCGGCTCAGGCCAGACCCGTGGCACATCCACGAGCTCACCAACTGGGCGGCCAAGCTCACCTCCGCGCTGCACAACCCGACCATCGCAGCGAGCCGGCCCCGATCGGCCATGGTCCTCACCCGTCTCGAGGCCGCCAACTGGGCTATCGAACAGCTCCACACCCGGCCATGAGCGAAACCGGGTCCTCGATCGACGAGCGCATCGCCCTGGCCCTCGACCGCAACCCCGCCCGGCTGATCGCCATCGTCGCCGCCGGCCTCGGCATCCCCCTCCTCGCCCTCAACATCGCCATCGCGATCGGGGCGAGCACCCTCGGCGCCCTCACGATCCTCACCTGGACCATCGCCGCGATGGCGTGGTGGCTGTGGCCACGAACCCGGTCGATCTACGAGCTCCACCACGAAGAAGATCGACGCCACGATCCCCGCATCCACCGCCTCCGAGAAGACCAGGAAGCGGGCGACCAGTGACCGCGACGCTCCGCAAAGGGATCTACCTCGAAGACAACACACCGCTCCGCGATCGGGGCCAGTTCCGGGTCGGCCGCCGCTCCAAGGTCCGCTCCGTGATCGTGGTCCACACCGCCGAATCCGGCACCGACCAGACCGGCCCGGACCCGAAAGCCGAGAACGTCGCCCGGTTCATCCGAGACCGGTCCGATGCTGGGTCGTATCACCTGATCGGCGACGCCGACTCGATCATCCAGCTCGTCCGCTTCGAGAACGAGGCGTTCCAGGACGGGACCGGCTCCAACGAGTGGGCGATCGGGATCAGCCTCGCGATGAACGCCGAGGACTGGCCCACCCTCCCCGCCGAGCGGCGCAGCCAGTTCGTCGACACCGCCGCCCAGATGGCGGCCATCGCCGCCGGGTGGCTCACCTCACAGGGCCTCCCGGCCCCGGCACCCCGGCTCCTCACGAAGGCCGAATCGAACAACCTGACCGCCTCCGGGTTCATCTCCCACGCCCGCCGAGACCCGACCCGCCGGTCCGACCCCGGTACCGGGTTCCCGTGGGACGACTTCTTCACCGAGTACGTGTCCCTCCTCGCCCCAGCCACAACCCCGACCGTCGACGCCGTCACCAAGGAACTCCAGCAACGGCTGCGCTGGGCCGGCCACCACGACATCGAAGTCAACGGCCTGATCGACCTCGCCACCGTCCACGCCGCCGCCGTCGAGCTCGCCGCCGCCCGCCGCCTCATCGCCGAGATCCACCACCTCTCCGACCTGACCAAGGAACCGAACCCATGACCGAGCACCACCACCTCCTCCCGTCCGAGATCGAGGTCCTCCAAGCGTTCTGGGACACCAACGGCGCCGGCAACAAGCTGATCGCCGTCCACCTCGACAAGAGCACAAAGACCGTCGCCAACCAGCTGGCCAGCATCGCCCACAAGCTCGACACCCAGACCCGGGCCGGGGCCCTCATCCAAGCCATCCGCCTGGGCCTCATCGACACCGACCGGCCGCCGGCATGAGCGTCCTCCTCGACCTCGCCCGCCTCGCCGTCCGCTACCGGTTCAACCGGGCCGCCATCGTCGACCACCTCGACGCCGAAGCCGAATGGGACCGGTTCCGGGCAGCGACCGGCCAACCCAAGATCGACCCGCCGGCCGAATGGCTGGCCATGACCCCCGACGAGCGCCGAGCCGCTGAACGGTTCTACCACCACGGCCGACAGAACGGGCCGGCCGCATGACCGTCGACCGGATCCCCCTCCTGATCGGAGAACCGGCAGACGTCGAGGTGTGGCGCATGAACCGCACCGAGGTCCTCACCGCCATCCTCCGCGAGTTCGCAGCCGCGGCCGAGGAAGGCCGCAAGAGCGACTGCATCGCCCTCGCCCGGATCTGGTCCACCGTCCTGTTCGCCGTCGCCCAGGAACTCGGCCTCGTCTACGACCTCGCCAACCCCCGACCCGACCTCACCTGACCTTCACACCCCCACAACCCCAAGGAGAACACGTGAAGAAACTCACCCACCTACTCGCTGCGCTGGTAGCGCTCGCCACGATGGCGACCCTCCTCGCAGCACCGTCATCCGGCCAAGCCACCCGCGGACCCGCCGACACCGCGGTCGAGGCACGACCGGCCCAGACCGGCCCGCCAACCACCACCCCCGGCGCCCCGTCGAAGGACCAGACCGACGCCTACAACGACGGGGTCAAGGCCATCGCCGACCAGCTCGGCCTGTCCATCCCCGAGACCCGGGAGTTCCTCGACACCCAGGACAAGCTCGTCCGGTTCGGCGAGTCCGTCCTCCGCGACCCCGACTACATCGAGTTCGCCGCCACCCCAGACGGCCGCTCAGGAATCCTGGTCGTCGAACCCGACACCCCCAACGACGGCCGGTTCGCCGACACCCCGATCCCCGACAACGTCGAAGTCCGCACCGCCACCCTCACCCGCACCGAACGGGCCGACCTCGCCAAGCGGGTCACCGCCGCCACCAAGGCAGACGCTGTCACCTACGACCCGATCGACGACCGGTACGACGTCATCGTCACCCAAGGCACCGGCTTCCGGACCAGGGTCGGGATCCTCAACGACGCCCGCGACGCCGCCGGCCCCGACATCGACCTCTCGGTCCGCCCAGCCGACCCCGACCGGCTCGCTCGAGGCGGCCGAGGGATCGTCAACCAGATCGACCTGTCCCAGTGGTGCACCACCGGCTGGGGCGTCTGGGACACCCTCGACCACAACGGCGGCTACCTCACCACCGGCCACTGCGGACTCCTCCCCTACACCATCGACGCCTGGCCCTCCCAGTTCATCGACGAACGCCAAGTCGGCGGCTACCAGGACCGCATGCGCATCGTCGCCGGAGGCGTGTCCTGGATGACCCAGATCACCCCCACCGTCCAGGTCGACATGGAAGCCCACGCCGGGCACATCTTCCGCAACGTCTACTACTGCCACTTCGGGCAAGCATCCCGAGTCCAGCGCTGCGGCACCGTCAACCAGGTCAACGTCGTCATCAACGACCTCGGCTACACGATCTACGTCTCCAAGACCCCAGCCGACTGCGAACTCGGCGACAGCGGCGGCCCCGTCTGGCGCTACTCCGGCGGCAAGTACTGGCCCTCAGGCATGATCGCCTCCGCCACCGGCGGCAACGGCGACTGCGGCTACACCGCCCTCGACGACAACCTCTTCGGCACCCACTTCGTCCTGTACTAGCCGCCCATCTCGGCGGCAACCACAAACCCGCCCTTCACCGACACCAACACCCGGCCGGGGTCGCGGACAGCAGTAACCATCTGCCCCTCACCGTCCTCGACAGCAACAGCGACCGAGAACCCGAGCTCACCAACCCGAGCCCGGAACTCGTCCAACTCGAGACCAACCAGAGCCTCGACCTCGGCCGGGACCTCCCCCTGCTCAACCACGCCATTCAACCCACGAGTCACCGGCGCAGGCCCGTCATCCTCCGACACCACCAGCACCGTCACCAGACCCAACCCGGCCAACACGACCAGCACCCCAGCAACCAACGGAACCGACCTCATGAACGCAGTATCACCCAACCAGCCACGACCCGCCCGGTCGCCTCACTAAGGAGAGGGTGTTCATGAGCACGGTGCGAGCTCTCGACATGTTCTCAGGCGCCGGCGGGTCCAGCCAGGGTCTCCACACAGCCGGCGTGGAAGTCATCGCAGCAGCCAACCACGACCGCGCTGCTCTGGCCGTTCACGCAGCGAACTTCCCAGACACCGAGCACCACCTGGCCGACCTGATCGACCCAGACGCCGGGTCCTACATCCACCCTGCCGACCTGCCACGGGCCGACTACCTGTGGGCCTCACCATCATGCCGACATCACTCGCCGGCCAACGCCAAGAAGCTCTACGCCGGCCAACCTGCCTACCAGCTCGGCCTGTTCGACACCGACCCGATCGCGACGGACGCCCACGCCAACAGCGAACGGTCGAGGGTCACGATGGTCTGCCCGCTTCTGTTCGCAGAAGCACACCACCCGCAGGTGGTGGTGGTCGAGAACGTCGTCGAGGCCACCAGGTGGGGACCCAACCGCGACGGCTCCCAGTTCCGGGACTGGCTCCGCCGATGGGAACGCGCCGGCTACCACTGGCGCGCGCTTTTCCTCAACTCCGCATTCTTCGGCTGCCCTCAATCCCGCGACCGCATGTATGTCGTGTTTTGGCGAAACGGCCATCCCGCCCCCAATCTCGACCACACTCCCGACGCCTTCTGCACGAGTGACCGGTGCAACGGCCAATGGCGCACCGCTCGCCAGGTGTTCAAGCCAACCAAGCCCACTTGGCCACTCGCTGAGTGGGGCAAGTTCGGCACTCAGTACGGCTACCGATGCCGGACCTGTGACGCCCCAGTCATCCCCTACCGGCCGCCCGCCCTGGACGCGATCGACTGGTCAGACCTCGGCCCCACCATCGGCGACCGGCCTCGGCCGCTCGCCCAACGCACCATCGACCGCATCGCACGAGGCATCCGCAAGTTCGCCGGCTACCCACTCATGCACCTCGACAACGGCCGCCTGGTCGGCATGGTCATCCCCAACCGGATCGGCGGCCGGCCGTACCACGTCACCCGGGAGCAGATCCCAACCATCGTCGCCGGCGCCAATCACATGAACCTCGCATCGTTCGTGGTGCCCGCAGCCGGCAACACCTACGAACACCCTGGCCAGACCCGCGCACGACACGCCACGGACCCCTTGTTTGCCGTCACCGGCACCAACACCATGGGCGTCGCCTCCCACCTTGTCGAACTCCGAGGCGGCGGATCCATCAAGTACGGCCAGAAGCCCGTCACCGAACCGATCACAACCGTCACCGCCGGCGGCTTCCACCACGGGCTCGTATCCACCGGGTTCACCAAGGTCAACGGCGGCCCAGGCGCCACAGCCTGGCACGACCCAACCAGCCCTCTTGGAGTCGTGACTGGTCGCGACACCACCGGCCTGCTCTCAGCCACCCTGCCAATCGTCCACGCCAACTACGACGACCGCGCCCGCCACGTCATCGAACCCCTCGCCACCCTCACGGGCGCCCGTGAACGGTACGTGTCAACGGTCGTCGACCCCGACGCCGGCATCGACCTCGACCAGGTCCACTTCCGGATGCTCAAGCCAGCTACCGAGCTCCGAGCTGCGATGGGCTTCGCGAAGGACTACCTCCTCGACGGGAACAACACCCAGATCACCCGCTGGCTCGGCAACGCAGTAACCCCACCCGTCGCTGACTGGATCAGCGAGCGAGTGGCGGCCACATTCGACGACCCCGAGTCGACACGACGACGGGAGCCGCTCGCAGCATGACCCCCAACTCACATAAGGACCGTTATGCCGACTGAGCCGTGGATAGATGAGCCGGACTCGGTTGACGGTGCGTTCGGCGACATCCCATGGGTGCTGCGGCGCGGGCCCACGGGCCTTGGTCACTGGTGCGGCTACGTCGCCATCGCTCCAGGCCACCCCTGGCACGGTCGCCACTACGCCGACATTCCGGTTGAGGTCCACTGGGGCCTGACCTGGGACGGAGACGGCCGGCCTGATTTCCCAGATCTGCCGGGCTGGTGGTGGGTTGGGTTCGACTGTGCTCACGCGGGTGATCTGGTTCCTGGCATGGTCGACTTGTTGCCGCCAGGTTTGGTTGAGGGTGACACCTACAGGACGGTTGACTACGCCCGCGCTGAAGTGGAGACGCTTGCGGCTCAGGTGGGGCTTGCGGTGTCGATCGGTCAGGTCGGAGATGCTGGCGGACAGGACGAGGTCCGACGTGACGCTTAGTGAACTCTTCCTGGTTGGGCTGGCCAGCTTCGCCATCGGGACCGTGGTCGGTGGATCGGTGATCTTCGGGATGTTCTACCGCCATCTGAGCCGGTCGAGCGGACACGGGCCGCCATGGCGAATCGAGTGAAGGAGGAGCGGTGACCGCTGACTACGTCGAACCGCCGGCTGGGCCTGGCGTGCCGTCCGAGGTGTGGACCGACGGCTGTGGTGGCCGAGTGGTGATCGTGAAGGCGTGGTTCGGTTGGACGGCAAGGCCCAGTAGCGGGCTCGTGTCGGCCTCGAGTCGTTGGCGGCCGACCCGTGCCGGCGCTCGCCGGGCTGCGTTCAACTACATGGCCAACGTCTGGGGCTACTACCCGGAGAGCTTCCAACTGGACGACACCCGGCGTGGCCCGACTAGGCCCGCTCGACGAGCTCGCCCATCAGACGGAGGACGTCCTCCCGACGCAGAGCCCACCCACCAGGCTCCATCTCCTCGACCTCGGCCCTGACGGCCTCGACCGCTTCCGGATCTGACCATTCCACGTCACGCAGTTCCATCCACCGACCGTAGACCCCACCCACCGACACCCGACCCTTCCGAGACGAAAGAGGTACCAATGCGATCCCCTCACGACATGTCCGATCCTGAGATCGACGCCACCGCGGCCCAGATCCGCCACACCGCCGAGCACCCACTCGCCCTACCGGTCACCGTCACCATCGAGGTCCGCCCCGAGGTCGTGGCCGCCCTGATCGGCCTCGATACCGACCGGGACCGCCGGGCGTTCATGACCAACCCGATGGATCACATCCGGCGCCTCGTCGGCGAATGGGCCCACCACCAGTCCAACCAGCTCCCGAAGGCCGATATGGGCGAGCTGATGACGTGGCTCGCTGTCGCCCAGGCCCACGAGCTCGACCGCCTCCAGGCCGAGGCCGCCGAGATGGCGGCCCGCGAGTTCGACGGTCCCCCGCCGTCGGCGATCGTCGAGGAGCTCGAGGACCTCGTCGCACCCGACTGAACGTGTGGAGGCGGCCCGGGCAAAGACCGGCAGGCCACACCGGCAAGCCGCCCCCACACCCACCCAAGCGCGCCACCAGGCCAGAACGTTCCATCACCATCCACAAGGGTCCACCACAGAAGTGTCCTACCGTGCTAGCGTCTCCCGCGTAGGTTCGATCCACTGCGCCCCCACCACCGGATAGGCGCAGACCACACGGACAAACCTGCCCCTACCGAGAGCCCGGAGCGTCACCGCAGCGCCCCGGGCTCTTCCGCGTACCCGGAGGACGACGCCGTGCCCAACCCGCTCGTCCCACCAACCCCGAACGACGCGCCACGACCCCCACATCAACCGACCCCCTCGCAGCCAAACCAGCCCACCCCGAACAGCCCCCGCCCAGGAGGATGACCCCCGGGCCCAGCGGCACCGGGTCATGGTCAGGCACCCGCCGCAGCTTCCCGAAACGCGTCGCCCTCTACATCCTCCGCCGAGACCGGGTCTGCCAGCTCCAGTACCCAGGCTGCACCGGGCCCGCCGAACAAGCCGACCACACCCTCGGCCACGCCGACGCACTCGCCGCCGGCTGGCACCCCGAAGACATCGAAGACCCCGACCTCAACGGCCAAGGCGTCTGCTCCCACTGCCACGCCATCAAGACCCGAGCCGAACAACAAAGAGGCCGACAACGGGCACGAACCAAACGGCAACCGAAACGCCGACGACCAGACCAGCATCCAGGACTCGTCACCGTCGCCGACATCAAGACCGGTCGACGCACCGGCTGAACACAGCGAAGGGGTGGGGGGTGACCCCCAACCCCACCAGCAGGCGCACGGAGCGGCATAGCGGCTCGAATCCTGTACGGGTTTCCTTTTTCTCGATCCCCTCTACCGACGAGGGATCGCCCCTGGGTGGTCGTGGTCTGGAACGACCCGATCAACCTGATGAGCTATGTGGCGTACGTGTTCCGCAAGCTGTTCGGTTACAGCGAGGAGAAGGCAAACCTGCTGATGCTCGATGTCCACGAGAAGGGCCGAGCTGCGGTCTCCAGCGGCACTCGGACCGAGGCGGAGCGGGACGTCAACCGGCTCCACAGCCACGGCCTGTGGGCCACGATGGAACACGATGAGTAGGCGCTGATGTTCTTTCGGCGGCCGAAGCGGCTGTTCGTCCCCCTCGGCGACGACCGGTTCGAGGTGACACTCGACCCGAACGTCCGCCAGGGACTCCTCACGCTTGCCGATCAACTGGACGAGGTCCAGACCAGCGACCGACCGGAGGCCAGGCGGCTGTTCCCGACCGCCTACACCGACGACCCCGAGCGGGACGCCGGCTACCAGATCTTCGCCAGAGACCAGCTGATCGAAAAGCGCCGGGCCGCGGTCGAGATCATGCGGACCACCGCCGAGGCCGATGAGCTGACCGGCGAAGAGCTGGCCTCGTGGATGGGCGTGTTGAACGACCTCAGACTGGTCCTCGGCACGATGCTCGACGTCTCGGAGGAGGACACCTTCGTCGACCCTGACCATCCCCACGCCGAATCCCAGCTGCTGTATCGGTTCCTCAGCGAGCTGGTCCACGAGATGGTCGAGTCGCTCACCACCAGTCTCCCGGAGACCGAGGACCAGTGATCGGCCCTCGGGCCGAAATTGGGTCGGGGGTGCGGAGGAACCGGATATCCTGGTCCGGTCGGAGTGGGTTCTCCGACGTTTCTCGCTAGATTGAGCCGGCCCTCAGGCAGGATCGATGTACGGTCGGGAAACACAACCGGCCCCCATCGTTCAGCGGCCTAGGACGCCTGCCTTTCACGCAGGTAACACGGGTTCAAATCCCGTTGGGGGTGCTTGGCACGGCTCGCCCGTGGCAAATAGCTCGGTCCGGTTCTGTCGGATCGGGCAGCGTGGTCCGGTCCAGGCCGGAACACTTGGCAATATGGTCCCGTAGTGCAGTCTGGAGTGCACGCCGCCCTGTCAAGGCGGAGGTCGCGAGTTCAAATCTCGTCGGGACCGCGCAGTCACCTCATCGGCCGTTCGGTCAAGGGGCGACGCAGCCAGGTCGGGTAGCTCAGTTGGTAGAGCGACCGCCTGAAAAGCGGTAGGTCACCGGATCGACGCCGGTCCCGACCACTCAAGCACTCAGGGCCCGGCAACGGTGGGCCCTGAGTCTGGCTTTCCCGTAAGCCCACAGCGCTCGGTTCCCGGAGCCGACCAATTGACTTCATAGTCCGACTGCCAATAGCCTGACGACCGGAAGCTTGACGGCGGGTCAAGTGCCAAACGAGCGGAGCAGGCATTTGGTAACTTTGTTATCTTGCCGATCCGTCCAATTCGAACCAAGTGGGCCGAACGGCTCATGGTCGTCGGATTTGCCCGATGAATAGCGGTTTGTCGGGTCGTGGGAATAAATAGCTTCTGATCGAAGAGCGCATATAACTACTACGATCAGAAGTAATCCCGCTCCTATGCGTGCAAGTAGCTACGGCGATGGTTTACAGTAATCATCACCGCCGATTGGTTGAAATAGCAACGCTTTACCGGTATCGCAGGCACCCCGTTCCCACGTTGGCCTGCCCGACAGGACACAAGGACTGGATTCCCCAGATGGCTGCCAAGAAATCCCAGATGACAGACGACCATAAGCAAGCGCTGGCGGTAGGTCGAGCCGAAGGCCGCCTGGTGCGGGCCTACCTGGAAGCGCTGGAGTCGAGCCGCCCCAAGCGCGGCCGCAAGCGCACCAAGGACTCCATCTCCCGCCGCCTGGACAAGATCGATATCGAGCTGGAAGAAGCCGATCCGCTGAAGCGGCTCCAGTTGACCCAGGAAAAGCTCGACCTCGAGGTCGAGCTCGAGCAGATGGACAGCGGTGTCGATCTCGTTCGCCTCGAAGAGGACTTCGCCCGGGTGGCAAAGGGCTATGCGGAGCGTAAGGGCATCACCTATGCCGCATTCCGCCAGATCGGCGTCCCGGCCGCCGTGCTCAAGAAGGCCGGGATCAGCCGGGCCGCCTGACCCTCCTATTCCATAGAGGCTCGATCCGGGCCTCCGTTCACCGTCCCCCGTGGCCTCCGGCCAGGGGGATGGTTCGTTTTGGGGCGCTACGGCCGGATCCGGCGACCGGGGGTTGTTGGCGTCAGAGGATGTCTGCGCCTCGATAGACGGGGTCGGGACGATCGGCCCGCAACGCCCCGACCTGCGAACAGAACCCTGCGACCTGCTGATCAATGGTGCCAAGCAGGTCGGCGGGATTGTCGATCATTCGTACCAACTCGTCCTTGGTGCCGGGGAACGATTCATCTTCGACCAGCCGGTCCAGCAGGGCCTCTCCTCCGGCCTTACCGGCCCGCATGTCGAGCGCCGTCGCCACCGCATGGGTCTTGATGACCTCGTGCGCAGTCTCTCGGCCCACGCCGTTGCGCACCGCATGCATGAGGAGCTTGGTGGTGGCCAGGAACGGCAGGTATCGACGCAACTCGGCGTCGACCACCTCGGGAAAGACACCGAAGTCCCGCAGCACTGCGAACGTGGTCTCGAACATCCCGTCGATGGTGAAGAACGCATCGGGCACCACGACCCGCCGCACGACCGAGCACGACACGTCTCCCTCATTCCACTGATCACCGGCCAGGCCGGCGGCCATGGTCAGATGACCCCGGAGGATCGTGTACAGCCCATTGATCCGCTCGCAGCTCCGGGTATTCATTTTGTGGGGCATGGCGGAGGAACCGACCTGTCCTGGCTTGAACCCCTCGGTCGCCAGCTCGTGGCCGGCCATCAGCCGGACCGTCAACGCCAGGTTTGCCGGTGCAGACCCCAGCTGCACCAGGGCCGACACCACCTCGAAATCCCGGGAGCGGGGGTAGACCTGCCCCACCGCGCCAAGCACGCTCGGGACCCCGAGATACTCGGCGATCCGGGTCTCCAGTTCCGCAACCTTGGCTGCGGAACCGAGCAGGTCCAGCTGGTCCTGCTGGGACCCGACCGGGCCCTTGATACCTCGGATTGCGAAGCCGTCCTGGGCCGCAACCAGGTTCCGGTGGGCGGCAAGCAGTTCCTCGCCGACCTGGGCCAACCGCTTGCCGACCGTGGTCGGCTGGGCCGGGACATTGTGGGTCCGGGCCACGATCGGGCGGGCGGTGTGTTCGGCCGCCAGTTCGGCCAACACCGCCAGGAGGTCGACGGTGCGTTGCTCAACCAACTCCAGCGCCCGCCACATCAGCAACTGTTCGACATTCTCCGTCAGATCCCGGCTGGTCAGGCCCTTGTGGACGTCCTGCCGGCCGGCCAGTGCGCTGAACTCATCGAGGCGAGCCTTGACGTCGTGCTTCAGCTCACGATCCCGCCGCTCGATCGAGGCCAGGTCGACCTTGTCGACCACCGCCTCGTAGTCGGCAACCGACGCCGGATCGACGTCGAGCCCCAGCGCGATCTGGGCCTCGAGCACGGCGATCCAGAACCGCCGCTCGAGGACGACCCGGTTCCGCTGGTCGAAGATGTCGACCATGGCGCCGCTGGCATATCGCTCGGCCAGGATGTTCGGGATGACCATCGGGTTGTCGCTCCCCCCGGAGTTGTACCGAACCGAACGACCGACTGGCCCGGGAGGGGCTAAAGCCGATCCGGCCCTGGGTCGATGCTGTTTGGAAGGTCCCAGTCTGCCCGAAAGTCTCCATGAACGGTCGCTGCGAAAACGATCCATTCGACGAAGCCATCGACGTGTGTCGGGTGTGCTTTGGCGAGTTCTGCCGGGTCTGCATGGTCACACCGCGGGGCCATCGGGATCCGTTGTGTCAGGAGTGCGCCCTGATCGTCGGTGGACTCCGACCGAAGACCAAGCCGAGGGTCCGGGGAAACAAGAAGACGGCAAAGGCTCGGCGAGCAGCGCTTCGGGCCGCAGCGCCGACCGATGTGGCGATGGTGACCTTCGGTGACCGCGAGGCCAAGCCCGATGGATCGGAAGGGCTGATCCCGCTGCGGGCCGATGGCGAGCTGAGCTCGGCCAAGGAGGAGGATCCGCTCCCGCCGCTGGTTCCGGACCCCGATCCAGACTTCGCAACCGAGGTCGCCCCTACCGACGCCCCCGAGGTGTCGGCTGTCGATCAGCTCGACCGGATCCGGGGTGCGGCAGCGCAACCGCCGCCCGGCCCGGCGGCCGCTCCCCCGCCCATCGACGGGCTCCCGCCGATGCCGACGTCTCCGAGGCCGCCGTCTCCAGCGCAATCCGCCCGGCAGGGTCCGACCCCGTCGACACCGCTGACTCCGACGGCCGAGCACCATGACGAGGGACAGGACACGCCGGACGCCGGCGTCGAACGGTTCCGCGCCCCTCGGCCGTTCATCGCCCGGGCCGCGGCCCCGGCGCCGAAGGTCAATGTCGAGCTCTCACCGGCCGTCACCGGCCCGGTGGACCGGGATCACGGGTCGCCCGACTCGGCGCCGATCGGGGAGATCCCCGTTCGTCCCGAGGCGGACGAGCCATCCCGCACCGTCCGCCGCACGGTCGACCCGGACGGCGACCCCGGGCCGGTCGAGCCGGTCAGCATCTACGACGACCCGTGGGCTCGGACCAAACCGATGGCCAGGGAGGAGCTGTCGGAGCACCCGTTCCGGCTCCCCGATCCGTTGCCGGTGGACGATGTCGACGACAGCCCCCCGGAGTGGACGACCCAGAAGCTGCCGCCCCGGGACTGAGAGCGGCCGCTCAGCTGAAGTGCAGGAACTGGTTCCGACCGGGACCGGTGGACACCAGCGAGATCGGCACCCCGACCTGTTCCTCGACCAACCGGAGATAGGCGTGAGCCTCCGGCGGGAGATGCCGGGGCTCGGTCGCCGCGGTCAGGTCGGTCTTCCAGCCGGGTAGCTCCTCATAGATCGGCACCGCATGGTGGACCTCGGACTGGTGGTACGGGAGCTTCTCGGTCCGGACCCCGTCGATCTCGTAGGCCACGCAGACCTTGACCGTGTCGAAGGTGTCGAGCACGTCGAGCTTGGTGATGGCCAGCTCGGTCAGGCTGTTGAGCCGGACCGCATGGCGGAGCATGACCGCATCGATCCAGCCTGGCCGGCGGCGCCGGCCGGTGTTGGTCCCGTATTCGTGGCCGATGTCGACGATCCGGTCCCCGTCCTCGTCGAACAGCTCGGTCGGGAACGGGCCGGCGCCGACCCTGGTCACGTAGGCCTTGGCGATCCCGACCACCCGGTCGATGTGGCGGGGCCCGACCCCGGCGCCGATGCACGCCCCGCCGGCGGTCGGGTTGGACGAGGTGACGAACGGGTAGGTGCCGTGGTCCAGGTCGAGGAACGTGGCCTGGGCACCCTCGAACAACACGTGCTGGCCGGCCTCGAGGGCATCGTGGATCAGGTCGGTGGTGTCTGCGATGTGAGGCTTCAGGGGCTCGAGGCACTCGGACAGGACCTTGTCGGCCAGGGCGTCCGGATCCACCGGCAGGCGATTGAAGATCTTGGTCAGTACCTTGTTGGTGTGGGTCAGTGCGGCCCGCAGCTTCTCCCGGAAGATCATCTCGTCGAGCAGGTCCTGGACCCGGACCCCCAGCCGCATCGACTTGTCGGCATAGGCCGGGCCGATCCCCCGCTTGGTGGTTCCCAGCTTCGATTTGCCGAGGTGCCGCTCGTGGAGGGCGTCCAGCTGCTGGTGGTACGGCATGATCAGATGGGCGTTGCCGGAGACCTTCAGCCGGCTGCAGTCGATCCCTCGGCGGGTCAGCATGTCGATCTCGGCCAGGAGGACGAACGGGTCGACGACGACGCCGTTGCCGATCACCGGGACGATGTGGTCGTACAGGGCGCCGCTCGGCACCAGCTGCAGGGCGAACGTCTCACCGTCGACCACCAGGGTGTGGCCGGCGTTGTGGCCGCCCTGGTAGCGGACCACCATCGACATCTCCTTGGCCAGGAGATCGGTGAACTTGCCCTTGCCCTCGTCACCCCACTGGGTTCCAACCACGATCGTTGCCGGCATTCGTTCAACCTTACCGACCGGTAGAAGCGGTGACGTCCTCCGCCGTGGTCAAGCGGAGGACGGTGGGCCCATCCCGAACCAGTGCAGGAGCACCTCGTCCCAGTCGGCGGGATCAACCGGATCCTCGGTGACCGAGCCATCCGTCCCGCCGTGCAGCTTGAGCCGGTCCCCCGTCAGCGTCACCCGCTCCGGGCCGCCGTCCAGCAGTCGGGTGGCGAACGGCTTGTTTCGCCAGTGCAGATCCTCGGCCGACTGGAGATGACTCGAGGCGGCGTCGAAGTCCGCCAGCTCGTGATCGACCCGCCGGAACCGGTACTGAGGCTCGGGGATGCCACCGCCGTCATGTCTGGTCAGGGTCAGCCCGTGGGCCGAGTCGATCAGCTCGTAGGTGCCGGACACACCGTCCTGTGGCCCTCGCCGGTTGAGGGCGAGCGGCACCACGAAGCTGTCGCCGAAGCCGACGTCGACCAGCCATGGCTCGTCGAGCTGCACCTCCAATGCCAGGTGATCGATCGCAACCGACGGGCCATCGAGCAGGACCGCGGCGCCGAGCCGCAACACCGGAAATCCCAGTGTCTCGAGCAGGAGGCCGAAGGCCCCGTTGAGCTCGAAGCACCAGCCGCCTCGGCGTTGCTCCACCACCTTGGCCACCGACCAGTCGGTGTCGGTCCGGACACCGAGCCGGTGATAGACGTGGAGGTTCTCGAACGGGACCGTGCTCAGGTGGGCCCGCTGCAGCGCCGTGAGGGTGCCGAGATCGATCCGGATCGGCTGGTCGAAACCGATGCGGGCGAGGTAGGCGTCGACATCCATGTCTCTCAACCGTAGGCGACGGTTCGGCGTCCGCAGCGGAGAGAATGGGTCGATGGACGACGATGAAGCGGCTGCGATCCAAGCCCGTCGCAGAGCCCGGATGGTCGGTGTGGCGCTGGTGCTGATCTTCGTGTTGCCGATCGTGATCGGGCTGCTGATGTCGGCCTTCAGTTTCTGACCAGCGCCGGCGAAACGATCAGGCGATGTCGAAGCTGAATGTGTCCTCGGCCACCCCGACGGCCACCTTGGCGCCATCGGCGACCTTGCCGTCGAGGATCAGCACCGCCAGCTCGTCTGCGATCTCCGACTGGATGACCCGCTTGAGCGGTCGAGCGCCGAACGCCGGGTCGTAGCCGATGCGAGCCAGCAGCTCCTTGGCCTCGTCGTCGACGTCAATGGTGATCCGACGATCGACCACCCGGTCGGCCAGGGCCGCCAGCTGGATGTCGACGATCGACACCAGGTCGGCCTCGGTCAGCTCCGAGAACCGGACGATGTCGTCGACCCGGTTGATGAACTCCGGCCGGAAGAAGTCCTTGGGGTCACCCGGAAGGTTGGACGTCATGATGAGGACGGCGTTTGTGAAGTCGACCGTGCGTCCCTGGCCATCGGTCAGGCGGCCGTCGTCGAGCAGCTGGAGCAACACGTTGAAGACGTCGGCGTGGGCCTTCTCCACCTCGTCGAGGAGCACGACCGCATACGGCCGGCGGCGCACGGCCTCGGTCAGCTGCCCACCCTGGTCGTAGCCGACGTATCCCGGCGGGGCGCCGATCAGGCGGCTGACCGTGTGCTTCTCCATGTACTCGGACATGTCGATCCGGATCATGGCCCGCTCGTCGTCGAACAGGAAGTCGGCCAGAGTCCGGGCCAGTTCGGTCTTGCCGACACCGGTCGGGCCGAGGAACAGGAAGCTGCCGATCGGACGGTTGGCGTCCGACAGCCCGGCCCGGCTTCGACGGATGGCGGAGGCGACCGCAGCCACCGCCTCGTCCTGGCCGATGACCCGCTGATGCAGCTCCTCCTCCAATCGGAGCAGCTTGCGGGCCTCGCCCTCCATCAGGCGACTGACCGGGACCCCGGTCCACCGGGAGACGACGGAGGCGATGTCCTCCTCGTCGACCTCTTCCTTCAGCATGGTCTTCTCGGCCTGGAGCTCGGCAAGTGCGGCCGAGGCCAGCTCGACCCGCTTCTCCACCTCGGGCAGCAGGCCGTAGCGAATCTCGGCCGCCTTCTCCAGGTCCGCCTCCCGGTCGAGCTGGCGCCGGAGGTTGTCCTCCTGCTCCTTGAGAGAACGGATGGCCTCGATGGCGTCCTTCTCGTTCTGCCAGTGGGCCTGCATGGCGGTCCGCTGCTCCGACAGGTCGGCCAACTCGGACTCCAGCTCGGCCAGACGCTCGGCCGACTGGGCATCGGACTCCTTCTCCAGCGCGACCTGCTCCATCTCGAGCTGACGGATCCGCCGCTCGACGACGTCGATCTCGGTCGGCAGGGAGTCGATCTCGATCCGCAACT
>JBCCFN010000043.1:0-22915 GCA_039029715.1 Actinomycetota bacterium | reverse complement strand
GTCGTGATCGTCCCCGACTCGTCGACACCGAGTTCGCCGTACCGGGAGCTCGGGTTGACCCCGGTGACCAGACCGATGTGGTCCGACTCGGCCAGCCGCTGGAGCTGGTCGCCGAGGGCAACGTCCGCCACCCCGTCCCCATAGGTCAGCATGAAGTAGTCGGCGTCGAGCTGGGAGGCCACCATCGCCACCCGGCCGCCGGTTCCGGTGTCCAGGCCGGTGTCCATCAGCGACACCTCCCAGTCGTCGAGGGTCTCACGGCCGAGGAACTCGGTGGTGGTGTCGGTCCCGAGGTGGACCTTCAGGTCCGAGGCCATCTCCTCGTAGCGGAGGAAGTACTGCTTGATGTCCCAGGCCTTGTAGCCCAGACACAGCACGAACCGGCGGAAGCCGTGATGGCCGTACAACTTCATGATGTGCCACAGGATCGGTTGATTGCCGATGTTGATCAGCGGCTTCGGGAGCTTCTCGGATGCCTCACGTATCCGGGTGCCGTACCCTCCGCAGAGGATCACCACCGGCACGTCGGCTGGGTTCGGGTTGCTCATCTCGTTCGGTACCGCCTCGGGGTCTGGATTGAGAGGTGAGGATCAGCGGCCGGGGCCCGGGGGCGGCGAGCCCGGGCCGGACTGGCTGCCGAACACCATCGGTTCGCCGGAGGGGCTCACCGGGGCATTGGCGTCCGGGGTCTGGCCGGGACGCTCGGCGCCGTTCTTGCCGGCCAGTCCCGGCATGGAGATCACGCCGTCGGCGCTCACGATCGTTCCTCTGGCGGCCCGGCGGGCCGGCGAGGTGATGACCGGCAGCAGCTTGTGGCGGACGTTGCCGAGCTGCCGGGACAGGTCGGACAGGGCGTCCGACTTCTGGCGGGACAGCGGGACCGAGAGGACGACGGCGTCTGCCAGGCTGGTCAGCTGCAACGTCGACGCCAGGTCCAGGGCCGGGCCGCCGTCGAACACGACGATCTGGGCCTTGCGCCTGGCCGCCTCCAGAACCGAGGCCACCGTTTCACGGCGCAGCGAGGCGGCGCCTCGGTTCGCACCGAGCCCGAGCACGCTGACCTCGGGATCCATCGTCCTGGTGAACACCGACCGGCCCCGCTGGTCGATCAGGGCGCCATCGTTTGCCACTACCGAGGGCACGCCACCGTCACCGGTTGCGTTGAAGATGGCGGTGACCCTGGGGTCGCGGACGTCCGCATCGACCAGGACGACCGAGGAACCGGCACCGGCGAACCGCTCGGCCATGGCCAGCGCCAGCGTGGTGGCGCCTGCGCCTCGCTGCGTGCCGACGACCGCGACCGCAAGCGGCATGTCGATCTGGGCCTTGGCCTCGGCCAGCACGCAGAGCTGATCGACGATCGGCACCGCCGAGCGTGGCAACGACTGGAAGGCGGCCAGCGGCTGGCGGGCCAGGGAGCGGTAGTGGGGGAACTCGGAGACCACCGGGGCGCCCAGGATCTCGGAGGCGGTGTCCTCGTCGAGGACCTTGGTCGAGAACCGGGCCCAGGCGATCGCCAGGGCGAGGCCGAGCATGAAGCCGGCGAAGATCCCCCCGGCCAGGAGGAACTGCCCGCCGGCCGGGATCGGCGCCGTCGGCTGGGTTGCCTCCTGGATGATCTTGGTGTTGATCCGGAGGCGGGACTCCGACTCCAGCGTGTTGCGGGCCGAGATCAGGTCGCGGAGCTCGGCCTCGGCCAGGTTCTTCTCGGTCACGGCGGCCGGATCGACCGCCTCGACCGGCGGTACGGGTGGCGGCTGGGTCCGAGACAGCCGGTTGAGGTGGACCTCCATCGCTTCCTGAATCCGACCGTTGAGCACGCTGAGCCGGTTCTGGAGGATGCGGATCTGGCCGTCGAGCCGCTCCGCCTCCTGCTCGTCGACCAGCTCGGTGTCCAGGGTCCGGATGTAGGAGTCCGCAAACCCGTCGGCGATCCCGCGGGCGACGTCGGGGTCCGGATAGACCGCAGTGATCCGGACCACGTTGGTCTCCGGCACCTGCTCGATGGTCACGGCCTGGCGCACGTCGGCCAGGGGCAGGTTGTTGAGGACGGCGACCTCGTTCTCCAGCTCCGCACTCTCCAGCACGCTGAGCTCGGTCACCAGGTAGCGGTCCGGGTCGACGGTGTTGAAGACGTTGCCGACCTGGGTCGGCTGGCGGATGATCAGCTCCGCCTCGGACCGGAAGTCGCTACTGACCGGCGGATCGGTCAGCAGACCTGGCAGCGCGCCGAGCCCGGCCAGCAGCGTCACGATCCAGAATCGGCGGCGGAGCGCCGAGAGTACGAATGAGAGTTCCACGTTTGTGACCTTTCTCGGCCGCCGACCCGTACCCGCGCCAGACGAGCCCTGTGACCCCTCAGCTTACTCGTTCAACCGAACGCTGTTGGCGCAGCCGCTCGGCGCCGAGGCCGACCAGCCGCCCGGCAGCGATCGAACCTCGACGAACGAAGTAGATGGCGTTCTTCCTGGCCACCGGCTGAGCGTTCGGCTTCAGGGCTCGGAGGCCACCGCCGCCACGGTCGCCGGGCCGGCCCCGGCGGGCCATGATCTCGCTCATACCGCGGCCGTAGAGATAGTGCTGGTGCATCATCGGCCACAGCCCCCGGCGGTGGCGGTAGTGCATGACGGCGGCCGGGGCGTAGTCCAGCTCGACCCCCTTCTCGATCAGGTCCCACGACAGGGCGATGTCCTCACCACGGATCAGCGTGGTGTCGAACCCGCCGATGGCCTGGAACACGGCCCGGACGACGCCCATGTTGGCCGACACCAGGTACGGGAAGCCGAGGAACGTCGGCAGCGCGCCGGGTGTCGCAAGCGGCCGCCAATCCTCCTGGCCGGGAACGGCCAGGAGCTCCTCCTCGAGGTGCCCGCCGACCGCCTCGCTGCGGTCGAGGGCGACGACCAGTTCGGCCATCCAGTCCTCGTCTGCGATGTCGTCGCCGTCGCAGAACAGCAGCAGCTCCCCGGAGGCCGCCTCGGCCCCGACGTTGCGGGCGTGGGACGCACTGCGGACCGACGAGGAGTCGACGACCGTCACCGTGATCGCCGAGTCCTCGTCTCGCTGGAGGTGGTTGGTGACGGCGGCGTCCAGGGCCGCTCTGGCGTCGTCCCCGGGGGCGTTGAGCGACAGCACCAGCTCCCAGGGGTCGGGATACGACTGGCCGGCCAGTGCATCGAGCTGCAGCGTCAGGTCCTCGTCCGCCCGTCCGATCGGGATGACGACCGAGACCGACCGACCACCGCTCTGACCGGTGCTCACCGGGTGCCCCGGCGCACGGCGAGCCACTCCCGGGCCAGGATCGGCAGGAACGCCATGTCCCGGACGAAGTAGCGATGGAACAGCCGCCTCGGCTCCTGGAGGAACCGATAGAACCACTCCATCCCGATCTTCTGGATCCAGCTCGGGGCCCGCCGCCGCAGCCCGAGGTACATGGCGAACGAGCCACCGAGACCGATGCAGAGGGGCTTGGGGCCGAGCCGCTCGTCCCAGCGGTCGAACAGGACCGAGATGATCCGGGCGTCCTTCGGATTGCCGATGCCGACCAGGACGATCTCGGGTCGGACCGACCGGCACTGGGCAAGCAACTCACCGACGACCTCGGCCACGGCGCCCTCGTCGTCCTCGTCGAAGATCGGAGGGACGATGAAGCCGGCCTTGGGATGTTCGACCTCGAGGCGGGCGGCGATGTCCCGGGAGGATGCCACGACCACGGTTGGCACCTCTTCGGCGACCAGTCGGGGCCAGAGCTCCGCGAACAGGCCGCTGCCCGGCAGCCGGGCCTGCAGTCGTTCACCGAACAAGCCGGACAGCAGGACGATCGGCTGGCCGTCCGGGAGGCAGAACTGGGCCCGCCGGAACAGCTCCGCCTCGGCCGAGTCCGGGTCGGCGTCGAGATGGACCACGATGTCGACATTCGGTGTCAGCACCACCGGTTGGATCTCGTCGTCGTCCCGCCGGGGACCGTCGATGATGCGGTCGATCACGGGATCGAGCGAGGCCGCATTGACCATGTCCAGACCGAACAGGCGGGTCCTGGTCAGCCCATCTCCACCGTCGCCGGTCTGGCCGCGGTCTGCCGTTTCAGGCGATGGCGAAGGCTCGTCGAGCGGATGGGAATCGGACATGATGCGGGGCTGTGGGGACCTCGGCGGGCGCCGTTCGGGCACTCGCCTCGGCTGAGGGACAAACTTACCGACTGGGTCGAGCTTAGGTAGGTCGCCCGGTGGAGGAAACCCGACCGGGGGATGCACCCAATCAACACTGATGGAGAAGCAGGATTGCTCACTCACGTACGCCCGTCCACATCGCTCCGAGACCCCGCCCTGGGGGCGGCGCCCTAGACTTGCCAACCGATGACCAGCACCCCGGCCCGGCCGGCACTCCCCCTTCGAGCCGCCGTCATCGGTTCCGGCGGTATCTCGAGAGAACACCTCGGGTTCCTGTCCGGCCGCCTGCCATCGGGCCGGGGGGTGACCACCCCCGTCGCAGGCCGGATCCGGCTGGTCGGCGTCGCCGACCTCTCACCGGTGGCAGCCAGGTACGGCGCATCCCAGTTCGGGGCGGACCGCGCCTACACCGACGTGGCCGAGCTGCTGGCCGATGCCGTTCCGGACGTCGTCCACGTCCTCACCCCACCGCAGTCCCACGTGGCGTTGGCGACCCAGTGCCTGGAGGCCGGGGCCCACGTCATCTGTGAGAAGCCGATCACCACCACCGCGCCGGAGCTCGAGGCGCTGTTGGCCACGGCCGAGACGGCGGGCCGGGTCCTGACCGAGAGTCACAACTACCGCTTCAACCGTGGGGTGGTTGCCCTCCGGGACGCCATCGATCGTGGCGAGCTTGGGACGGTGCGGGAGGTCGAGATCCGGATCGCCCTGCCGGTCACCGATCCGGGGGGCCGATTCGGCGACCCGAACCTGCCGAGCCCGATCCATGACCTCCCGGCCGGCGTCATCCACGACTTCACCACCCACTTCACCTCGGTCCTGCTCCACCTAACGGGGCCGGTCGACTTCTCCCGGATCGCTGCGGCCTGGAGCAACCACGCCGGGAACCCGCTGTTCCGGTACGACAACCTGGATGCAGTGCTGATCGGTGACGGCGCCAGTGGCCCGGTCCATGGTCGCCTCCGGTTCGACGCCGGGGCCGCTCCGGACACCTTCACCGTGCGGGTCCGAGGCAGCGGTGGATGGGCCGAGACCGACCTGTACCAGCCATACAACCGGACCGTCGTGCCCCGGCCGGGGGGCTCGCAACTGAGCCCGATCGTCAACCACGTGGTCAACGGGGCGTCCCTGGTCAACGACGGCGTCCGCAACGTGGCCCGCAAGATCCTCCAGCAGACCCCGTACGAAGGGCTCCATCGGATGCTCGACCTGACCTACGACGCCCTGATCGCCGGCACGCCGCCGCCGGTGACCGCGGCCGACATGCTGGCTGCATCCCGGCTGGTCGACCGGCTCCTGTCCGACGAGGTCCGGCTGTGAAGCTGTACGTCACCGGCTCGACCGGGTTCGTCGGCTCCCACGTGGTCGCAGCGGCAACCGCCCGGGGCCACGACGTGGCGGCCGTGGTCCGTCCGGCTCGATCGACCGTGCCCGAACCGGCGGAGCAACGGACCGGTGACGGCCCGGTCGGTTCGGTCGACCCGGTCAGGGTCGACCTGCGGTCTCGGCGGGGACTGGCCGAGTCGCTCGATGGTGCGGACGCGGTCATCCACCTGGCGGCGGCCAAGGCCGGCGACTTCGCCACCCAGTTCGCCGGCACGGTGATGGCGACCGAGAACCTGTTGGGGGCCATGACCGAGGCCGGGGTCGGACGGCTGGTGGCGATCAGCACCTTCTCGGTCTACGACTACCTGAACACCCGGCCCGGGACCCTGATCGACGAGCAGGCACCGATCGATCGGTCCCCGGCCCTCCGGGACGAGTACGCCCAGACCAAGTTGTTGCAGGAGGAGCTGTACCGGGAGTTCGGGGCCTCGGCCGACACCCGCCTGGTCATCCTCCGCCCCGGCATGATCTACGGGGAGCACAACCTGTGGCACGCCCTGCTCGGGGCCGAGTTCGGGCCCCGGTTCCTTCGGATCGGCAACAGCGCAACCCTCCCGCTCACCTACGTCGAGAACTGCGCCGAGGCCATGGTCCTCGCCGCCGAACGGCTCGGCGAGCCGGACGACCCGATCGACGGCGAGGTCATCAACCTGGTCGACGACGACCTCCCGACCCAGCGGACCTACGCCGACCTGGTGGCCGCTGCGGTCGAGACCCCGCCCTCGATCCCGATCCCCTGGCCGGTGATCCGGACCGCGGCCGGAGCGCTGAAGGCCGGCAACCAGGCCCTGCTCGGTGGTCGGGCCAAGTTCCCGGGGATCGCCGTGCCGGATCGGCTCCATGCCCGGTTCAAGCCGCTCCGCTACACCAATGCCAAGGCCAAGCGTCTGCTGGGATGGCAGCCCCGTTACGGCCTGGCGGAGGCGATCCGACGCAGCGCGGCGGCCGAAGCCGGGACCGGGCAGGCGGACCGGTGACGGCCGCGTCGAGGGGGGTCGACGACGCACGGCCGACCCCACGGGTCGCCTACCTGACCGGCGAGTTCCCCCGGGCCACCGACACCTTCATCCAGCGGGAGGTGGCGGCCCTCCGCGACCTCGGCTTCGACATCCACACCTTCGCCGTCCGCCGGCCGGGGCCCGAGCACCAGGTCGGACCGGAGCAACGAGCGCTCTCGACAACCACCACCTACCTGCTGGAGGGGGTCAAACGCCCGGCCGTCGTATCTGCCCACCTCGGTCTGGCCGTCCGGTCCCCCCGCCGCTACCTGGCCGCAGCCAGACTGGCAACCACCACCCGTCGGGCCGGTCTACGGGGCGCCATCTTCCAGCTGTTCTACTTCCTGGAGGCCGGGGTGTTGGCCGCTGCGCTGCATCGGCGGCGGGTCGACCACCTCCACAACCACTTCGGGGACTCCAGTTGCACGGTTGCCATGCTGGCTTCCGAGCTGTCCGGCACGCCCTACAGCTTCACCCTCCACGGGCCGGGGATCTTCTTCGATGCCAACGTCTGGCGGCTCGACGAGAAGCTCCGCCGGGCGGCGTTCTGCGCCTGCATCAGCTGGTTCGCCCGGAGCCAGGCCATCATCTTCGGCGGGACCGAGGTCGCAGATCGTCTCCATGTCATCCACTGTGGGATCGATCCGGACCGGTTGGCGCCGGTCGAACACCGGCCAGACCGATTCCGGCTGGTCTACGTCGGACGGCTGGTCGAGCTCAAGGGCATGTCGGTCCTGCTCCAGGCCATGGCCGAGGTCGCCAAGCACCACCCGGCCGTGACCCTGACCGTCGTCGGTGATGGCCCGGACCGGGACCGATTCGAAGCGGCGGCGGCTGCGGCCGGGCTGGCCTCGGCGGTCGAGTTCACCGGGTCGGTCTCCCAGGACGAGGTGGCACGGCTCCTGGCCGAGGCGGACACCTTCGTCCTGCCCAGCTTCGCCGAAGGGGTTCCGGTGACCCTGATGGAGGCGATGGCCCGCAGCCTGCCGGTGGTCACCACCGCGGTCGGCGGGATCGCCGAGCTGGTCGAGGACGAGGTGAACGGCCTGCTGACCCGTCCCGGCGACCCGGCATCGCTTGCCGAGGCCCTGGAGCGCCTGGCAGACGACGTGGCGCTGCGGACCCGGATGGGCCGAGCCGGCCGTGCCACCGTGGTCGAGGCATTCCGTGCCGGTGACGAGGCGGCAAGACTCGGCGGGCTGATCGTCGCATACGGCGAGGGCCGGACATCGTCGATCCGGCCCGAACCCCTCGCCTTGCCGGCTCCCACCTGACCGCTAGGCCGGGCCGATCGCGGGCGACCGCTACGAGGTCGCGGCCAGAACCCCGAAGGCGAACAGCGCTTCGGCGTGGCTCTGATGGACGGTGAACTCGTTCCAGAATGCGACGGTCGACACGTCGTACCACTGCCACAGGAACGGCAGCGTCGCCGGTTCGGGGCTGACCCCGGCCGGGCCGAGGACGAACTCGGTGACCCAGCCATCGTCGCCGATGGCATTGAGCTGGTGGTGGCCGTAGACCGGGGTGCCGGGCCAGGTCGGGATGCCGCCGTGCTGGACGTCGACGATCACCGGGTAGCGGACCGGGTCCCGCCCGAACCCGGTGACCAGGACGGTGCCGAGCGGGTTGGCCCCGAGGCCGTAGCCGGCCGAGGCCACCGCGGCGTCTCGGAACCGCTGGTCCCCGGAGAGCAGGAAGGCCCGGAGCAGTCCCGAGACCCGGGGGGCGCCGCCGGGACCGAGGCCCCACACGAGCGGCACGTTGACGTCTTCGGTCGTCCACCGGTAGGCGGTGCTGTCGGCGGCGGCCATCAGCCGCTCGGCCGATGAAACGAACCGCTGAGTCAGCCCGTCACGGATCGCCGGGTCGGTGACCGCCGGGTCGGCCTGGAGGTACAGCCAGGCCGCATCGCACCGCCCATGGGCGTGACACTGCATCCCGGACCCGTCGTCCGGTCCCAGGTAGTCGGCGGTGGCGACGAACACGTCGTGCCAGCCCCGGTCGCCGGTCGCCAGGAGCATGGCCGCAGCGGCAACGTTCCGCTGAGCCTGGATCCCGGCCCGGTCGGCTTCGGGGACCGGCTGGCCGTCGGCCCAGGCGATCGCCAGCCGTGCCGAGTCGAGGTAGTCGTCGGCTCGGCCGGCGTCGTAGGGGCGGAGCGCCGAGGCGACCTCTGCGGCAACGCCGGCATAGAGGTAGCTCGACCACGGGTCCGGCTCGAAGGCGTAGACCGCCAGATCGTCGACCCAGGAGGCCGACTGGCCCGGCGGGTGCTCCGAGGACTCCACACCGCCTCGGATCGCCCCGTCCGGTCGCTGCATCCGTCGATAGAAGTCGAGCGACCACAGGCCCTCGTCGAGCACGTCCGGCACGACGTCCCCCGACTCCGGGAGGTGGAGATCCTCGGCGAAGGCGCCGGGGAAGGCGGCGACCAGCTGGGCCGCATTCCGGGTGTACCACAGGTGCTGGATCCGACGGTCCCAGTCACCGGCGTCGAAGTGGCCGCCCCAGGCGTCTGGCACGACCTCTCCGGTGGCCGCCGCCACCAGGTCGGCGAACCGGGTCTCCGGCTCGGCGGTGGCGGCCAGCATCGTGTGGCCGGTGGCCTCGACCGACAGCCCGTCGTCAGGGTGGTACGGCCGGGGGCGGGTGAAGGTGGTGTACGGCGGGCCGAGCGCAACCCCGCTCCGCTGGTGATAGGTCGAGCGGGCCACGGTCGCGGTCAGGGCCCGCCAGGGGTTTGCCTCGATGACGACCTCAGCGGAACAGCCGACGGCGGCGACGCAGATCCGGTAGCGGCCGGGCTGGTCGACGGTCGAGAAGTCGAGCTCGGCGACGTCGGTCCCGGTCAGGTCCTCCCGCCCGAGATCCTGCCCTCGTGGGCGGGCGACCACCGGACCCTCCGCCACGATCGTCCCGGTAGCTGCGTCGACGACCTGAAACACGGTCCCGGCGTTGGCCGCCTCGGCCCCGATCCCGTCGAACCATCCGGCCAGGTAGGCCCGCTTCGGTTCGGCCGCCCCGTAGCCGGCCTGGTTGACCCGGATCGCCGCACTGCGAGTGGTCAGCGGATCGAAGGTGAAGGCGATCGGTTCGATCCGATCCTCCGGTGGGGTCAACCGATACGAGCGACCGGCGACCAGCGGTTGGTCAAGGGTGACGACGAAGTCGTGGACCACGGTCGCGAACGGGTCGCCCCCGCCGTTCACCCCGCCGGCGGTCGGCCGGGACAGCACGGTGACGTCGACCGGGGTGGCACCGGCCCCGCCGGCGCCTTCCTTGACGGTGACCGACCACGGCTCGGCTGCGGTTGCCTGGCCGTCCAACGGCCGGCCGTCGAGCCGATCGATGCGGCGGACGACGTCGGTTCGCTCCGACACGGGGAAGGCGTACGGCTCGCCGTCCCGATGGACCATGCGGGGTCCGAGCAGCCCCCAGGTGACCCGGTCCCCGTCCGGAGGATCGTCGAGGTCGTAGGCCTCCAACGCTCCGGGGACCAACCGCCCGGCCTCCACCCGGACCACCAGTTCGGTCGGCGACAGCGGCCGGACCCATGACGCTCGGTGGAGACCGTCGGCCGAGGCGACCGCGGCCTCCTGCGTTGCGTCGACCGACACCCCGGCCATCGCCACCGTGCCGACCGGTCCAGCCTGATTGCGGAAGCGGGCAAAGACCACCTGGTAGCCCTCACCGAGGGCCCGAATCCGGTGATCGCCCCCGACCGGTGCCCAGGCGGCGTCGCCGAACAGCGGATCGGTCGAGACCTGGACCTCCTCGGCCCCGCTCGGCGGATCGACGGTGATGTTGACCAGTACCGGGCCAAGGCCCTCCGGGTCGGCCTCGACCGAGGAGATCGTCACCGCAGAGGTCGGCATCGGATCGGCGGTTGCCACCGGGCCGGGATCCGGCCGCCGGGCCAACCCGTCTGGGCCCGGCCGACGGACGAAGAGGGCGGCGACACCGGCCGCGACGACGAGCACCGCCAACGCCACCAGCGCAGCGGCGGCCATCCACAGCCGGGCAGTCCGAGTGGTACGCACGCGATCGATCACTGTACGGCCGCAGCACCGGCCGGTCCAGGGTGCTGGTGCGACACCGGGCCGCACGGTACGATTGGCCCGCTTCGCCCCCGGATTCGGGGCGGTGTGCGGGCCTGGAGAGGCACGCCGGAGTGGTTCCGACTGCCGGGAAGGGTGCCGTGGCGCAGGTTTCGATCCTCATGCCGACGTTCGAGCGCGAGGCCCTGATCGGGGAAGCGATCCGTTCGGCCCTCGACCAGACGCTCGACGACTTCGTCCTGCTGGTTGGCGACAACTCCGAGACCGATCGGACCGAGGAGGTCGTGCGGAACTTCGATGACGAGCGGATCCGCTACCACCGCAACCGTCCGGGCCTCGGACCGATGGGCAACTGGCTCGACCTGGTCGACCGGGCCGAGACGGCGTTCATCGCCACCCTCCACGACGACGACACCTGGCATCCGGACTTCTTGGCCCGAACAGTGACCCCGATGGTCGAGGACGAGACGGTGGCCATGGTCTACACCGACTTCTGGATCACCGACGCCGACGGGGCACGACGACCCGAGTTGACCGAGACCGAGTCGACCAGGACCGGACGAGCCTCCACACCGAGCGGGCGGGTCGACTACACCCGGGCCGAGGGGGTGCGGCTGGTCGCGGTCGACAACGCCCCACAGCCGGCCTACGCCGCAACGGTCCGCACCGCAGCGGCGAAAGCCGTGACCTACCCCGAAGACATCGACCCGCTCTACGACGTGTGGCTGACCTACGCGCTGGTCATGGCTGGTCACCCCTTCCACTACCTGGCAGACCGGCTGACCAACTATCGGGTCCACGACGCAAGCGAGACCGCCGTCTCGCCCCGGTTCGCAACCGCCGAGGATGCGTTCTTCGCCCATGTCCTCGACGACAACGCCGACCTGCCGGAGACCGTCGCAGACGTCAACCGTTACTGGGCCTGGCTGCGGTGGGCCAGGGCGACGAAGCTGATGCACGACCCAGACGGTCGGCAACGGTCACAGCACGAACTGGCGGTGGCCGGACCGCACCTCGCAACCCCGGCTCGGCGGCTCGTCGCCAAGGCCGCCGGCCGCTCGTCGCTGGCCTGGCACGGGCTCCGCCTGGCCGTTCGGGCCAGGCAGGGATGAGTGGCCCGTCCCCGATCGGCCGGCCGGCCCGCAGGGCAGATCGCCTGATCGCAGCCGGCCCGACCCGTTCGCTAGCCTTGGGGTTCGGCGAGCCGCGCCGGGAGCGACGATGACCGAACACGACGACGCACAGCCACCGACCAGCTCCGGGCACCCCCGGACCTCGGTGGCCGTGTACGTGTGCACCTACCGCCGCAACGAGCCACTCCGCGACCTGCTGCGGAGCGTCAACACCGCAGCGGCGACCATCCAGCCCGAGATCGCGGTGGCTGCGGTCGTCGTCGACGACAACCCGGACGGTCGGGCCGAAGCGGTCACCGACTCCTTCGAGCACGACTTCGCCCTCGGCCTCCACTACACCCACACCGGCTCCCAGAACATCTCGACCGCCCGGAACCGCGGGGTCGAGACCGCCATGGGCCTCGCCGACTGGGTGGCGATGACCGATGACGACCAGACGGTCAGCCCGGTGTGGTTGGCCGAACTGTTCGCAACCCAGGAGCGGTTCGACGCGGACGCGGTGACCGGTCCGGTCTTCATCCGCTACGCGGACGACAGCCCGGCATGGATCCGCGACCAGCCGTTCGACCGGATCTTCGAGGCCCAGCCCCGGGTCGACGGGGAGCAGGTCGACACCTGTTCGACCGGCAACTCGATGATCAGGACGGCCTGGCTGACCGCCAACCCCGAGGTCCGGTTCCGCCGGGACCTCGGGCAGCTCGGTGGCGAGGACATGGTGTTCTACCGTGGGGCGATCAACGCCGGTCTCCGGGCGTTCTACGCAACCAAGGCCGAGGCCTACCAGCTCCAACCGGCGGACCGCTCGACGTTCGGGCACTTCCTGGCCAGCGGCTACTGGCTCGGCAACTCGACCGCCCTGACCGGCCTCGAGGCCGGAGAGGTCGGACGGGGTCGCCTGGTACTCCGGGGAGGGCGCAAGCTTGTCGACGCCCTGGTCGCACCGGTCAGGCGTCGCATCGCCGGAGAGGACGCCCATCTCCGGTTCGCGCTGACCGAGGCGGCCCACGCCGGCGGCATGCTGGCCGGGGCCGCAGGGATCAAGGTGAAACACCGATGACCTCCACCGTCAACCGTGGTCCTGGGACCCGCAATGCGGACTTCGTCCACAAGCCGCTGCTGGAGTTCCAGGAGGAGCTGGGACCGATCGCCCGATTCGTCGGCCAGGCCACACTCGGCATCTCGATCGTGTTCCTGTTCCAGGTGCTCGGCACGCTGATCCCGGCCCCGTTCGCCGTGCTGACCCTGGTCGCCGCCTTCGGGGTGCTGCTGCTGGCGCCGGGCCGGGTCACCCTGCGGATGCCGATCTCCATCTCGGTGCTGCTGTTCCTCGGCTGGATGGCCGGGTCGATCATCTGGACCGACGACCCGATCGGGACCCAGCTGACCCTGATCCGCAACGTGCCGTCTGCGCTGGCCATCATCATCCTGATCGGGCTGATGGACGCTCGCCACATCGGTCCCGCCCTGGTATGGGCCATCCGGTTCTCGGTCGCGATCTCGGTCATCGTGCTGATCGTCGACCCGTCGACCCGCATCCACCTGGACTCGGTGACCGGCGAGCCATCGCTCGACGGCTGGCACGCCCTGTTCCCCCACAAGAACATCATGGCCCCGTACCTGGTGTTCGCCATCCCGACGATCCTCACCTTCGACCGGACCGTGTTCGTCAAACTCGGCACGTTGGGCCTGATCGGTGTGCTGCTGGTCGGCTCGGACTCGGTCACCGGTTGGGGCGGCGCGGTGCTGGTGTTCGGGATCTGGATCTGGCTCCAGTTCTTCAAGAACCTGGATGTCCGCAACTCCTCGGTCTTCACGGTCGCCACCTTCGTCGGTGGGGTGTTCACCGTCGTCGCCGCCGTCGCCTCGCTTGCCGACCTGGTCGACGCCTCGGGCAAGGACGTCACCTTCAGCGGGCGGACCTTCATCTGGCAGGCGACCATCAACGCCGTCTCGGAGCAGCCGTTCATCGGGTTCGGTGCCGGCGGGGTCTTCGGGTTCGCCCCCATCACCCCTCGGACCGCCGCCATCTGGAGAGACATCGGCTTCACGGTCCCCCATGCCCACAACGGGATCCTGGACGTCATCCTGCAGCTCGGGCTGATCGGCGCCGGCCTGTACCTGCTGCTCTGGGGCTCGGTGTTCGTCGGTGGCATCCGGATGCTGAAGCGACAGCCCCAGATCGCAGAGTGGGTCATCAGCGTGACCCTGGCCCAGCTGTTCATCTCCCTGTCGGAGAACGTCTTCCTCGGCTCCGGCTGGCTCGCCGTCATCGTGATGTTCCGGGTCCTGCTGCTTCGCAAGCGAGGGCTCGGCCTCGACTACGCCCAGAAGATCGAGCGACCGATGGTCGACGAGCCGACCCTCGGCCGAAACACCGCACCGATCGACCTGCGATGAGCACCGAACCCGCCGGCCCGGAACGCCGGGGCGGGTTGCGTGCACGGGTCGCCGATCTGTGGAACGGATTCGACGGGCTGGCCGGCGACACGATCTGGGGCGCCTTCAGCGATGTCGGCCTCCTCATCGTCACCTTCCTGTCGTTCATCCTCCTGCAGGAGGTCCTGCCGAACGTGGAGTTCGGCGGCTACTCGGCCATGTACGCGGTGATCGGCCCACTGGGGGCGATGGGCTACGCCGGCCCCGGCCTGGCCCTGCTACAGAAGCGGCTGCGGGACAAGGCCGCACCGGACCCGACCCTGCGCCGATTCCTGTCGTTGACGCTGATCCAGGGCGTCGGGCTGACCGCGGTGGCAACCGGGATCATCCTGGTCATCGCAGACGTGCTGACCCCCGGTGCGGTCCTGTTGATCGCCATCAGCGAACTGATCGCCAACTCGACCATCTTCGTCGTCTCGATGCTGGTCCAGGCGTCGTCCGGGTACCCGGCCATGGTCCGGGTCCGGCTGGGGCTGGTGGTGATCCGGTTCGTCGTCCTGCTCGGCCTGGCCGGCATTGACGAGCGGTTTGCCGTCGACACCGGGCAGCTGATCCGACCCCAGATCCCGGGCGTCGACAAGTTCGAGGCGTTGACGATCTTCAACCTCGGCCTGGCCTACTCGGTCGGTTTCGGGCTCTATGCCATCTGGCTGGTCGTGTTCCACCTTCCACGCCACGGGTATCGGGTCTCGTTCGGCAAACCGGGGATGGAGACCGTAAAGGCCGGGGCCAAGTTCTCGGTGCCGATGGCTGCGGCCGAGTTCCAGACCAACGGGGACAAGGCTGCGCTCCAGGGCTTCGGCTACGGGGAGGAGAACGGCCTGTATTCGGTGGCCTATCGCATCGTGCTGCTCGGGCTGACGCCGCTGAAGATCCTCGATGGCGCGGCGTTCCAGCGGTTCCTGTCCCACGAGGAAGGGCGGCGGGGCCAGCACCTGGAGCGGTCGATCAAGTTCACCGGCCTGATGGTCGGCGCCGCCGTCCTGGCCGCCGGTTTCCTGTTCCTGGTCCAGCCATGGCTTGGGTTCCTGATCGCCGAGGACAAGGAGGGGGCCCGGGACATGCTGCCGTGGATCATCCCGCTGATCCCACTGGTCGCCCTCCGGACGACGCCCCTCAACGGGCTGGTCGGCCTCGGCCGGGAGTTCGAGCGGAGCATCGTCTACGTCAGCGCCTCGGTCATGTCGCTGATCCTCTACCTGTTGCTGATCCCGCCATACGGCTGGGTCGGGGCGCTCATCGCCACGTTCCTCAGCGAGGCCTACCTGAGCTGTGTGGCCTGGTTCGTCCTGTTCCGGTATCAGCGCATCGCAGACGCCGAGCTGCCGGAGGAGCCGCCGGTCCCGGTCCCGTAGCGGGAGCCCGGGTCGACGCTAGCCGGCCTGGAGGGCCTGGACGGTCGGGATCAGGTACTCCTCGACGACGACCTGCCGGCCCGGGTCCTTGTAGTGGACCCCGTCGGTCGACTTCATGACCGGGTCGAACGGGTCGGCGAGCTTGGGGTCGGGAGCCACGTCGATCACGGTGTCGGCGCCGGCCTCGTTGGTCCGGATCAGCTCGTTGAGGACCTCCCACCCCTCGACGATGCCGGGGTTCATCGGTGGGTGGGTCAGGATCAGGACGTAGTCCCAGCCCTTCTCCCGCCGCTCAGCGATGTAGGCCTTCGTCGACTCGTAGGCGCCACGGGCGCCCTCGGCCGGGTCGGTCGAGTGGTACTTCTGCCACAGGTCGTTGGTTCCACCCCAGAAGATCAGCACGTCGTTGTCTCCCGGGCCGAGGTGGACGTCGACGTCCGAGCGGGCCGTCTCGATCATCTGGTCGATCCGGTGGCCGGAGATCCCGGAGTTCACGCATGTTGCGGCCCCCACGTCTGTGCAGAACTTCGGCCACAGCCACTGGCTGAGGTTGAACGTGATCGAGTCGCCCTCCATCACGTAGTTGCAGCCGCCGCTGCAGTCCGGGTAGGCCCGGGCCTCGACCTGCTCGGGCGCCGGGGGCTCTTCCTCCGGTGCCTGGGCGGTCTCGTCCGGCCCATCGCCCCCATCGTCGGCCGCCGGGTCTGCGTCTTCAGCCGCCGAACCGTCGGCTGCCACCGTCGAATCGGTCGGCTGAACGGTTGCGCCCGGTTCCTCACCCCCGTCGATGACCAGCGTCCCCGGCTCGTCGGTGGCCGTATCGGCGGCCCCGTCACCCGCCGAGAGCGACAGGCCACCGCCGGCCCCGGTTCGCTCGCTCCCACAGGCGGCCGCTGCCAGCAGGGCGACGACCGCCAGCACCAGGACCGTCCGCAGACGGGCCACCGCAGGGCCGGGCCGGTGGTCAGGGGCGTGGCGGGGCATCGCCGGTCCGTGCCGTGGCGTGAGACTCACCGACCGGTCGGCTTCAGCCGGAGCAGCGGGGACTCGAACAGGCGGAAGCTGATCTCGGCGGCGATCACCGTGCCGATGCCGACCACGACGAACAGCCCGAGCGGGACCGAAGAAAAGTCGAGGCCGAGCATCTCGACCACCACATGGCGGACGAACATGTGCAGCAGATAGATCCCGTAGCTGATGGCACCGATCCGGACCAGAGGCCGCTGCTTGAGTGCCCCGGCCAGCGGGTGATCCTCCCGGACCACCAGCGCCGCCAGCAGGGCGGTCATCGCCAGGTGGATGGCGAGCCGGTGGACCCCGACCAAGGAGGTGACCTCGTTCGGCAGGGCCATCAGGACGAGCAGTCCCGCTGCCAGCGCCGGCGCCGCAAGCCGATGGCCGACCACCTGCCACACCACCCCGTACCGGTGGTGGAGCAGGTAGGCCAGGACCACCCCGAGGATGATCGGGGTGAAGGTGACCTGCAGGATCTCCAACTCTTCCCGCTGGGCGCTGAACAGGTAGCCGAAGTTCACCAGCTGGTTTGCGGCGACGAACAGACCGAGCGGGATCAGGGCGGCGGCGCCGAGGAACTTCTGCAGCGGCGGCCAGACCAGATAGAACTGCTCCTCGGTTGCCAGGCTCCAAGACACGGCGAGGAGGGAGATCGTTGGGAACCAGTTGGTCAGGTACAGGAGCAACTGCGGGGCCGAATCCTCGATGGCGGTCAACTGGGGGCTGTCCGAGAACAGCGCCAGAGCCAGCGAGCCGAGAACGACGGCGTAGTACAGGGGGAAGATCCGGAGCGATCGGCGGGCGTAGAACCGCTTGAGCGAGATGTCGTCGTGGGCCTGCTGCTCACGGAGCAGGATCGTGGTGATCAGGAACCCACTGAGGACGAAGAACATGTCGACGCCGAGGAATCCTCGACCGGACAGCGGGATGCTGTCGTTCGGGGCGACGGTGTGGTGCCACAGCACCCCGATGACGGCGACGGCTCGAACCCCGTCGAGGGAGCCGAAGTAGGACGTGCCGGCGAATGCCCGCTCCCGGCCCGCCACATCGACCGCAGCCGGCGACCCGACCGCAGACGTCGCTCCCCCGACCGATTCCATGGTCATCGGGCGACCTCACCGACCGGGGTCCCGGCGGTCACCGTGCTCGGGCCACCTCGACTCAGGCCAACCCGACCGGTCCCCCCTGTGCCGCGCTCACCGCGGTCTTCGTGCCACATGATTGGCCATGGTACCCGTCGCTGGGGGCTGCGACCGCGCACACCCAGCCGGACCAAACCCACCCCTCGAACCACGGACTCGCTACCATGACCCATACCGGTCGAACGATCGTCGACCGGTAGGCGGTGACCTCGGCAGGTGGACGGATGACAACCTCTCCATCGAGCGCAACCCGCGACGGGCGTGCGGGCCCCGCAGACGATCCCGAGAATCCATGGACCAGCGCCTGGCGGGCGGAGCGAATCGATTCCGGCGGGACCGCAACCCCGGCCGATGATCCTCACCTCACCGGCGGGTTCGGCGGGCGCCGCGACCTGCGGGGTCGAGCCCACGTCGAGGGTGATGGCCGGGTCCCTCACGTCGGCGACGACCAATGGGACGACCAGTGGGAGGACGAGGCGGGGCCGGCCGGGTTCGGGTACAAGCTCGGACTGCTGATCGCCGTCGGGATCGCCATCCTGGCCGTGACCTCGCTGGCCCAGCCGAGCCGGACCTTCGACGACCTCCAGACCCGGGACCTCGACGACACCGAGCGGGCCGGCGTGGCCGCCGTCGAGACCGGCGGCGCCGAGCTGGAGAGCCGCTCGAACAACGTGATCGTCATCGGCGGCGACCAGCCGAGCGTGGTCGACCAGGAGGCCGCCGGCCCGGACACCACGGTGGCCGCTGAACCGGTGGATGGGCCACCGGCCGACACACTGACCGGCGACTACCGATCCAACCTCGACCTGATCCTCGCCGGTTCGGTTCGCAACACGAACCATGACGACAGCCCCTGGATCGACACCCCGTCCGATCAGCTCGATCCCGCCAACCACTACGGACCCCGCAGCGAGTACCTGAACAACCCGGGCGGCAACCCGGAGCAGGCATTCCCGGTCCCGAACGGGGGCCAGTTCCGGGCCGGCTGCGAGTTCTCGCACTTCACCTACGACGATCCCCTGCTGTTCCCCGGCCGCCCCGGCGCCTCCCACCTCCACATGCACTTCGGGAACACCCACATCAACGCCTTCAGCACGGGCGACTCGGTCAAGAACTCCGGCTCGAGCACGTGCAACGGCCAGGAGCTGAACCGGACCGGCTACTGGGTCCCAGCGATGTTCGACGCCCAGGGCAACGTGCGGATACCGGAGCGGGTGGTCGTCTACTACAAGGGCGAGGGCCTGGCTCGGGGCGCAGCGCAGGTCTACCCGGACGGTGCGGCCATGATCGCAACCAAGGATCTCAACAACCCAAACGTCGAGACCCAGGGCGGCTCGGTCGGCAAGTACACCTACGCCTGCTCCAACAACTTCTCCGGCGGGGTCGACCAGGGCGGCGGGGTCGACCGCATCCCGGTCTGTGACGGGAACTTCTACAAGAACCTCTACGGCGTCGACGACAACCCACGGGTCGTGCTGGAGATGAACGTCAAGTTCCCCCAGTGCTGGAACGGGCAGGATCCGACCGACTGGCGAAACTTCAGCGAACCGGCCTACGGCGGTTGGTATGGCAGCAACTGCACCGGTGAGTTCAACCAGACGTTCGTGAACTTGGAGTACTTCGTCAACTACGTGGTCGAGCTCGGCGAGAGTACCGAGGGGTGGTACCTGTCCTCCGACGTCGACCCGACGACCTTCGGCGCATCGAAGCAGCCAGGCGGCAGCACGGTCCATGGTGATTGGTGGGCCGGTTGGCACACCGAGACCAACCAGATGTGGATCGACAACTGCGTCAACTACGCCAACCCGTCCGGCGCCCCGTCCGGCTGCGGCTTCGGGTACCTCACCGACGGCGGTGCAGACAACACCAACCCCGGTGACGGTCCGGCCCTGAAGTACCGGCCGCAGTACACGGGACCGAACAAGGTCCCGGCCGAGACCCTGTTCCGGGAGCTCTGCCCGGCACCGGACCGGAGCTTCACCAAGCCGGAGGACGCGGCGTACTGCCGCCCGGAGTAGCCCGGGCCGGGGCCAGGTCGATCAAGTCAGGGTCGATCAACCGAGCAGGTTGGCGATGAACGGCTCCAACTCGGGGATCAGCAACTCGGCACCGGCCACCGACAGGTGGTTGTCGTCCCGATAGACGATCACGTCGTCGATGATCACCGGACAGCGGTCGCCTGGACAGAGCACCGAGTTCAGATCGAGCGCGTCTGGTCGCACCCGGGCCTGGTCGAACGCCTCCTCGCTCCATGCCCGCTCGATGACGGCGGTCCGGAGTGCCTCACCCCGGTCGGTCTCGCAGTCCGCCAGGTCCCGCCAGGCCAGGCAGTCGACCGGGTCGGTGCCATTGATCGGCGTCGAGTGCAGCCAGCCGACCGGCACGTCCTCGAACCCGTCGAGGAACGACGCCGTCTCCTCGATCCACAGCGCCCGTCTGGCTTCCTCCGACGCCGAGGCGCCGGACCGGTCGAGGATGAACTCGACGTAGGAGCTGATCTGGTTGATGAGCACCGCATCGGGCTGGACCGCCTCGACCACCTCGGCGGTCGTCTGCTGCATGTCCCGACAGATCGCCAGGTCGAGCGTGAACGGCGAGGTCAGCTGCTGGACCGGGCAACCGCCACGGACCCGGAGCATCACGGCGAATCCCTGTTCCTTGCCGAGGGTGTCGAGCGCCGGCAGCCAGTGCTCGGCGTTGGAATCGCCAAGGGCCAACAGCACCCGATCGGCGTCCACATCGCCGAAGGTGCAGGTGGTGCCGAGCACCTCCAGATCGGAGGTCCCGCACACGAAGTCGGCCAACCGTTCGCCGTACCAGACCTCGGTGGCGGCCTCGATGGCCTGGAGCTCGGGGCGTTCGAGCTCGGCATCAGACCGCAACGCCAGCAGACCGGCCCCGGCCAGGCCGACGACGATCAACCCCAGCGCCAGGGCGAAGTTGGGGGGCGACGGCTTGAGCCGGGCGGCGAACCGGACCGGGTTCTCGACCAGGTGGTGGGCGGCGGCGGCAACGACGAAGCTGGCCGCCACCAACCCCAGGGAAGTGGTCGCGGTCCGGGACTGCAGGTACTCCCAGCCGATGACGAGGAACGGCCAGTGCCACAGGTACCAGCTGTAGGACAGCCGCCCGACGTACTGGATCGGCCAGAACCGCATGGCCCGGCCGAGTGGATCGCCGTTCTGGACGCCGGCCACGATGAACAGCAGGGTGCCGGCCACCGGCACCAGGCCGGACGGGGCCGGGAAGTCCCGGGTGGCACTGACGAGGACCAGGCTGATCAGGATCAGGACCAGGCCGACGACGGCGGTGGCCTGGCGGACCAGCGGGTTCGTCCGCCACGACCCGGCGCTCCCGGAGGTGATCCGGCCGTGGAGCAACGCCAGGCTGGCCCCGGCCAGGAACTCCCAGGCCCGGGAGAACGGCGAGTAATAGGCCAGGGTGGGGTTGGATCGGGTGAGGTAGAGCGAGTAGGCGAACGAGGCCAACCCGAGCCCGGCGGCGACCATCAGCCGGAGCTGGGCGGTGGTGGCCGAGGACCGCCGCCGACCGAGCCGACCGAGACCGAAGAACACCACCGGCCAGATGACGTAGAACTGCTCCTCGACCGACAGCGACCAGTAGTGGAGCAACGGATTGCTCCTCACGTCTGCGGCGAAGTAGTCGGCCTCCTGCCCGGCGAAGAAGAAGTTGGAGACGTAGAACACGGCGGCAAGCGAGGTCTGGGCCAGCTGCTCCCACCTGAGCGGCGACGTCAACCACAACGATGCCACGACGACGGCCAGCAGGGTCAGGGTCGACGCCGGGAGCAGGCGCCGGATCCGACGGGCCCAGAACCGCCCGAGGTCGACGCTGCCGCTCCGGTCGAGTTCTGCGTTGAGAATCCCGGTGATCAGGAACCCGGACAGGACGAAGAACACGTCCACCCCGATGAAGCCGGCCTCCAGCGTGGACTCCGACATATGGAACACGATCACCAGGGCGACCGCCAGCGCCCGCAGTGCATCGATGTCCGATCGGTGCCCGCTCACTGATCCTGTCTGGCTCAACGACGTCCTTTCCGGTGGTGGCCATGGTCACGAGGGGCCAGGGGCCGCCCCAACATAGCAGTGGGTCAACGGTGCCGAACCGCGCCGCCAGAGCGGTTCGACAGCGGTGAATCGGTGGTTCCGACGCTCCGTTTTCAGCCCCCGGTTCGAGGCCGATCGGTCGGCGACGACTCCGTCCCTGACGGCCGGTCGACCGGCCGTTCGGCGCTGGCCGGCTCGCCGGCGGCATCCCCGGACTCGACCTTTGGAGTGGCAACGACGAAGTACTTCCGCAGCTTCCGAGCCGGCATCTCCACCCCGTAGTAGGAGGCCAAGACTGCAGCGAACGTCAAGACCTGCTCGACCACGATGATCTGCAGGGTCGACCACTCGGGGAAGCGGTCGGAGCTGATATAGACCTGGACCGGCACGTGCCACAGGTACAGCGAGTAGGACAGCTTCCCGATGTAGACCACCGGCGGCAGGGCCATCAGCTTGGCGGTGAGGCCCCAGTCGTTGTCGTACAGGTAGGCGATCAGGGCAGCCGAGGCCAGCCCGCAGTAGGTGATGTACCAGTAGGAGTAATCGATACCGTCGTAGCGCTGATCCCGCAGCAGCAGATCGATGGCAAGCACGGCCAGGCCACCGATGGCCAACCACTCCAGCCGGAACCACTTGCGGACCTCGCTCCACAGGTTGTGGTGGAACATGAACGCCAGCGCAGCGCCGAGGGCGAAGCCGTCGAAGGTGAACAGCGAGATCGACACCAGATCCGGGTCGACCATCCGGTCCAGCACGTAGCGGATCGCCGTCACCGCCACGTAGAACACCAGCAGGCCCTTGACCACCTTCTTGGGGTTGAGCTCGGGCAGCTTCATCCACTTGAGGAGGAACGGCCACACCATGTAGAAGTGCTCCTCAACCGCCAGGCTCCAGGTGTGGGCCATGTAGGTGGTGGTGTCGGCCGCCCGTTCCGCCCCGAACCAGGCATTGTCCCCGAACAGGATGGGCCGGAGGTTGTAGATGTAGAGCAGCACGAGGGCCAGCTCGAACCACAGGTACCGGCGGTCCATCTCATCCGGCATGATGTGCCAGCTGAACAGGAACACCACAAGCACCATGACCAGCGGCGCCGGCATGATCCGGACCGCCCGGCGCCCGTAGAACGCCTTGATGTCCAGGCTGTCGGTCTTGCC
>JBCCFN010000042.1:0-23180 GCA_039029715.1 Actinomycetota bacterium | reverse complement strand
CGCCACTCTTCGACCTGGAGCGCTTCGGCCTTCGATGCCGGCACACCTGCGATCCAGTTTTCTGGATCCGACTTCACTAGCTGGTCGAATGAGCTCTTTGAGGTCTCGAACCCGTAGCGACTACGTACGGCTTCGAACGCCTCATACGAGGGAACCCAGACCTCCTCGGAGAGCTCTGGCGGACTCAAGGCGGTCCCAGTCGGGCTAGGCGGGCGATAGCTGTCATCTGGCAGACTTGAGGGCGGGTCGACGCGCTCAGGCGAACCAGACTCATCTGATCGGACCGATGGCCGAGCGCCCGCAGCTGCTCCTGAAATCAGCAGGACAGCGGTCGTGAAAAAGACCAGCCTAAACACCGATAGCCAATCCCACCGCCTACTCAGACCGAACACGCTCGAGTTCGACATGATTCCCCCCATCTGATGCAGCCGTGTTCAAGGTATGCCTTGAGACTGCCTAGATGAGCAACCTTATTGCTGCCGAATGATCGGTGTCCAGATCTAAATCTCCGGACGGCACCAACGGCAATATCCTTATCTTTCCTCAGAGTTGTTGGAATTTTGTTTTATTTTCAACGATCGAGAGGGAATCCAAGAGCCAAAATTGCTGATTCTGACCTCCCGGAAGGGCTTGCTAATAGGGACCGAAGACCCTCGATCAATGCAAAGAGCCCTTCGTTGCTCCACCTTGGGTTGTGAGCCAAGGCGGCTATGCCGTCAGCGTCGCTCGAGGAGTAGCAGTCGATGCTGGTGGTCTCCCAGTTGCCGGCGATCGTGTGACCCCAGTCGACCCACCAGTTCTCGTCGTCGATGACGATTAGGCATGCGGCTTCGTAGGTGCCGGACAGCAGGTTGAAGCCGAACCCAGTCAGGCGAACCTGGAAGGCGTCGGGGCTCTCGAGGAGCGCAGCCATGGCCGGCTGGCGGTGCTCTTTGTGGAGAGGATCAACAACTCGTTTGGACTCGGCGGACATCTGCTCGAGATCTTCTCGGCCGAGCAGCTCTTCCTCGAACTCTCGCATCAGCGTGACACCGAGTCGGGACTGCGGTGCCGCCTCTCCGATGGGCTGGTGCCACCCCTTTGGCACGGTCGAGAGCTTGCCGGGGATGTCCATGACCTGGCTGCCTCGGGTCTGGACCAGGAGGGCGTAGTCGGCTGGTCGGTCGCTGGTGGCCGGGCGGGCGGCTGCAAACAGCGTGACGGGGCCGCCGGTGCAGAAGTAGGAGTCGAGGTCCCGCACCGCGTCGATCGAGGGGAGGATGGCGTCTCGCACCGGCGTGCCGTCGGACTTGAGGAGCGCGTCGACGAGTTCGATCTCCATCAGCCCGGTCCGCAATGCGTAGTCGGCGAAGGTTGCCAGCCCGAACTCAGTGACGAGCTTGCCGTCGGCCACATCGACAGATGACAGCCGGAACATCGGGTTGTTGATGAGTACCCGATCGTTCACCTCTGCATCGGCGAGTCTTGCGACGGCCGATTCGTACACCACGGTTGGCATCCGCTCGGGCGGCTTCGGGTTGACGCCGAGGAGTGTCGATTGCTCGCCACCGGACCGCAGGTCGATGTCGAGGCCTCGCCACTCCGGTTTCGACACGATCGAGAGCCTGAGCGACTTTCCGCCGACCTCGGCGGTGTAGAGGCCATCTTCCTCGCCGACCTGGTAGTAGTCGGCCACGGCGTCGACGAGCTCCTGGCGGCCGATGCCGGCTCGGGCGTAGTTGCGGCCGTACTGGTCGGCCGCTGACCTTGCTTCGATCCGATCGGCGGCTTGGCAGACCAGGTCGTAGGTCTCGGCGAAGGCTCGGCCGCCGGCTTCTGCCAACCAGGCCACCATCTCGACCGTCTTGAGGTCCCTGCTGGGGGTGGTTGCGGCCGGCCGTGGTCGGGTCCCGGTTCGGAGCTCCTCGAGGGGGACGTCCAGGACCTCGGCGATCGCTGCCAGGTTGCGGGGCCTGATGCCCTGGGCCCCGCGTTCCCATCGGGCAACGGTGCCGACATCGACGCCCAGGCGGTCGGCCAACGCCTGTTGGGTCAGCCCTCGTTCCTGTCGGAGGACGACAACTCGTTCGGCCTGCTCGAGGGTCGGAACGTCGGGACTCATGTCAAACGCCTACGAAACGCCCGGGGAACGCCGCAAAGCGCCCTTCTGGCCAAGCCCGCCCGGCCGGACACTTGAAGCAATGATTGACGTTGACTTCAAGCCCTCAGGCCCGGCGGTCCAGGTAGTACTTGTGCCGGTTCCGGGCCGACTCGGTGGAGGTGTTGAGCGCTCCGGCGATCTCGGCCCATTGATGGCCGGCTTCCCGGGCTGCAGCGACCGCTTCCTGGACGGGCTCCCCCAGCTGCTCCCGAAGGCAGTCCCAGTACGCCACGGCGGCCAAGGGGTCGGCCGGCGGCTTGAGCTTGGCGAGGTCGGCAGCGACCTTGCGACTCGCATCTTCTCTGTGGCTGGCGCCTTCATCCAGTCGCCCCCGAAAGTCACTCATTGCGAACGTCAGTCTACGCAACGATCTCTCCGAGAGTCGATAGCGGTGAATATTGACCGCAATGTTGTTTTACGCGACGATCGACTCGTGGACCTTCGGACCAACGACTCAGGCACAACGAGTAGCCGGCACCGGGAGACCACCCGATGACCGCCGTCTCCACCCGTCATGGCCACGAGATGAACACCCGCCGGACCGCCGCCTACGCCATCGCAGCGTTCAGCCTCTCGCTGGCCGGCAACGTCGGGCACGTCAGCCTGACGACCTGGAACGACTGGCCGATGCCCTGGCCAGTCGTGTCGGGCAAGGTTGCCATCGCCGCCATCGGACCGGCGTTGATCGGCGCCGGCCTGGAGCTGGCGAATCGGCGACCGCCGGCCGTGCCCGGTGATCGACCGCTGCCGGTCATCGGTACGTGGCGAGACTTCCCGGTGGTTGGCTACCTGGCGATGATGGCGATCGGCTTCGCCCTGTCGTTCGATCACCTCCGCTCGCTGTCCGAGTTGGTCGGGGTGCCTGGATGGGCGTCGTGGCTTATCCCGGTCGGGATCGACCTGGCGGCATTCTCGGTCACGTTGGATCACGCCCAGTCGAAACGGGCATTGGATCGTCTCGACGCCGAACGCCTCGAGGCCGAGGCGGCGAGGGCTCGGCGGGATGCCCGTCGAGAGAGTCGCAGCCAGGGTCGGTTGTCGGAAGGCTCCACCCCCCGTCCGGCCCTGGCTGCGGTGACCGGTGGGTCGAAGGTCGACCAGGCTTCGGATTGGCTCCGCCGCCACGGCACCGAGACGCCGACGTCGACCGTCATCGCCGGGCTCGGCTGGGCCGGCAACGACGGAGATCGCAAGGCGGTCCAGCGAGCTCGTCGCCGGCTGCGAGACATCGCTCCAACCCCAGCTACGCCGACAGCCGCCGACTCGATGAAGGGGGTTGGCGCATGATCTGGAGTCGCCGAACCAAAGCACAACTCCGGGAGGACATCCGCTCCCGCCGCCGAGCTCGAGCTCGGCGCCGACGCTGGGTCCTCACCTGGCGGGTCACCCGTTACGCCCTGGACCCATCCGAGGAAGGTCCGCCCCGGCCCCGGCCGGTCGTACGGACCGGTCCGGTGGCGCCCCCTCGCCACGGCGCTCGTGGTCGCCGCTACCAGGTCATCGCACTTGGCCATGGCGTGTACGGCCTGAAGATCGGCCACCGAGTCGTGTCACACCACCGAACCGCAGACGAAGCGAACCGCTGCATCGAGCTCATGGAGGAGAACCGATGAACCGCCTCACCACCGACCGGCCGCCCGAAGGCTCGGTCATCCATCGAGCGAAGGCCCGAACGCTCGGGCTGCTGCTCTCGATCCCATCCTGGCTCTGGCTGATCATCAAGTCAGCGCCTCGAGGACTCGGCGCCACGATCTCGGCGGCCTTCCACTTCGCCAGAGATGAGCGCCGAGCGGCCCGCATCGACGATATGGCCGGCACGGGTCACGCCCGGCAGCTCATCGAGGAGGAGATCCACCAACGTGCGATCAAGCTCCGCTCGGCCGCCGTGCTAGGCCCACCGCTAGCCCTCGGTGTCGCTGTGTATCTCGAGCTCGTGGTGTTGCCCTGGTGGCAGTGGACGCTGATCGGCGCCGTGGCCGTGTTGGTCCTGGGAGCGATCGGGCTCCCCGCCGACGCACCCAAAGTCCCGTCGGTCATCTACATGGACGCCGGCGAGCCCAAGATCACCGAGAGCCTGATCATCGACGCCCTCGGCGAGTGCGGCATCGCCAAACTGTCGGCCAAGATCGCAGACGGTCGGGAGCGGGGCTACAACGCCGTCCGGTTCCACGACACCCCGCACCGTGACGGCGCCGGCATCGCAGCCTCCCTCACCCTGCCGGCCGGTGTGACCGTGGACCAGCTGAACGAGGACGGCAAGCGCAAGGCCTTCGCCGGCGGCCTGGAACGGTCCGAGGAACGAATCCAGATCACCCGGGGCGCCCACGAAGCAAGCCTTCGGCTCTTCGTGGCCGACAACGCATTGCGAGACATCGACCAGGTCCGATGGGAGCTGCTCCCCGAGAAGGGGCAGATCAAGCCGTTCGACGTCTTCGACCCCATCCCGGTCGGAGTCGACCTCTACGGCCGACCGGCGACGGTGGCGGCCTGGCGCCAAGGCGACGGAGCAACGTTCGGGATCGTGGCCGGCATGACCGGCTCGGGCAAGACCGTCTCCGGCCGTCTGATACCCATGGCCGCAGCCCTCGACCCGACCGTCGAGCTTCGCTTCTTCGACTTCAAGGGCGGCTCGGACTGGGAGGAGCTCGGGCTGGCGGTCGCCCACACCTATCGCTCCGGTCAGTCGATCCAGGATGTCGAAGCCCTGGTCGACGACCTCGACCAGGTCCTCGACGAGATCGCACGGCGGAACCAGGCCCGGAAGCGCCTCCGGCTCACCGAGCCGGAGCTCTACCGCTCCGGCTACTCCCGCCAGCTGGCCAACCGCAAGGACCTCGGCTTCCACCCGATCCTGTTCGTGATCGACGAGCCGTTCCCGTTCGTCATCGACAAGTCCAACAAGGCCGAGGCACGGATCAAGCAGCGGGCCCGTCACCTCCTGTACGAGGTCGGCCGCCAGGGCCGGTCGGTCGGGGTGAGCATCGTCGTCCTCCTCCAGACCGTGAAGGACGAGACCGCGCCCAAGGTGTTCTCGGACAACGCCTCGCTCCGGGTCTGTTTCCGGGCCGCCAACGCCGACGCAGTGAACCAATCCCTGGGCGATGGTGCAGCCGGCCGAGGCTACCGGGCCGACCGGCTCGGGCCCGACGACAAAGGCGTCGGCTACATCGGCGGCGAAGGGGTCGAGATCCGCATGGCCCGCTTCGCAACGCTCAAGGAGATCGACGACCTCGAGGCGATCGCCAGCGCAGCCCGCCAACTCCGCATCGACGCCGGACGCCTCACCGGCATGGCCGCCGGCGAGCTGGAGTCGGACGACCACCACCCGGACATCGTCGACCACACCGACACCGTCTGGCCCGCCGACGGTCCGGAACGACTGGCCTACGCCGAGCTCCTCGAGCTCCTCGCCAACCGCTACCACGGCGACTACCAACGGCTCCTCAACGCCGGCGACGAGATCACCCTCGGCAAACGCCTCCGGGCCGCCGGCATCGACACCGTCCAGATTACCTCCGGCCCGACGAAGGGCCGCAAAGGTGTCCGCTACGCCGACATCGCCGAGGCCATCCAGACCCGAGACTCGGACAACCGAACCGACACCACCGACACCGACCTGGACGACGGGTGGCCCCAGGCGGACACCGCCGAGGCCCGACTGTCCCGCCCGATGTCCGGGCCCTCCCGCCGGGTTGTCCTCCGGTCGGTGCCGGTAGCGGAGCCCGACCACAGCGGTAGCGGGAACGGGCATGAGTAGCGGGCCCGCTACCCCCACAGCCGCAGGGAAAGCCGCTCGACACGCGGGATCGGCGGTAGCGGTAGCGCTGCCAGCCGGCCCCTGCCAGCCGCTCCGACCCCTGCCACAGCCCAGCTCCACGCCCTTCTCAGCCGAGCGCTACCCGCACCCACCATCCCACTCTCCCAACACCAAACGGTCACCCGAAAGGACAACGAAATGACCAGCACCAGAGACACCCGCCGCCACTACCTCCAGGCCGTGCCGGACAACCACGTGGACACCCGGGCGCCCGACAGCCTGGTCGTCGACCTCGGTGTCCAGGCCCAACCCCGCCGACGCCGACGGTGGTCGCTCAAGATCTTCAGCTACCGCTACTGGGCCGTCGGCCTGACCATCGCATCGCAACTGGTGATCGCCACGGCGATTGCCCTGGGAGGCGATCCGATCATCGGGGCCGCCGCTGCGGTGGTCATGCTGCTCTGCGGGCTGGCGCTCATCGCCGCCGAGGTCGCAACCCGCCGAGCGGTTGCCCACCACCTCACCGACCACGAGACCCCGCCCGATCCCGTCCAGTCGTACTGGAGCGAACGATGAAGCTCGACGCCTCGACCGGCTGGCCGACCTACGACCGCCGCCGGCGCCACATCCGCACACCGAGCGGCTCGTTCATCCCCTTCGCCGTCATCCAACGGGTCGCTGCGGTCGCAGCCCTGATCCTCGGCATCGAGATCACATACGGCATGACCAACTGGATCACCATCCCCGTCGCCCTGGCCACCCTCGCCTGGGCCATCGCCCAGGTGGAGGCAGCGACCTTCATCATCCGGGCCATTGAGTACAACCGACGAACCAGCCAGAAGGAGCCAGACGCCTGACCCCACTCCCCCGCAACGCAACGAGGGAGCAGCCGCTGCAACGGCCACTCCCTCAACGTCCCAAGACCCATCAGACGAACAGATTCTGGAGACCTCTCCATGCTAACGCATGCCCTGACACCCACCGGCGGCGTACCCGCCCGGCTGCAAGCGATCACCGACCAGCTGCGCCACACCTACAACACCGCCTTCACCCCGGCGCTCCGAGCAGCGATCGAGAACAGCCGGCGGTTCGAGACCCCCGACGGGACCGAACCGTTCGACCCGGTCTATGCCGCCGACGCTGCCGGCTGTCGGGCGGTCAACCGCCAGCTGGCCACCGTCGTCCATCGGCACTTCCCCGGAGCTGTCCTGGTCGAGTCCATCGACGAACCGGCCGTCATCGACACGCTCTGGCATCACCCCGGCACCGGCGCCTCCTTCGCCATCGAGTGGGACCACACCGAACCCTTCGGCGACCCTGCCGGCCTGAGCGTTCGGGAGGTCGGCTCGTGAGCCAGCGCTCCAACTGCCGCAACGAGCTCCTCGAGCACGCCCTGGCCTACGCCGAGGCTGGATGGCCAGTGTTCCCCCTCCGGCCGGGCACCAAGCGGCCAGCCGTGCCGAACCACACCGCCGAGCACTGCGACCGCAGTGACCACCGCTGCTGGAACGGGCACGTCGGGTGGGAACCGAGGGCAACCCTCGACCCCGCCCGCATCACCAGGGCCTGGCAGATGCGACCCTACGGGATCGGTATCGCCTGCGGGCCCGCCGGCCTGGTCGTTATCGACCTCGATGTTGCCAAGGGCGCCGCCGCCAGCGGTGCCGGCACCCTGGCCGAGCTCGAGCACCGCCACGGCCAGGCGCTCCCGGCGACATGGACCGTGGCCACGCCCTCCGGCGGCCGCCACCTCTACTACCGACGGCCCCCAGGCTCGACGCTCGGCAACACCGCTGGCAAGGCCGGGCCCGGCATCGACACTCGAGCATGCGGCGGTTACGTCGTCGCCCCACCGACCGCCATCGCCGGCGGCAACTACTGGCTCGTCGACGACCACCCACCTGTCGAGCTCCCCTCCTGGTTTCACGAGCTCATTGCGCCGACGACGACCTCCATCGTCCGGCCGATGGGACCGGGCCCCCGCCCACGAAAGGTGCCACCGTCGGCCGACCGGGCGAGACGCTACGTCGCCACGGCGATCGCTTCCGAGCAGCAGCGCATCGCAGCAGCACCGGAGGGTCGACGCAACCACACCCTCTTCACCGCCTCGATCGCCGTTGGCCAACTCGTCGGCGCCAACGTCCTCGAGCGCAACGAAGCCGAACAGGCCCTGGCGGATGCAGCCCAGCTCCACGTCACCGCCGGCGCCTACAGCGCCAACCAAGCCCGCCAGACCATCGCCTCCGGCCTCCGCCGTGGCACCAACGAACCACGCCAGCTCGACCACCTCACCACCGGGAGCGCCCGATGACCAACAACCCACACAACCGGTTCCCGCTCCAACCGCTGATCGACCACACCCAGCCGGCGTCGCTGACCGCACTGGCCGACCAGCTCGGCGTCGAGCCCCGCACCATCTACCGATGGCGAGCCGCCGGGCTCTCGATCGACCAGGCAGACCGCACCGCCATCGCACTCGACAGCCACCCCGCCATCATCTGGCCCGAACAATGGCTCGCCCTTAACCGCGTCGGAGCGGCCCAATGACCAACACCACCAACAGCAACGGCGCCGACCTCCTCCACCAGGTCGAGCAAGCGCTCCGCCGCTACGTCATCCTCCCCTCAGACGAAGCAACCACCGCCGTCACCCTCTGGATCGCCGCCAGCCACGCCGCACCGGCCTGGAACACCGCCGCCCGGCTCGTCATTCGCGCACCAGAGAAACGATGTGGGAAGAGCCGACTGCTCGACATCATCGAGGCGATCTGCCACCGACCGATCATGACCGTCAACGCCTCCCCCTCGGCCATCTACCGACTCATCGGCTCCGCCCAGGGCGACCCACCAACCGTCCTCATCGACGAAGCCGACACCATCTTCGGCGACCACTCCGGCCCCCACGAAGACCTCCGCGGTCTACTCAACGCCGGCCACCAACGAGGCCGACCAGCGCTGCGATGGGACGTCAACACACGCACCGTCGAAGAGCTCGACACCTACGCCATGGCCGCCCTCGCCGGTATCGGCCGCATGCCAGACACCATCGAAGACCGAGCCGTCATCATCAAGATGCGCCGCCGAGCCCCCAACGAGACCGTCCACCCCTACCGACTCCGCCGAGACGCACCACCCCTCAACCAACTCCGAGCACGACTCCACCGCTGGGCCCGAAGCCACCACGCCGAGCTGACCCGGGCCGTACCGGAGATGCCGCTCGAGGACCGAGCGGCCGACACCTGGGAAGCCCTCATCGCCATCGCCGACCTGGCCGACGGACCCTGGCCCGAACTCTCCCGAGCCGCCGCCACCGTCCTGACCGACCAGGTCGACAGCGACGAATCGATCGCCACCCAGCTCCTGCACGACTGCCGGGTCGCCTTCGCCGGACGCAGCATGATCCGCACCGAAGAACTCCTGTCGACCCTCAAAGGCGACCTCGAGGCTCCCTGGGCCACCCATGGCCCGAACGGACTCACACCGAGAAGCCTGGCCAAGATCCTCAAGGAGTTCGGGATCAGCAGCCACAACCTCCGCCACGACGGCACCCAAAGCAAGGGCTACCGAGCCAGCGAGTTCAACGACGCCTGGGGCCGCTACCTCCCACACGAACCACCAACACCCCAGACCGACCAGCACAGCCCTACCGGGAACGTCCGTCCCATCCGTCCCAACCGTCTCTTCCCAGGTCAGAGCACCCCAGACCCGGGACGGGAACTCGGAGGCGGGACGGATGCGTAGACCCGGTTGCCGACAACCTCACCGGCGTGAGATGAGACCACCAGCCTGCCGGCCGCTGGCTACGCAACCGTCCCACGAGCTGCAAGCCGTCCCTTCCATCGAGACCTCTGACCTGCACAAACGCCCACCGGGACGGATGGGACAGCAGATGCCACACACGCATGGCCTCGCCCACTCCAGACCGATCGACCGATTGACCGAGGAGCGCCGATGACCGATACAGAGAACAAGCTCGCCTACAGCGTCGAGGAGACCGCCGACATGCTCTCCGTCGGCCGGGACTCGATCTACGAGCTCATTCGGACCGGCCAGCTCGCCACGTTCAAGATCGGCAAGCGCCGGCTCGTCGCCCTGGCCGACATCGAGGCATTCATCGACAAAGCGAAGGTCTGCGCATGAGCCGAGCCCGACGATCCGCCGGCGAGGGCAGCATCTACCAGGAGCCAAACGGCCGCTGGGTCGGCTTGCTCGAGCTGCCCCGACAGCCCGACGGCAAGCGCCGCCGAATCAAGCGCCGGGGCCGGACCCGGGCCGAGGCGGTCGGCAAGATCCGCAAGGTACGGGAGCAGTACGAGCAGCTGGGCGAGGTCGGGACAGCGAATCGCCTCGTGACCGACACGCTGGACGACTACGTGAGCCAGGTCCGGGAGGCGAAGCGTCGCTCGTCGGCGGAGGTGGCCCGAGACGAACTCTTCCACCGGGTGCTCGTCGCCTACCTCGGCCGTCGACGGACCAGCGAGCTGTCGGTCCATGACTGCGATGCCTTCCTCGCAGCGTTCATCGCCGGCGAGCTCACCCGGTCCGGTCGACCCCTCAGCCGGGACTACACCAACCGAGCGCGGTCCTTCCTGTCGAATGCCCTCAGGAACGACATGCGGCAGGGCTACCTCGTCCGCAACGTGGCCGACGTCGCCCTCATCCCGAGCACGACGGCCAGGTCGAAGGTGAAGCGAGCGCTCACGATTGAGGAGTGGCGCCAGCTGTACGAGGTGGCGACCGGCGCCATCCGGGCCGGCGTCGACCTCGGCGGCCGGCACGGCCTACGCCCACAGGAGACCCGGGCCGTACTCTGGTCCGACCTCGACTGGACGAGGGGCACGCTGAGCATCATCAACCAGCGTGACGCCGACGACGAACTCGTCGACCCGAAGACCGTCGGATCGACCCGCACGATCCGGCTCCACGGCCAGGCCATCGAGCTCCTCAATCGCCAGCGGTCAGCGCAGCAACAACAAGCCGAGCGGCACGGCTGGAGCTGGTCGGACGAGTCCGCCGTCGTCGCCACCCGCCACGGCACAACCATGCGCCAGGAGAACTACCTCACCTCGCTCGGCGTGGCCTGCCGTCGAGCCGGCATCGACCCGATCACGCCCTACGAGCTCCGCCACACCGCCATCACCCACCAGATCGAGTCAGGAAAGACGGCCAGCCAGGTCGCCGACTGGGCCGGCACCAGCGAACTCATGATCTATCGGCACTACCGCCACAAGCTCCGAGAGGTCGTCGACATCGACCCGCTCGACTACGAGAGCGGCGGCTCGTACAGCTGCGATCCTTCATGACCGGGGCCCGTCCCAGGCCACCGGAGTGGGATGCCTTGTGGCGCGATTCACGCACCCACCAAATTCCACGTCGCCCCCTCACTGGAAGGCGCGATGATGGCGAGATGTCGCAGACGAATCAACAGAATGACACGCTGGAGCCTGCGGCTCGGCCTTTCGTCGTAGTGCTGAAAGGCCAATCAGGTGTGCGTTTCAGCCCCGACTCCGGGGTGAGATTGTTTCTGCCTACAGACGGCAGCACGGCCGAGGTTCGAGTGAGAACTGACTGGGTGGAAGCCGGATTGGACCACGCAATCCCTCGTGAACTCCTGATTGAGGTGCGTGCTGAGGCACCAACCGTCGATAATGCCCTTGCGCTGGCTCAAGAGCTAGCAAATGCGGTGGTTCCCGTGATCGCCTTCGCAACGAACGTTCAGATCGATCGCGTCGAGCCGCGTATCGCGTTTGAGACGACCCCAGGGGCTTCGGAGCGAGATCTCGTCGAGTACTTCGTTCCCAGTCAGGGTGGGCTTCTAACTCAATCGAGAGCTGCAGACGCCGAGCTAGTCGGGCGAACAGCCGAAGCCGTCTTCTCGGCCGCTAGCCCCAAGCGACTAGGAGCGGCGCTTGCCCAATACCACCAAGCGCTCGACAGCTATCACCTCGGAGGAGAGACGCTGGCCGTTGCCCACCTGTTCATGGCTGCCGAGGCACTCTGCGAACCAATACTCGCCGAGCACATCGAGCGAACCGGTCGTTCTGAGACTCAGCTCATGGAGGATCACGGGTGCGGTCACCGCGGCGACCTTCTTGCCTGGACCAGACGAGAGCTTGTCTTCGGCGGGGAGTCCAGCGTCCACAAGAAAGCGAAACATGCGAGTGATGGATTCGAGCACGGGTATCTCAGCATCGGCGAGGTACGAAACAGTTCCAGGGAGGTGTGTGACGATGTGTTCAGGCTCGTGCGAGAGGCGATAGCTACCGTACTTCGCGTCGACGATGGAACTCGCTCGGCCTTACTGGACGCATTCGGGAAACCAGGTGATACCAAGTCTCTGAGACGCCGCGTCGTCGGCAAACTGATCGGCGAGGGAACCAAGCTGGCCCAGGACGGGCATGAATACCCGGTACTGGAATGGCGCTCAAGCATCACGCACTTTGACCTTGATGCGTCCGGGGAACCCATCGACGTACGCTTCTCAGACCGATTCACGGTAAGGACAGCGGACGACATTGCGTTCCAACTTCGCTCGATGGAGCTATACGGCCGAGCGCTACCACCAGAAGCAGTGGGCTCCCTCGAAGTGGACTTCGAGACACAGGAGCAAGCTGTCGCAAGGGATCGGGTGCTGCCAACGATTCGCGAGATTCACCTTGCGGTCGCCCAGATCGGCCCTGGGGCGGAAGGCGACTTCTTCTCGACAACCAACTTCCACTTGCTCGAGATCTTCAATCGCACGAAAGGCCTCTTCGCCGGCGCACTCGCCCTTCTTGAAGGTGGCCTGCCAGAGGAAGCGATGATCCTCGGTCGACCAATGCTTCGAGACGCAACCCGACTGGTAGAAGCCGCCGCAGCTGACGAGGCGCTTCGAGTTGAACTGGCGTTCGGATGGCGAAGCGATTCCCTCGCCGCAACTCGATCGTTGATTGAGTCATGGGCAAGCTCGGATGGAGAGCTGACCGATCGCAAGCAGCGAGCAACCGACCTCGAAGCCTCGATGGTCGCCGCCGCTCGCCGTGCCGGCGCAGAACGAGCGCGTTCGTTCGCTGCAGCGCCAACGATCTTGGAGACGCTCGACGATGAGGACTACGCACGCCTCGATCAACTCGCGTCTCTCCTCGAGCAAGGTTGGGATGTCTCGACACGCTCCCGACGTCGAACTGACGCCAGCGGGAAAGAGGGCCTCCACGACACAGCACCTGACAGCTGGATGTACCCCTTGGCAGCGAAGTACATCGGTGGCGCCTATCTGCTTGCTGCCGATGCGGCCTGCACCATCTTCGGGTGGGGCGAATCGGAGCCGGCGTTGGCGAAAGCCCGGCAGGCCCTTGAGTCGCTCGAAGCTGGTCTGACTTAGGGAGACTTAAGGGGACAGTTGGCTAGTGCGACGGTACACGGTCTGACCGGTGGAACGCTCGCCATGGCACCCAATCAGGCACCCACAGAGGGTCTAGCTGAGCTGTTCCCGCCCAACTCCCAGGACACTCGGCCCTCTGACCAGGGATTACGTGGAGCCTCCTGTGAGAATCGAACTCACGACCTTTTCCTTACCATGGAAACGCTCTGCCGACTGAGCTAAGGAGGCATCCGGCCCGTACAGGCCGTCTATGAGTCTGCCACGGTGGGCCGGGGCATCAAACCAGTTTCGGCAGAATCTCGGCCCGGGGCCAGCGCCTACAGGACGTACAGGTAGATCAGAGCGGCGATGGCGGCAAGCACGATCAGGCCGACCACCACGTCGATGGCGATCCGCCGATCGCGGGTCCCCATCATGTGCTGGACCTCGGTGTCCGGGCTGAACAGGTTGATCGGGTCGGCCGAAGACACCTGGCCGTTGGTCTCGACATCCCCGTCGGCGACGTCGATGTCGACGTCCGGCTCGATCGTCTGGGTAGCCGAGCGTGACTGCGGGGCGGCGACCCGACGGATCGGGGCGAGGGATGTCTCGGGCGCATCCCGCTGCTCCCGCCGAGCCTCGGCAACCACATCGACCTGCGGCCGCGGCGTGTTCAGTCGCAGCGTCGACTCTGCGGTATCCGGCGACACGGTGTAGGCCGCCAGGTGCGACAAGTTGTGCGCCAGTGCCGACTCCCCGGTCCCGCAGGACACGACCTTGCCGGCCAACAGGTTGGCCGGGCTGTCATAGGCCACCCCGATGGCGGCCCCGACCGCAGTCGCCGCGGCGCCGACGTCCACCCCGCGAGCGGCCACGTCCTCGGCAAGCTCGACCCAGCCGTAGCCGGGGATCGGCCGGGCCGTTCCGTCCGCCCCGACCAGATGCAGCGGCGCATCGTCCGCCACCTCCAGGCACTCCATGGCCTCGAGCACCTCGAAGTCCCGCATCCGCGACTGCCAGCCATGGCCGGACCCGACGCACATCCGATCATCGATCTGCGCTCCGACGGCCCGAGCGGCCGCCACCGGCGCCAGGTCGATCCGGGCCAATTCGATCCCGGTGTCCCGCGCCAACTTCAGTGCCTCGTCGACCGCCCGGCATGGCACGAAGGCGATGCCGAGCCCGCCCGCGCACTGCATGTTCTCCTGCAGGTTGACGGCCTGGCGCTCGAGCCAACCCATCATGGCCGGGCCACTTCCGACGCCGGCATGGCGGGGCCCGATGGTGAAGCCGACCCGGAACCTGGACCGGTCCTCGACGCCGAGCATGCCCAACAGCTCTTCGATGGCCGGGCCGACGGTCTGGATCTCCACGATCCCCTCGTCGGTGACACCGTCACCATTCAGTGGCACCTCGGCGACGGCCGACACCGTGGCACGGTGGGGGTCCAGGCATGCCCCTCGCACCATGGTCCGCCCGAGTTCGATTCCCAGGATGTCCGAGCGGGGTGGGCCGGGACGGTCCATTTGTCACTTTCCCTTCATCGTGCGGCGGAGGGGGACGCGGTCCGATGTCGCGTGCCGATAGCTGTCTGTACCCGCTGTTGCAACGTTGTCAGCGTAGGTCATTTCGTCCCCGAGAGGAAGGATAGGCAGGTATTCCCAGCCGCTAGCATCGCCCTCGATGCAGATCCGCCCCGCAACCGAAGCAGACGCCGAGGCGATCTGTGCCATCTACAACCGCGAGGTCACCGAATCGACGGTCACCCTGGACCTGCGGCCGCGCTCGCTCGATGATCAGCGGCGCTACATCCAGGACCGATCGGGCGGGCTCGCTGTGCTGGTCGCCGAGGACGACGGCGTCCTGCTCGGGTTCGGGAGCCTCAGCTTCTATCGGGACCGGCCCGGCTACTCCACCTCTGTCGAGGACTCGGTCTACGTCCACCGCGACCATCATGGACGCGGGGTCGGCTCCAGGGTGCTTGGCGGACTGGTCGAGGTGGCGGGCAGCCACGGGTTCCACGCCGTCTTCGCCCGGATCGTCGGACCGCAGGAGGCGAGCGTCGCCCTCCACGAGCGGCACGGTTTCACGCTGGTCGGGATCGAGCGTGAGGTGGCCCGCAAGTTCGGCCGCTGGCACGACGTCGCCCTGATGCAGCGCCTGCTGTGAGCCGCTCAGGGCCGACCGCAGCGGACCGCCGCGCCGCGACACCGGCGCTATGACGCGAAGCGGGGCTCCGCGGTGAGCGGAACCCCGAGACGTCACCGAAACGGCGACTGGTGGGCCGGGTAGGATTTGAACCTACGTAGGCGAAGCCGGCGGATTTACAGTCCGCTCCCTTTGGCCACTCGGGCACCGACCCTGGCAGTCCTCGATCGTATCGGGATTCGGGTTCGAACGGACGACGTTGGCGGCCGGAGCGGGCCGGAAGCCGGTAGCGTTCTGGGCATGCCCAGCTTCGACGTCGTCTCCGAGATCGATATGCAGGAGGTCCGCAACGCGGTCGACCAGGCCAGCCGTGAGGTGGCGAACCGGTACGACTTCAAGGACACCAACTCCTCGGTCGAGCTGAACGAGAAGGAGATGGTCATCCGGATGGAGACCGCCTCCGAGGATCGGATGTTCGCCCTCCGGCAGGTCCTGGAGGAGAAGCTGATCAAGCGGAAGCTGTCGCTCAAGGCGGTGGAGTTCGGCGACGCCGAGGACGCCGCCGGCGGTCGGTCCCGGATGACCGTGTCGTTGAAGGCCGGCATCTCGTCCGACATGGCCAAGAAGATCAACAGCCACATCAAGGACATGAAGCTCAAGGGCATCCAGTCCCAGACCCAGGGCGAGCAGGTCCGGGTCACCGGAAAGAAGCGGGACGCCCTCCAGGATGTGATCGCCTCCCTGAAGGAGGCCGACCTCGACCTCCCGCTGCAGTTCCAGAACTTCCGGGACTGACCGCCGGCGGCCCGCCCCACCCCGGACCGCCGGGCGTCCAACCGTCGGATCCGTCCAGAAACTCCGCCCCACCGACAGACATCTGTCCTACGCTCTGCAACGTCCCGGTCGGAACAGCCCGGAAGGGCGGTTTTCCAACCCACCGTCGGCGATCGCCGCCGGGACATGGCGTATCCCACACGGGATGTGAGGTTCAACTCCTCTTCATTGACGATTCGAGGTCCGGTCGGCCGCCCTTCGGGGGCAGGCGACCAATGGCCATGCGGGCGGCGGCTCCGGCCGACCGCTCCCGCCGGCGGCGTCGCCGACCGGGCCCCGGGTCATCGAAGACGCCATCGACCCGTCGTGAAAGGAGGCGACGAGCCATGCACACCACCGACACCTACCTGTACCAGCAGCACGAGCGGACCCCGGCGGCCCGCGGCCTCCGGTCGTTCCGAGCGATCACGGTCACTGTGCCGGAGACCGAGCACGGGGTCGTCATGGTCGATGGCCGGATCGACCGGGTCGCCCCGACCGGACGGCTGCGGATCCGGCCTCGCCGAGACCGGCTGGTCCGGCTCCCGGCGACCCCCCAGATCGTGATCATCCCCGGCCAGGAGATGCTGACCGAGGACGGCGCCGGCGTCCGGGCCACCGCGGCCGCGACCGTCCGGATCACCGACCCGATGACCGTTGTCCGCGACGGCGGTTGGCACCAGCCCCTCTACCTGCGGATCCAGCTCGCACTTCGGACCCTGGTGGCCGGCCTGTCCCTCGAGGACCTGCTCGGCGCCCGGGCCCGACTCGACGGTGAGCTCCGGAGCGCGGTCGAACCGGCTGCTGGGCCGCTCGGCCTCGAGCTGCTCGACCTGGCCATCCGGGACCTGATCATCCCCGGCGAGCTGAAGCGGGCGGTGGCAGACGTGGTTGCCGCCCGGCTGAGCGGCCAGGCCGCCCTGGAGCGGGCCCGGGGTGAGACCGCTGCGCTGCGCAGCCTGGCAAACGCAGCCAAGGCTGCTGCGGACAACCCGGCGCTGCTCCAGCTCCGGCTGATCCAGCAGATCGAGCAGAGCGACGGCAATACCTACGTCATCGGCTCGAACCCGCTGCTCGGCGACTGAGCGAACCGGTCCGGGGACAACCGTCCCTGGACCGGTCTCATGCTCGCGCCGGTTCAGTCCTCGTCTGTGTTGTCCGCCGCCCTGGTTGCGATCTCCTCGACGACGCCGGGATCGGCCAAGGTGGTGGTGTCACCGAGCTGGCGGCCATCGGCCACGTCCCGGAGCAGCCGGCGCATGATCTTGCCCGACCGGGTCTTGGGCAGGTCGGGGACGATGATCACCGTCTTCGGCCGTGCGATCTTGCCGAGCTTCACCCCGACGTGCTCCCGGATCTGGTCGCCGAGCTCCTGTGACGGCTCGTTGCCACCCCGGAGGATCACGTAGCCGATGATGGCCTGACCGGTCAGGTCGTCGTTGGCCCCGACCACGGCCGCCTCCGCCACCGAGGGATGGTCGACCAGGGCAGACTCGACCTCGGTGGTCGAGATGCGGTGGCCGGAGACGTTCATCACATCGTCGACCCGGCCGAGCAGCCACAGGTACCCGTCGTCGTCCAGCTTGGCCCCGTCGCCGGCGAAGTACCGGCCCTCGTAGGTCGACCAGTAGGTCTCCCGGTAGCGGGTGTCGTCGCCCCAGATCCCCCGCAGCATCGACGGCCACGGGCGGGTCAGGGTCAGGTACCCACCGCCGGAGGACACCGGATTGCCGTTGTCATCGACCAGCTCGGCATAGACCCCGGGGATCGGGTGGCAGGCCGACCCGGGCTTGGTGGTGGTCACCCCCGGCAGCGGCGTGATCATGTTGCCGCCGGTCTCGGTCTGCCACCAGGTGTCGACGATCGGGGTCCCGTTGCCGCCGATGTGCTCGTGGTACCACATCCAGGCTTCGGGGTTGATCGGCTCGCCGACGGTGCCGAGCACCCGGAGGGTCGACAGGTCGTGGCCGGCCGGCTCCTGGGCCCCCCACTTCATGAACATCCGGATGGCGGTCGGGGCGGTGTAGAGCTGGGTCACCCCATAGCGCTCGATGATGTCCCACAGCCGGTCCTTGCCCGGGGTGTCCGGCGTGCCCTCGTACATCACCGACGTCACGCCGTTGGCCAGCGGCCCGTACACGATGTAGGAATGCCCGGTCACCCAGCCGATGTCTGCCGCGCACCAGTAGATGTCGGTCTCCGGCTTGATGTCGAACACGTAGCGGTGGGTGAACGCCACCTGGGTCAGGTACCCGCCGGTGGTGTGCATGATCCCCTTCGGCTTGGCCGTGGTGCCGGAGGTGTAGAGGATGTACAGCAGTTGCTCGGCGTCCATCGGCTCGGCCGGGCACTCCGGGGACGCGTCTGCCATCAGCTCGTGCCACCACAGGTCCCGGCCGGCCTGCATGTCCGGCCCGGTGTCGCAGCGATTGGCAACGATGACCTTCTCGACCGACGGGGCCCCGGTCTTGAGCGCAGCGTCGACCGTCGGCTTGAGCAGGGCCGGGGCGCCCCGGCGCCAACCGGCATCGGCGGTGATGATCAGCCGAGCCTCGGCGTCATCGCACCGGTCGACGATGGCATCGGCGGAGAACCCACCGAAGATGACAGAGTGGGCCACCCCGATCCTGGCGCAGGCCAACATGGCGATCGGCAGCTCCAGGATCATCGGCATGTAGATGGCGACCCGGTCGCCCTTCTCCAGCCCCTGGGCCTTGAGGACGTTTGCGAACTTGCAGACCTCGGTCAGCAGCTCGGCGTAGGTGATGGTGACGGTGTCGCCGGGCTCGCCTTCCCAGTGGTAGGCGACCTTGTCCCCCCGGCCGGCCTCGACGTGGCGGTCGAGGCAGTTGTAGGTGATGTTCAGCTCTCCGCCGACGAACCACTTGGCGTAGGGCAGCTCCCACTCCAAGGTGGTGTGGAAGTCGGAGGACCAGGTGACCAGCTCACGGGCCTGACGGGCCCAGAACGCCTCGTAGTCTGCGTCGGCCTCGTCGTAGAGGGAGCGGTCGTTGGTGTTGGCCTGGGCCGCGAACGCCGGTGGGGGCGGAAAGCTCCGATCCTCGACCTCGTACACCCCGATCGTTTCCGACATCCTGTCTCCCTTCAGGCCGTCCCGGCTGCAGCGATCCTACTTGGCGCTCCCAGGTCCGGCCACAAGGGCCGGTCGTGGTCAGAATAGGGACAGATCGGTGGTCAGGGGAGGTCGAACACCGCCCGCAGGCCGGCGACCACCAGGTCGATCCCCCACTCGAAGGACCGGGTGCCGTCGACCTCCCGGCCGACCGTCAGGAAGGTCTGGACCTCCGGGTCGGCGATCGTCGACAGGTCGAACTGCTCACCCCGGCCGAGCACCCCGAACTCGCTGACCGCGTGTCCCATGACGAACGACACCGCCGACCGGAGCGCGAGCACCGACTCTTCCGGCGTCAACCCGACCACCTCGAACCGCCGGTAGGACCAGTACAGGACCTCGTGGGAGGCCGGGGTCGATGCGCTCCTGGTTGCGAACAGCTCCAGTGCGGCCTGGTGTCGGAGCAGGACCTGGTTGAACGACGCCAGTCCCTCCCTTGTCGCCCGCTCCCAGTCGTCGTCCGGGATGTCGCGCGGCAGCTCGATCTCGGCGTAGAGCCGATCGAGTACCGCATCGAGCAGGTCGTCCTTGTTGGACACGTAGTGGTACAGCGACATGGCTTCGACGCCGAGCTCGGCGCCGAGTTTCCGCATCGACAGGCCGGACAGCCCGTCCTCATCGGTCAGCCGCAGCGCGGTTTCAGCGATCAGCTCCCGAGTGAGATTCGGCCGCCCGTCCGTTGCCATCCGGGCAACTTTACCCGGTCTCCCCCGCCGCTGTCTCCCAGATGGCCACCCACCAACCACCAAGGCCATCCTGGTCGAGCAGGGCAGCCGACTCGGTGACACGGGACCGCATCCGGATCGCCGTCAGGTCGGGGGCGTGGGCGTTGGCCTTCCAGTGGGCTCGCCCCTCCTCGACCAGCCGCTCGATCCCCCAAGACCGGAGTACCTCAGCCTGGGTCGACAGCGTCGACGGGGTGGGGAGCTGATCCCAACCGATGTCGGTGGTGATGTCGATCCGACCGGGGGCGACCAGCGGATCGTCGCCTCGCCGATGGTCCCGATAGGTCCGGAGCCACCCACCGCGCCGAGCCAGCCCGGCCGTGGTCGGCAGGCCGTAGTCGAAGACGCACAGGGCGGTCGGACCGCCGGCCAGGACCCGGTCGACCCAAGCGGTTGCCCGGCTCTGCACCGGGACCCGACTGCCGGGCGTCAGCTCGGCGAGGCCGAGCCGATCGACCAGACCGAGCACCTCCTCCGCTCCCGGCGCAGCCTCGTCGAGGTGAACCAGGCGCTCGGTCGCCGGGCCGTCGTCCTCGGCCGGAACGACCTCGACCTCGGACCACCCGCCCGCCGTCCGCTCGATGATGCGGAACGGCAGGTTGTCGAGCAGCTCGTTGGCGATGACCACCGAGTCGGACAGGTCCTCCGGCAGGTCGGCCCGGTCGGCCCCTGCGCCGGCGACGTCGACGCCGACCAGATTCCACGGGCGGCCCAGGTCTGCCCCACCACGGGCAACCGCCAGAGTTCGCAGCAGCGTCCCGGGACCACAGCCCACGTCGTAGATCGTGAACGGGTCCGGCCGCCCGGCCCGGGTCCACCAACCGTCGATCGCCTCGGCCAGCACCGCGCCGAACAGCGGCCCGACCTCGGGGCTGGTCAGGAAGTCACCATCACGGCGCCCGGCCGAGCCGGCCGAGCCGGTGGCGGAGTAGAACCCGTCCGGGCCGTAGAGGACCCGGTCCATGTAGGCGTCGAATCGGAGGGACGACACGGTGTTGCGCCCTGGCCCCGATCAGCGAATCGCCAGCTCCGCGAAGTCGGTGACGTCGAGGACCAGGATGCCGATGCCGCTGATGAAGGTGAACACCAGCGTGATGCCGATGGCCGCGGACAGCGACGGCGGGACCCGGATCGGCGAGTTGTCGCCCTCCGGCGCCGGCAGGAACCACATCTGCTTGGCCACGTTCAGGTAGTAGAAGGCGGCGATGACCGAGTTGATGGCGGCGACGATGGCCAGGGACACACCGGCCGTCGTTCCCGGCTCCAACAGTGCGTTGAAGATCTGGAACTTGGCCAGCCAGCCGCCCATCGGAGGGATGCCGGTCAGCGAGAACAGGAACACGGTCATGGCCGCCGTCAGCCCCGGGGCGTAGTTGAACATCCCACCGAAGCTCTCGATCTCGCCCGAGCGGGTCTTGCGGGCGCCGACGATGACGACGGCAAACGCCCCCAGGTTCATGGCGGCGTAGATCAGCAAGTAGGTCACGATCGAGGACTGGACCGAATCCGGTACGTCGCCGTAGACCGCGAGCGGGGCAAGCATGTAGCCGGCCTGGGCGATCCCGGAGTAGGCCAGCATCCGGACCATGTTGGTCTGGCGGAGGGCGATCAGGTTGCCGATGGTCATGGTGGCGGCGGCCACGATCCACATGAACGGCTGGACCACGTTCGACATCTCGGGCAGGGCGAACAGGATGATCGAGATCAGGCCAACGAAACCGGCACTCTTCGACAGCACGGCAAGGAACGCGGTCAGCGGTGTCGGTGACCCCTCATAGGTATCCGGGGCCCAGGTGTGGAACGGGACGGCCGAGACCTTGAAGGCGAACCCGATCAGGGTGAACAGCGAGCCGAGGATCAGGTACGGGGTGGTCGACTCGCCGATCAGCCGCTCGCCGATGACCTCAAGCCGGGTGTCGGCCGCCGCCCCGTAGAGCATCGACATGCCGTACAACAACAGACCCGAGGCGAACACGCCCATCAGCATGTACTTGAGGCCGGCCTCATTCGACTTGAGGTCCCGCTTCCGCCACGCCGCCATCAGGTAGGCCGGGATGGAGACCAGCTCCAGGGCGATGAAGATGGAGACCAGGTCTCGGGCCGAGGTCATGACCAACATGCCAAGCACCGAGGCCGACACCAACTGGTAGTACTCGGAGTCGTAGTAGTCCCCGTCCGCCATGTACTGGGTGCTGATCAGGACCACCACGTAGGCCGAGATCAGGAACAGCCCCTTGAGCACCAGGGCGTAGTGGTCGACCACGTAGGCCCCGTCGAACAGGACCCGGGGCAGGTCCTCGCTCTGCTCCCACAGCGTCAGCACGGGAACGACGGCCAACAGGAAGCCGATGCCGGTCAGCGGCGGCATCATCCGCCGGGTCCGCTCCAGCCCGACGAGGTCGATGATGGTGACCAGCGCCCCCCAACCCAGCAGGATCAGCTCCGGGGCGAAGGCGTGCCAGTCGATGTGGGGCCGGACGAACTCGACCGTCTCCTGAGCCAGCATGGGCAGCATCGTTGACTCCTCTTAGTTCCCGAGGGCCTGGAAGGTCTCACCGATCACCGAGGACACCGGGTTGGTGACATCGAAGATCAGGCTCGGGACGAACCCGAGGACGACGATCAGGATCAGCATCGGGACCCACGCCACCCACTCGGTGAAGACGGTGTCGTGGATGTGTGGATCGTTCTCGAACTCCTCGGACGGCGTGCCGAAGGCGGTTCGCTGGAGGAGCCAGAGCAGGTAGGCGGCGGCCAGGACGGTCCCGATGGCGGCCACCACCATGTAGACCCGGAACAGCGTGTCCGACAGGCCGGGGGCCGGGTCGTAGGCGGCCAGGATAGCCGGGAACTCGCCCCAGAACCCGGCCAGGCCGGGCAGGCCGAGCGAGGCCATGGTGGTGAAGCCCAGGATCCAGCCCATGTGCGGGGCCTGGACCAGCAGCCCGCCGAGGCGTTTGATCTCCAGAGTGTGGTAGCGATCCTTCACCGAACCGGCGATGAAGAAGAGCATGCCGGTGATGAGACCGTGGGCGACCATGCCGAAGATGGCGGCGTTGATGCCGAAGTCGGTGAGGGTGGCGATGCCGAGCATCACGTAGCCCATGTGGGCCACCGAGGAGAAGG
>JBCCFN010000041.1:0-23749 GCA_039029715.1 Actinomycetota bacterium | reverse complement strand
CGAGGACGGCGACGTTGCTGTGCCGGTCACGACACAGAGTACTGCCGTCACGGTGCAGCCGCCCGAGCCCATCCAGACGAGTTGCCCCCCGCTCGGTGAGTCGCTTGAGCAGGCGAACGATGCGACCTACGCCATCGCCGCCGAGTTCCAGGTCTCTGCGAGCGAGACCGGCTACTGGACGGTCGGCACGGCCTGGGCGGTCGACGATCACGTCCTCGTCACCAACGCCCACATCACCCGGGCCCTGGTCGAGATGGCCGACCAGGGCGTCCAATTCGAACGGATACTGGCCGTGCAGGCCGGCACCGGCGAGGTCGTGACGATCACCCGGGAGTTGACCCACCCGAACTACGACGGCGACCCGCTTCGATCGCCGGACGTCGGGTTGTTCACCACCCTCGAGCCGCTGGCCGTGACCCTGCCGCTGGCCGACCCGACGGTCGACATCAGCCTCGGAGACGAGGTCCAGCTGGTCGGGTTTCCGGGAGACGTCAACGACCAGATCCGGATCGAGCCCGGCGAGACCGTCCCCCAGGCGACCTCGTTGACCGGACGGGTGACTGCCCGCCGATCCCACGACGATCGGGACGAGGTCACGATCGAGAACCTGGACGTGATCCAGCACCAGGCCCCGACCACGCCCGGGACCAGCGGATCGTCGCTCATGAGCTGCGGCCGGGTGATCGGGGTAAACAACGCCGGAACGGTGAACCTGATCGTCACCCCGGGGCCCGACGGCGAGCTGACCGTCGATCGCCAGGCCGCGGCGTCGAACAACTTCGCCGTACATCACCGCCACATCCAGACGTTGCTGACCCTGATGGCCAACAACGCAGTGCAGGGCACGGAGATGCCGGCACCAGCGAGGGAGGGGTGACGTGTCCGACTGGTATCGACCGAGGCGAGCCAGCGGCCCCGCACCCGATCGCCAAGGCCCGACCGGGCCCGGGGAACCGGCCGGCCGTTCGAACGACGGCTGGTACCGGGCGGGTCAGGAACGCAACGATGGTGCGGCAACCCGGCCGCTGGCGGACCAGCCCGCATCGCCGCCGCGGCCGCAGCGATCACCCACCGGCCCGCCCGGGCCCGGGCGGGCGGTTCCGCAGCCCGCGACGCCGTCACCGAGACCGGCCGCGCCCCCCCCGCCGCGGGCGACAGCCCGATCGAGCGGTCAGCCGGCGCCGGCGCTCCCCCTCGTCCTCCTCTCCGGCGCCATTGCGCTGGCGCTGATCCTGGTCGGCGCCGCCATCCTCCGTTCCGGGGACTCTGGCGACCCCGGCGATGGCCAGGGGAGCGACGGCGTGGTCGCCGGAGGAGCGACCGGTGGCGGAGATGGTGATCGGTCGAACGCCGGCCAGGTCACCGATGGCGACTACGTGCTTGTCGAACTGACCGAGTTCCGCCAGCTCGACGGCCAACCGCAGTGGGCCGAACTGGCCCAGGCTCGGCTGGCCACCGCCACCTGGTCATTCGACGGCGGCAGCTTCGTGTTCGACCCGCCAGACGTCAGAACGGACCTCTTCCCGCTACGGGGCTCGGTCGAACCCATCGATGGCGGCGGCCTGCGGTTCGAAGCTGCCGGATTCGTGACCGACGGGACCAACTCGCAGACCGAGTCGACCATCTTCGGGACGATCCGCCCGGCCGACGGGGGCCTGCTGCTCCAGGCGACCTGGATGACGTCCGGGGCGTCGGCTGCCGTGGTCAACGGTGCCGGCTTCGGCTCGTCGTCGGTGAACGCCTACGAGTTCGCCGGGTTCGTCGGCTGACCGCGGAGGTCCCTCCGCGCTCGACCGGCCGCCAAGGTCCGGCGGCGAGCACGATCGACGGTCAGCGATTGGCGACGACGAACCGGGCTGCGCTGAGCAGGGCGTCCCGGGGCGGGACGAAGTCGATACCGAGCGTCGAGGTGGCGTTGGCTCCCGAGACGGCACCCGATCGACCGAGCCGGGGCGCGATGGTCTTCATGTCGGCGTTGAACCGGGCCATGAACCGGATCAGCCAGCTGGGGGCCAGGCGAGTCTTGGCCTTGCTGCCGGTGATCTCGGCGTTGAGCGTCTCGGCCATCTCCTGCATGGTCATGGCCCCGCCGGTTGCCGGGAACCGCTCGCCCGCAGCCGCATCGATCTCGAGGGCCAGGCGGTGCATCCTGGCCACGTCGACCACATCGACCACGGGGAAGCTGACGTCCGGGAGCATCGGGTCCTGACCGTCGAGCAACCGCTCGACCAGGCCCAGTGAGGTCCCGTAGTCGGTGTCGAGCGGGACGCCCCACACCACGCCGGGGTTGACCGTCGCCAGCTGCATGTCCTCGGCCGCCACGAAGTCCCAGGCGGCACGTTCGGCCAGTGTCTTGGAGTCGTCGTAGGCCGACGACCCGGCGGTACCGGTCGGCGACCAGTTGGTCTCGTCAAGAATCGTCTGCCCGGCCCGCAGGTCGTCGTTGTAGATGGCAACGCAGGATGATGTCAGCACCACCCGGTTGACCCCCGCCGCCTGGGCGGCCCGTAGCGCACGGAGCGTGCCGTCGACCGCCGGGCGGATGAGCTCCTCCGGGTCGTCCGGTGAGCCGAGAGGAAATGGCGACGCCGAGTGGACCAGTGCGTCCGCCCCCTGCAGGGCCTCGTCCCACCCGTCGTCGCTCATGAGATCGACCGTGGCGAACGACAGCCGATCGAGGTGCTCGGGGCCGACCGCAGCCCGGGTCTGGTCCGCCTTGGCCTCGGACCGGACGGTACCGATGACCGTGTAGCCGTTGTCGAGGAACTCCTTGGTGATGTGCTTCCCGATGAATCCGGACGCTCCGGTGACGACGACGGTCTGATCAGCCATGGTTCGATCTCCTTCTCGAGTACGAGGCCCAATTCTGCCCGGCCCCGAGCCCGCCTCCGACCATCGACACGGTCGAATCGTCGGCGATGGTCCGATGACCCGCAGCCGGGCGGTGGCTGGCGGTTCTCAACGGTTCGCTGCGTTGTGGCGTAGCGTGTGGCCAGACGAGCCCTGGAGGCCCGGCGATGTCCCCGAAACTGGTGCTGGTCCTGGTGGCCGATCAACTGCAGACCGCCCATCTCGGGTTTGGTGGCCTTGCGCTCGGTCACACCCCGAACCTGGATCGGCTTGCCGCCGCCGGGCTTCGGTTCGACCGGGCCCACGCCACCAACCCGATCTGTATGCCGAGCCGGGCCACCCTGGCCACCGGCATGTGGCCGAGCACCCACGGCACCCGGACAAACGGCGTCCCGCTCGACCCGGCGGCGGTGACGATCCAGGGGTCGCTGCGGCGGCAGGGGTGGGCCACCGCAGCGGTCGGCAAGCTCCACTATCAGCCGATCGGCTGGCCGTTCTCGCCAGACCAGCTGGCCGAGCTGCACGCTGCGGGACCAGACGTCGCCGCACCGGCGATCGCCGATGGTGAGGAGCGGACCGGTCCGCTGACCTCGTGGGGGTGGGAGAAGCGGGTGACCCACGCCGCTGCGCCGGTCCCGTTGCCGGACGACTACTACGGCTTCGCCGAGGTCGACCTGGTGGTCAGCCACGGTGACGAGGCCGGCGGCCACTACCCCCACTGGGCCCGTTCGAGGGGGTTCGACCCAGCCGAGCTGGCCGGGGCGGCGAACGCCGAGGCAACCTCATCGCTGTGGTCCGAGGTCTGGCGTTCCCAGGTCCCGGCCGAGGCATCGACCAGCGCCTTCGTCGCCGAACATGCCGAGCGCCGAATCGAGGCCGCGTCACGATCCGGCCGGCCGACCTTCCTGTTCGTTTCGTTCCCCGACCCGCACCACCCGTTCTGTCCGCCGTCCCCGTTCGCCGACCTGATCGACCCCGAGGCCATCGAGCTGCCGCGGACGTTCAACGCCGACCACCTCGGCCTGCCGCCCCACCTGGCCACCATCCACGCCCGTCGTGGCACTCGCCATGTCGACCCGACCTTCACCTGGGCGGTGACCGAGGCCCAGCACCGGGAGGCGATGGCGGCCCAGCTGGGGCTGATCGCCATGCTGGATCTGGCGGTCGGTCGGGTCCTCGATGCGGTGGATGCAGTGGGCTTGGCTGACGACACGCTGACCGTGTTCACCGCAGATCATGGCGAGCTCGGTGGGGCCCACGGGCTGTGGATGAAGCACTACGTCCACTATCCGGCCGTGACCGGGGTCCCGCTCGTCATCGCCGGTGACGGGGTCGACGCCGGAGCGACCGATGCCCTGGTGTCCAACGCCGACCTGGTCCCGACGCTTGTCGACTGGACCGGGACCGAACCGTGGCGGGGGGTTCAGGGTCGATCGTTGCGGCCGATCCTGGCCGATCGGCGGCGGCCTGGCCGCAATGCGGTGCTGGTCGAGGAGGACCAGCCGATCGGGCTGGACGGCCTGCCGGCGCCGGTCCGGATGCGGACCCTGATCACAGACGAGGCCCGCCTGACCGTGTATCAGGGTTGCGGCTTCGGTGAGCTGTACGACCACGGCGCCGACCCGGACGAGCTCCACAACGTCCACGACCAGGACCACGACCTGCGATCGGCCATGACCGGTCGGCTCCTCGACGAGGTCCTGGCGGTGTCTGACCAGCGGCGCCGGGTCGAGTTCGGGGCCTAGGCTCCGCCTGGGCCGGGCCGGTTCACCCGGCCGGGCACGTCACCTCGATCTGGACGCCGTTCGGTTCACGGAAGAAGACCTGACGGAGCCCGGTGGCAGGCTGGTCCGCGGTCCGGTGCTTGATGCCGCGATCGGTCAGCCGGGTGATGAGACCGTCGAAGTCGTCGGTCGCGAAGGCGACATGATCCAGTGCGCCGCGTGGCGGACCCTGGTCGGTGTCGACCTCGATCAGATGGACGAGCGGCCGGTCGCCGACCCACAGCCAGGCACCGGGGAACCCGAACGGCGGCCGATCGTCCGGCCGGTCCTCGAGCCCGAGCACGTCCTGGAAGAACCGGGACGTCTCGGCCAGTCGGGTGGTGCGGAGGTTGAAGTGGTCGAGCTCACGAACCAAGGCCATGACCAAAACTGTAGGTCTTCGAACGAGGGCGGGCGAGGTGGCGCCGTCGACCCTCGATCGGCAGGGGGCGAGGGTCTGGTCCCTCGGCACCGAGGGGGGAGCTCGCAGACGAGATGGAGGCGCTGCTGGACACCGGGATCGACTGGATCGGAGTCAGGTGCCAAGTCCCAGCGCCGCCACGCCCGGATAGTCCGGCGGATACTTGAAGATCCGGAACATCCGGCCGGGGCCGCCGACATGGAAGTCCAGCACGATCTCGCCGTCGGCGGTCACTTCGACGATGCGCTTGTCCTGGGCCTGCATCAGGACCGTGTTGCCGTTCGGCAGGCGCCGGGCGCCGGCCATGAACGGTGAGTAGACGTCGTCCCCGCCGTCGGAGTTGTAGTTCCACACGATGCTGGGCAGTTCCCCCATCGCCCAGCCGCCGTCCTCGGAGCGGGGCAGGGTCACCTCGAGCACATCGGCATAGGCGCCGGTGACCATCCCCATGCAGATCTGGCCGTAGTCGGCGTTGCCGGCCGCGTCCCGCCGCATCCCGTTGTTGAACACCAGCATGTCGCCGGTGTGGGGCACGTCGTCGGTGAGCCAGTGGGTGTCGTGCTGCCAGAACAGGACCTGGTCGGTGTGGTCGCCGGCCCGGTGGGTCTGGGGGTTGCCCCAGCGGTAGAGCAGGTCGCCGCCTCGGCCGAACCGACCGCCGGTCGAGCCCCGGGCCTCCTCGGTCGTGGTCGAGTGGTCGATGACCCAGGCCTCGGCGAAGATCGCAGACGACAGCAGCAGGACGTCCTCTTCGGCGTTGTAGGCCACCGAGTTCATGTGGATCAGCTGGCCGTAGTTGAACTGGATCTCGTCCAGCTGCGGCCAGTTCACGTCGATCCGTTCCGGGTGGTCTGCGGGGTTCCCGTAGTTCGGCAGTGATGGGTCGGTGTCCTGGACGAGGTGATCGGCCACCGACCATTCCCAGACGATCTCGGCCTCGCCGGTGCCGAACGACGGGCGGACCTCGATGATCTTGTCGAGGTAGATCCGATCCCGCTCGCCCTGCCTGGTCCAACCGAGCGCCGTCGCCTCCTCGGCGGTGGTGGTGCACCAGGCGATGGTCAGGATGTTGCCGTTCGGGAGCCACTCGACGTCGTGGTGGATGCACTCGCCGCCCGGTCGGTAGTGATTCCACTCCCACAGGATCGTGCTGTCCGGGGCCTCGATCGTCAGGGTGCCGGCCGCCCCGACCGGGAACGTGGCCTCCATCTCCAGGAAGTTCGGCTTGGACGTGGTCCGGAGCAGGTTGCCGTCCGGGAGCAGGTAGGCGACCGTCGCTTCGGGGGTGTGGTACGGGGTGTCCCATCGGTGGACGATCTGGCCGTGGTCGTCCAACAGCAGCATCCGCTTCGAGACCTGGACGTCCGACCGATCGTTCATCTCCTGGACCAGCAGGTAGCCCGGCTGGACCTCCGGTGATCCTCTCGGCGGCAGCGGCCCGGTGATGTCGGCCTCCCGTTCGAACATCAGCCGCTGGAACTCCAGCCGCTGGGCCGGGGTCCCCATCGGCATGGCGTCCTCCATGTTCGCCGCCGGTGGGGGCAGATCGTCCGCTGCGGTGACCCGCCCATCTCCGTCTCGGTCGAGCAGCAGGATTCGTTCGGGGGCGGTGTCGATGTCCGCCGGGCCGATCACCAGGTCTCCGTCGGCATCGAGCATCCGGACGATCGCGCTGCGGCGGACCGCGCCGTAGATGTGGGTCGGCCCGCCGAGGTCGGCCTCCCGGAGATGGCCGTCCCCGTCGGTGTCCAGGGCTCGGAGGACCTCCGGCGCGGCGGCGATCTCCTCCGGGGAGAGCACACCGTCGCCGTCGCGGTCGAGGGCGCGGAACAGCGTGCCGGCCGCGTGTTGGATCTCGGCGAAGATCCGCGTCGCCTCGTCGTCGCTCACGGTCATGGTTCCTCCTCGGCCGCCGTCCCCGCGGCCATGATCATGGCCCTGCAGCGGCCACCAGCACCATCCGACGCTTGCCCCCTGCCGTGGCGCAATAGTAACGATAGTGAGGATCGTGTGGGAGCAGATATGACCGAAACCGACAACCGGGAGACCGAGGTGACGCTCGAGCGACGGCTCGGCCAGCGACTTCATGCGTTCAGCAACCTGGTCTCGGCCACGTTCTATCAGCGGACCGAGGTTCCCTTCGGCGTGTCGTTGCCGGAGTGGCGGGTCCTGCAGGAGGCGATGGTCCGTCCCGGTACGTCGCAGGGCGAGGTGGCCGAGACGCACGGGCTGAACGTGATGGTCGTGAGCCGCGCCGTGTCCGGCCTGGTGCGCAAGGGGTTGATCGAGGTTGCGCCTGATCCAGACGACCGGCGACGGCGCCTGCTCCATGTCACCGAGACGGGCGCTGCGCTCGGTCAGGACATCGCCGGTCGAGCCGCGGTGATGTACGACCACATCTTCTCGGCCCTCAGCCGCGCCGAACGGGAGCAGCTCGATGAGCTGATGGATCGGGTCAACGCGGTCCTCCGGGCGGCCGACTTCCCGGACCCGCCGCCCGGGTCCCGCCCCTGGTCCGAGCTGATCGCCGGTGCCTCCCCCGATCGGAGCTGACCGAGCGATCGCGCACACGGTTGTTGACAATCTGCGTCCGCCAGTGTCAAGCTCAATCAGTTGTTAACGTTCGTGAATGATTTGCGGGCGTGCGAAGGGGGAGAATCAATGCGAGAACGATGGTTGCGGCTGCTTGCCGCCCTGTTGGCCTTCACGCTCGTGGCCGCGGCATGCGGTGGCGGCGACGATGATGACGCCGAGGACGGTGCAGCAACGGATGGCCTGACCGCCGAGGACGGCGACACCGACGCCGGGTCCGGGGACGAGCCGGAAGAGGGCGGTGCCGAGGTCGATCCGGACGAGGAGCTCGGTAACGTCGACGTCGACGAGGAGGCGGCGGACTGCGCAACCGCCGTCGAGTTGGAGGTCGGGGAGTACAACCCCGGCCCGGCGCTGCGGTATGTCAACTCGATCTCGTTGGCCTCGGGCCTGAACCCGCACAACGATCAGGCACCGGCCGCCATCTCGTTCTACTCCTGGGTGTTCGAGGGCCTGGTCCGCCAGGAGATCGACGGGTCGATCGGCCCGTGGCTCGCCAAGTGCTGGGAGACGAACGAGACCGGCGACCAGATCACCTTCTTCCTCCATGAGGGTGTGACCTTCCACGACGGCGCGCCGTTCAACGCCGAGGCAGTCGTGGCCAACGCCGAGTTCATCAAGACTGCAGGCCCACCTGCGGTGCTGCCACCGGTTGCCGGCCAGCTGGCCATCGTCGACTCGGTCGAGGCGCTCGACGAATTCACGGTTCGCTACAACCTGACCGGCCCGGGCGAGGCCCTGCTGCTCAGCGGGCTGATCCGCAACTCCGGCTTCATGGTCTCGCCAAATGCACTCGGCACCGAGCCGATCGGTACCGGCCCCTACGTCTCGGTCGGCGGTTCCGAGGACGGGACCAACTTCGAGCTCGAAGGCTTCGCCGACTACTGGCAGCCCCAATTGGTCGGCGCCGAGGCGGTCACCATCGACGTGATCCCGGACGCCGCCGCTCGACTGGACGCCCTGAACGCCGGCCAGTACGACCTGGGGACGATCCAGGAGAACCAGCGGGCGGACGCGGCGAACATCTCGGTCAACTCCACGGTCCGTATCGGCTTCGTGGTTGCCGACTGGACCGGCGAGCAGATCCCGCAGCTGGCGAACAAGGAGGTCCGCTGCGCTATGGCCCAGGCCCTCAACCGTGAGGGCATCCGGGCCGCCGCTGGCGCCGAGGACTCCAACGCCCAGTTCGCCGCCAGCGCCAACGACTATGCCTACATCGACGACCTCGATCCGAGCATCCTGTTCGACATCGAGGCGGCAAAGGCTCGGATGGAGGCATCCGGCGAGGATGGCTTCGAGTTCGACAACGCCCACCTGCCCGGCGGCTTCTGGCCGGCGACGTCGTCAGCGTGGGGCGGGGCACTATCCGAGCTGGGCATCACGATGAACAACTCGGCGCTCGACCCGCCGTCGGCCGGTGAGATGTTCGTCCGGCTGGCACAGGGGCAGTATCCGGTCCAGATCGTGGCCTTCAACGAGCCGAATGCACTCATGTCTCTGATCGCCAGGACCGGGACCGGCGGGCTGAACCCGTCCGGTGTGTCGCCGGACGGTGTCGACGAGCTGGTCGCATCGGCGAGGACCAAGTCGTTCGACGAGGGCGAGGCAGACGTGGCCGCAGCGTGGAAGATCATGATCGAGGAGTGCATCTTCATCATCAACCACACGCTGTCGACCACCCTGGCCTACAACGACGGGGTCGAGGGCGTCGTCCACGTCCAGGGCATTCCGATCACCGCCTGGCCACAGGGCATCCGCAAGAGCGGCTGATCAGGTCGGGGGTGACGACGTGATGCACGGGGTCCCCGGCCTTTGAGGTCGAGGACCCCGCTGCGTTACGTTCCGTAGTGGGGCAGTGAGGAAGGGGGACCGGCACCGCCGCAGTGCGAGGCCGAGACAGCATGGCCAAGTACATACGGTTTCGCATCCTGGCCACCATTCCGCTTGTGTTCGCCGTGGTGATGGTGTCGTTCCTCATCGCCGTGGCCATGGAGGCCAACGGCTCCATCGCCACGCAGATCTGTGGTGAGGGGGCGACGCCGGAGTGCATTGCAGACATCGAGTCCCAACTCGGGCTCGATGATCCCATCCCGACCAGGTTCATCTCCTGGCTCGGCGGGGTCGTCACCGGCGACCTTGGGACGTCGCTGCTCAACAGCGACGCCGAGGTCACCAGCCTGATCGGCGAGCGGATCTGGGCCTCGATCAGCATCGTGAGCCTCAGTCTGGTCCTGGGGACCGGCTTCGGCATGACGATGGGCATCCTGGCCGCCATCCGGCCCGGCGGCCTGGTCGACCGCGGCATGTCCGTGGTGGCGGCCAGCGTCATCGCCGCCCCTGGCTTCATCCTGGGCATGCTGCTGTCCTGGGGGATCGCCGTCGAGCTCGGCTGGCTTCCCCCGACCGGCTACGTTCCGCTCGGTGACGGGGTGTGGCCGTGGTTCGAGTCGATCCTCCTGCCGAGCATCGCCCTCGCGTTGCCGACGGTCGCCATCGTGCAGCGGCAGCTCCGCAGTTCGATGGCGAACGCCCTCCAGTCCCGCTACGTCCTTGCTGCCCGGGCTCGTGGGGTGAGTCGGACCCAGCTCATCGGTCGTCACGCCCTGCCGAACGCCATGGTCCCGACCGTCACCGTGATCGGCTTCCGGGCCGCAGCCGCCATCGGGTTGACCACGGCGGTCGAGATCGTCTTCGGCATCCGGGGCATGGGTGAGCTGCTGGTGACGTCGATCGTGCAGCGGAACGTGACCGTGCTCCAGGGCGGGATGATCGTGGTCGGACTGGTGGTCGCGGTCGTCAACCTCGTTGTCGATATCAGCTACGGCTTCCTCAACCCGAAGGTGAGGCTCGGCAAGTGAGCGGCACAGCGGCGTCTGAATCTCCCCGGCGTCGGTTCTGGCGCCGAATGTTCAAGAACCCACTGTCGGTGTTCTCGATGGCGTGGTTCGTCATCCTGGTCACCGCTTGGGTCTGGCCGGAGCTGTTGTCGACCCATGACCCGTTCCAGCAGGACATCACCCTGCTCCGGATCTTCGAGGGTCCCAGTGTCGACCACTGGCTCGGAACCGATCGCCTGGGGCGTGACTTCTACAGCCGCTGCATCCACGGGGCCGGGTTCGCCTTCCGCTCGATCCTGATTGCCATGACGATCGCCGTCGGCATCGGGGTACCGCTCGGGCTGTTCTCCGGTTGGCGGGGCGGGCGGATCGACCGGGCGATCATGTGGGTCAACGACGTGCTGTTCTCCTTGCCGATCATCCTGCTGGCGATGGCGGTCATCATCGTGCTGACACCGTCGCTGACCAACGCAATGATCGGGGTCGGCATCGCCATGTCGACCCGGTTCACCAGACTGACCCGCGCCGTGACCCTGGGGGAGAAGGAGGAGCTCTACGTCGACGCGGCCCGGATCACCGGGTTGTCGACCCCGACGATCCTGGCCCGCTACATCGCGCCAAACCTGTTGCCGGCCCTGGTCGTCCAGGCCGCCATCATCTCCGGGGCGATCATCCTGATTGGCGCCACGCTCAGCTTCCTCGGCATCGGCGCCAACCTCGACGATCCAGACTGGGGCGTCATGCTCAACCTGGCCCGTCGGGACTTCCGCCAGGAGGGCATCTGGCAGATCGTCCCACCCGGCATGTCGCTGGTGTTGACCGTGCTCGCGTTCAACCTGCTCGGTGACGCCATTCGGGACGCCCTCGGCCGGGATGCCAGCAACAACGCCCTGACCGTCACCAAGCGGGCAACCGTGGCGCCGGCCACCACCGCCCATGCCGACGACGATGAGGTGGTCCTGTCGATCCGGGACATGGACGTCGAGTTCCCGGGCGAGGGTGGCAAGGTCAGCCAGATCCTCGAGGGAGTCTCGTTGGAGGTCCGGGCCGGCGAGACACTCGGGGTGGTCGGGGAGTCCGGATCCGGTAAGAGCATGACGATGCTGTCGGCGCTCGGCCTCACCCCGGCCCCGGGGCGGATGACCCGAGGCAGCGTCCGCTTCGACGGCCGGGACGTGACCAGCCTGACCGAGAACGAGTGGCAGCAGATCCGGGGCAAGGACATCGGGATCATCTTCCAGGAGCCGATCGCGGTGCTGAATCCGGCGATCCGGGTCGGGGCCCAGATCGCCGAGCCGCTCCGGATACATCTCGGCATGAGCAAGTCCGAGGCCAGGGACCGGGCGGCCGAGCTGCTGGCCGAAGTCCGTGTACCGGATCCGGTCCGCCGCCTCGACCAGTACCCCCATGAGTTCTCCGGCGGTATGGCACAGCGGGTCGGCATCGCCATGGCCTTGGCCTGTGAGCCGAAGCTGCTGATCGCCGACGAGCCATCGACTGCGCTCGATGTGACCGTCCAGGGCCAGATCCTCGACCTGATGGCCGAGGTCCAGGAGCGCCACCGGATGGCGATCATCCTCATCACCCATGATCTGGGGGTGATCGCCGAGGCGGCGGACCGGGTGCTTGTGATGTACGGCGGCCAGGTGGTCGAGACCGCCTCGTCCCATGATGTCTTCCTCCGGCCGAAGCACCCCTACAGCCGGGCGCTGCTCGAGACGATGCCCCAGAGCCACGATGGTCATGGCGAGCTTCCGGTCATCGACGGCATGGTGCCGTCACCGACCGCCTGGCCGAGCGGGTGCCGGTTCGCCCCTCGCTGCCACTTCGCAACCGCCGCCTGCACCTCCGAGATCCCGCCGCTCGAGCCGGTCGATGGCGGGTTGCTCCGCTGTGTCCGAGCCGGCGAGCTCGAGCTTGGCCAGTCGATGACCGGAGCGACCCCATGACCGATGCCCCGTTCTTCTCCGTTGACGATCTGCACGTGCACTTCGCCGGTCGTGGCCGCCTGTTCCGGGAGGCGCCACCACCGGTCCGGGCGGTCAATGGGGTGTCGCTGTCCATCGAGCGCGAGCGGACCTTCGGTCTGGTCGGGGAGTCCGGGTCAGGGAAGTCGACGGTGGCCCGGGCCATCCTCCAGCTGGTCCCGATCGAGGACGGGCGGATCACCCTGGATGGCCAGGACGTCACCCGGGTCGGGCGATCTGGTGAGCTGGCGTTCCGCAAACGGGTCCAGGCCGTGCTGCAGGACCCGTTCTCTTCGCTCAACCAGGTCCATCAGACCCGGAAGATCATCGGCGATGCCATCACCCGCCATGACGGAACCAGGCCGGGCGCCGAGCGGGACCGGATCGTGGCCGAGCTGCTCGACCAGGTCGGGTTGTCCCGGGAGTTCCTCGACCGGTATCCGTACGAGATGTCCGGCGGTCAGCGCCAGCGGATCTCGATCGCCCGGGCGTTGGCGGTCCGGCCGGACCTGGTGATCGCCGATGAGGCGACCAGCGCCCTCGACGTGTCGATCCAGAGCCAGGTGATCAACGTCCTGCAGCGGGTCCAGGCCGACAGCGGGGTCGCCTTCCTCTTCATCGCCCACGATCTCGAGGTGGTGAAGCACATGAGCGACGACGTCGGCGTGATGTACCTCGGGTATCTGGTCGAAAAGGGTGACGCCGACCAGGTCTACGTCGGGCCGACCCACCCCTACACCGAGATGCTGATCGCCTCGATCCCGATGCCGGACCCGGTGGCCCAGGCCGAGCGCCGCAAGCTGCGACAGTCGTTCGACAACGACGCCGAGCCGCCGAGCCCGGCAAACATGCCGCCCGGCTGCCCGTTCGAGAACCGGTGCCCGGTGGCGATGGACATCTGCCGGACCGAGATGCCGGCGCCGACGCCGGCCCACCACGGTGGTGAGGTCCGGTGTCACCTCCACACCTCCGGGCCCGAGCTCGGTGGCGCGTCGGTGGTCGAGTACATCGAGACGACCGCTCGCGGTCGGGTCGCGGTCTGACGTCGCCGTCGGCCCGATGCGCCAGGAGGCCGTGACCGACGAGGAGGCGCTGGCGATCCTGTCCGAACAGGCCAGACGGGTCGCCACCGTCTGGCGAGCCCTTGACCTCGACGGTGACGATGTCCTGTCCGCGGCCGAGATCGATGCCGCTCGGACGTCGCTGCTGGCCCTGGACCGGAACGGGGACGGTCGTCTGTCTGTCGATGAGATCGGCGGGCCGTTCCGGTGGCCCGGGGGTCAGCGGGCAAGCGCCATCGTCCGGGTCCTCGACCTCGACGGGGACGGGATCATCACCGCCGAGGACATTGCCGAGGCCCCGGAGCGGCTCCGCCTCCTCGACCGCCTGGGGTCGGGTCGGTTGCTGCCGAACGATGATCGCCCGCCCCCCAACCCGATCTTGGCCCGGGTCAACGGCGGTCCGGCGGAGACCCTGGCGCTGTTCGACCGTCAGCGGTGGTACGAGGACGGCCCGTCCGGCTCGGTGCTGCCCGGCGCTGACGACCGCCAGGATCCCGGGTACCTCCTGATCCAGGAGCACTGCAACGCCGGGGACGTGCAGATCGGCCGAGATCTGTTCCTCCAGGCGGCAGACGGGACCCGGGTCCATCGGTGGCCGGCGCTCCATCACGCGCCGGAGACGGCCGGAGCCCATCTCCGGGCAGACGGTCGGATCATCCGGACCGGTTCGCCCGGCCGCTGGCTCGACCTCCAGTGGTTCCCGGTCGGGGCCCACGGCGTGATCTCGATCGTCGAGCCGGACGGGACCGTGGTTTGGGAGTACCGGTTGTTCGAGCCGGGCCGGCGGGTGCTCCACCATGCGTTCGAGCCGATGCCGAGCGGCAACATCCTGGTCACCGTCTACATCGGCCTGAGCTTCGAGGAGGCGGCCGAGCTTGGCTGGGAGGACCAACCCCGTGACGTGCTGATGCGGCCGCCGGACCTGCAGCGGTGGTGGAGCGAGTCCATCCTGGAGTTGGAGCCGGACCTCGACACCGGAGACACCCGGGTGGTCTGGGAATGGCACAGCACCGATCACCTGGTCCAGGACGTCGATCAGGCCAAGCCCAACTACGGCCCGCTGGGGCCGGGCTGCCGCAAGATCGACATCAACTACACCAAGTTCGATCGCTACCGGTTCAATATGGGGCAGGTGATGCACGTCAACGCCCTCAGCTACGACCCGGTCCGGGACCAGATCCTGATCAGCTCGGCCATGCACGGTGAGCTGTGGGTCGTCGATCATTCGATCTCGACCGAGGAGGCTCGGGGACCGATGGGGGACCTGCGCTACCGGTGGGGCAACCGTTCGGCCTACCGGGGCGGGCCCGAGTCGGACAAGGTCCTCGACTTCCAGCATGACGCCCACTGGATTCCAGACGACGTGCCCCACGTCGGCTCGGTCCTGGTGTTCAACAACGGGGGTCGCCGTCCCGGTGATTCGTCGCCAAACCCGGACCCGGCCAGGCTCTCGTTCCGCCCCGACACCTACTCCGAGATCCTCGAGGTCCGGCTGCCGGTCGACGACGCCGGCCGCTGGGCCGACGAGCCGGATGATCCGATGAACGGGGCCGAGATCGTCTGGGCCTACAACGCGGACGGCGCCGCGGACTGGTTCTCCCCGTTCATGTCCGGGGCTCGCCGCCGCCCGAACGGCAACACCATCTCGGTCCAGAGCTATGACAAGCGGATTCGGGAGGTCACACCCGATGGGGAGACCGTCCTCGACTTCCGACCGGGCGGGCCGGGACGCATGTTCCGGGTGGTGCCGATCGCCGTCGACCACCCGGGCCTCGCCCACCTCGGCATCGGCGGACCAGGCCAGTGACCACGACCGTGACCATCACCGGGACCGGGACCCCGCTGGCCACCGCGGACCGGGCCGGGGCCGGAGTACTGGTCCGCCACGGTGACACCCACCTCCAGTTCGACGCCGGACGGGCAACCGTCAACCGGCTGATCGCCGCCGGCTCGTCCCCGGCGGACCTGACCGCCCTGTTCCTGACCCACTATCACTCCGACCATCTGGTCGGGCTGCAGGATGTGGTGCTCTCGCACTGGACGATGGATGTGTACAACGAGGCCGAGGTCCTGCCGATCCTGGCTCCAAACGGTCCGACCAGCCGATTCTGCGAGCGGATGCTCGACCTGTGGGACGACGATCTCGAGGTCCGGGCGCTGCACAACCATCGGGACCCGCGGCCGAAGATCGACCTCCGGGGCTTCGACACCCCGGAGGAGCCGACCACGGTGTGGTCGAACGCTGAGGTCAGGGTTCTGGCCGCCCCGGTCCGTCACGAACCGATCATCGGTGCGGTCGGCTACCGGATCGAGACCCCGGACGGCGTGGTCGCCATCAGCGGCGACACCGTCGTGTGCGATGAGGTGGCGGCCTTCGCCGCCGGGGCGGACGTCGTGGTCTACGAGGCGCTGCGGATGGACGTGATCGCCAGGCGGCCGCCGGACAAGCGCTACATCATGCACTACCACGCAGACACCAGATTGATCGGGAAACAGATGGCCGAGCTCGACATCCCGGTGGTGATGCTGACACATCTCATCCCGGCCCCGTCGAACGACGCCGAGAAGCAGCCGTTCATCGACGAGGTCCGGGAGGGCGGCTATCGGGGAACCCTGATGGTCTGCGACGACCTCGACACCGTGACCCTCGGGGAGGACCAATGAGTACGTCCGTGACGATCACCGGCACCGGCTGTCCCATCCCGGACGGCAACCGGGCCGGGCCGGGGGCGTTGGTCCGCTACGACGACCTGACCCTGCAGTTCGATGTCGGCCGGTCGACGGTCCAGCGCCTGGCCGGGGCCAACGTCTGGATCCCCAACCTGACCGCGGCGTTCATCACCCACCACCACAGCGACCATCTGACCGGTCTGGCCGATCTGATCCTCACCCACTGGACCATGGATCGAACCGACGCCGCGCCGGCCCTGCCGATCATCGCCCCGGCCGGCCCGTCCGCCGACTACGTCGCAACCGTCCTCGACGGTTGGGAGGCTGACATCGAGGTCCGGGCCACCCATGCCGGTCGGACCACCCGGCCGGAGCTCGACCTGCAGACCTTCGAGATCCCTGACCACCCCACCGAGATCTGGCGGCACGGTGAGGTGGTGGTGTCCGCCGGTCAGGTCCGCCATGAGCCGTGCCCGAACGCGGTCGGCTACCGGGTCGACACGCCGGACGGTTCGGTCGCCATCAGTGGCGACACCCGGGTCTGTGACGAGGTGGCGGAGCTGGCGGCCGGGGTCGACGTCCTGGTCTACGAGGCGATGCGGTACTCGTTCTTCCGGGACCTGCCGCCCCACCGGCAGTACGTGATGGACTACCACGCCGACACCCACGAGATCGGGGCGCAGGCCGCCGAGCTCGGCGTGCCGACGCTCATCCTGACCCACCTCATCCCGGCGCCGGTCGATGCGGCGGAGAAGCAGGCGTACGTCGACGAGGTCCGGGCCGGCGGCTATCGGGGCGAACTGGTGGTGGCTGACGACCTCTTCACCTGCGCCGTCGGCACCGGTGGTCTCCCCGAGGTCCGGGAGATCGTCCAGGCCGCGGCCGAGCAGGCCTGAACGGGGGTGTGATGACATCGCCACGGATCATGCTGATCCTGACCGAGAACGCCACCGTGGTCGATCCTCGAGACCTCGGGACGCTGGTCGACTGGGCCGAGACGGCCGAGGGCCTCGGCGTCGACGGAATCATGCTGAGCGACCACCTGACCCTGGGCCCGAGTGCCGGGGCCAGCGGTCGTGAGTCGAACCCTCGGGCCTACGCCATGCCGGGCAACCAGGACCCGGCCACCGCCTGGCCGGACTCGATCGTGCTGCTCAGCGCCATCGCCGCCCGGACCTCGACCGTCCGACTCTTCGCTGGCGCACTCATTACCCCGTTGCGTCACCCGGTGCAGGTGGCCAAGCAGCTGGCGTCGCTGGATCTGTTGGCCGAGGGTCGGCTCATCGTCCAGCCGACCGTCAGCTGGCACCGGGACGAGTACGAGCATCTTGGGGTCCCGTTCGATCAGCGAGGCCGGATTCTCGACGAGCAGCTCGAGATCTGGCGCCGGGTCTGGGCCCACTCGCCGGCCGACTTCGCCGGTCGATACTTCGCCTTCGATGACCTGTACCTGGAGCCGAAGCCGTTCCGGCCGACCGGTCCCCGGCTGTGGTTCGGCGGTCAGCGGCTGAGCGAGCCAATCCTCCGCCGACTCGTCGAGTACGGGACCGGGTTCCATCCCCTCGGGGCACCACCGCCGGAGGACCTGGCCCGGCTCCGGGACCGACTGACCGCTGCCGGTCGCTCACCGTCGGAGGTCGAGCTGATCGGAGGCATCCGGGCGGTGTTCCCGGACGACGATCACCCGTCGAGCCTCGAGGACGGCCTGGCCTCGATCCCGCCGCAGATCGAGCACGGGTTCACGACGTTCTGCGTCAAGCCGAATCAGTTCATCGATCGGGCCCGGGACTTCGAGCCGTTCATCACCGACCTGGTTGCCGGGTTCGCCGAGCTGACGGTCGGGACCGGGCCAGCAGCGCCTCAGTCCTCGCAGGGGCACTAGGCCGGGGCGTCGCCCCATCGTCGCAGGATCTCGACCACAGACATCAGGTGGTCGTGCATGGCGGTGGCGGCCCGATCCTGGTCTCCGGTGATGATCGCATCGGCGATCGCTGCGTGCTGCTCTACCGACTCGGCCGGGCGGCCAGGCATCAGGGCCAGCCGGTACTGGTGATGGGCGGCTCGGTTGCGCAAGTTGTCGATCATGTCCGCCGCAACGGCATGGCCGCTCATCTCCCGGACCTTTCGGTGGAAGGTGGCGTTGAGGTCGGAATAGTCGCCACTGCGCTGCTCGGCCACCGCGGCCCGCATCTTGGCGATGATGTCCTCGAGCTCGGCCCCGTGTGGCTCGGTGATGTTCCCGGCCGCTCGACCGGCGATCAAGCTCTCGAGCGCGGCCCTGGCTTCGGTGATCTGGATCGCCTCCTCCACCGAGATCCGGCGGACCTTGGCCCCGCGGTTGGCCTCCCGCTCGACCAGGCCCTCGGACGAGAGTTCCACCAGGGCGGCCCGAATGGCGGCGCGCCCGCAGTCGTATCGCTCGGTCAGGGCGATCTCGAGCAGGCGGTCGCCCGGAGGGAACCGTCCGGCCAGGATGTCTGTCCGGAGGACGTCGGTTACCGAGTCGGTTCGTGGCATCTCAGTCGAAGTCGTAGAGGGTCTGGGGGTTGTCTACCAGTATGCGGTTCCGGACCGCCTCATCGGGCACGTAGGCCGCAAGCAGGTCGGTGAGCACGCCCTCGTCCGGCATGATCGCCATGTTGGGATGAGGCCAGTCGGTGCCCCAGAGGACCCGGTCCGGAGCGGCGGCCACCAGCGCCTGGGCGAACGGGATCACGTCGTCGAACGGGGCGACCCGCCCCTCGGTCAGGCGCTCGGCGCAGGAGATCTTGACCCAGCACCGCTCGTCCTCGGCCATCAGCGCCAGGAGCTGTTGGAACGGCTCCTGGTCGACGCCGTCGACCGCCGGTACCCGGGCCATGTGGTCGATCACGTACGGGACCGGCATGGCGTCCAGGAGGTCGGCGTAGTGGGGCAGATCGCGGGCGTCGAAGTGCAACACGATGTGCCAGCCGAGCGGCTCGACCCGCCGGACCAGCCGCCAGAACTGTTCCAGGTCCGGTGCCCCGCCGAGGTGGGCAACGAAGTTGAACCGGGCCCCCCGGACCCGGTTGTCGTCCAGGTGGCGAAGATCATCGTCTGTGAAGCTGTCGTCGATCATGGCCACCCCGGCATAGCGGCCCTCGCCCCGCTTGATGGCATCGATCATGGCCGCATTGTCGGTCCCGTGGCAGCTGGCCTGGACGAATACCGCCCGGGTCAGTCCCAGCCGATCCTGGAGCCGCTCGAAGTCCTCGAGGCCGGAGTCCGGTGGGGTGTAGGTCCGGTCGGGGGAGTAGGGAAAGACGGCGCCGGGTCCGAACACGTGACAGTGGGCATCGCAGGCCAGCGGTGGCGGCGTGAAGGCGGTCGGCCTCGACGCCTGGGGGATCGGGCCAGGCACCGTGGGGACCAGCGGCCCGATGTGGGGTGGGTTGACCGTTGCCATCGTCGGTTCAGCTCCGTGGGTAGACCGTGCCGTCCATCAACTTCCGAGCGGTCCGGATGATCCCGGCCCGATCGAGCGACGGGTGGTCGTGCTCGCCGCCGGCGGTCAGCGTGACTGCGGCCTCGAAGTCTCCGCTCGGGTGCTCGAGCACGACGCGGTCGGTCGGCGCGCCGACGAGCAGTTCGGCGGCCGGGCTGCCGGTCAGCATCGCCGCTGCGGCGACAGACACCGCCCCAAGCACGCCGATGGCGTCGTGGCATCGATGGGGGATGAAGGTCCGGGTGCAGAGGTTCCCGCCCGCTCGGGGTGGGGCGACCATCGTCAGTTTCGGGACGGTGGTCTCGGTGACGTCGCCGAGACCCATCAGCTTGCCGGCCTGCAACCGCAGGTCCTCGAGCGTCGATCGGAGGGTGGCGTTGGCCTCGAGCTCGGCGCACGACTCGTGGCCGGAGACCCCGACCGCGTCCGCTCGTAGCACCACCACCGGCATCCCCCCGTCGATCAGGGTGCAGTCGATCCCCGCCACCTGGTCCCGGACGTTGCCGGTCGGCAACAGGGCGCCGGTCGACCCGCCGGCGACGTCCTCGAAGTCCAGCCGTACCGCAGCGGCCGTACCGGGCACACCGGAGATCGCGGTGTCGCCGTCGTAGATGGGGGCGCCGTCGGCGACGGCAACCGTGGCGGTTGCGACGCTGTCGGTGTTGCGCATCAGGATCCGGACCGTGGCCTCGGTGGCGTCCGGGTCGACCGCGACCAGACCTCGCTCGATGGCGAACGGGGCCACGGCGGCCAGGAGGTTGCCACAGTTCTGGCGGTCGCTTACCAGTGGCTCGTCCACGCTGACCTGGAGGAACAGGTAGTCGACGTCGGCCAGAGGCTCGGGACACCGGCCGACGACGGCGACCTTGGAGGTCAGCGGGTGGCCACCGCCGATGCCGTCGATCTGCCGCTCGTCCGGCGAGCCGAGGATTCGAAGCAGCAGGTCGTCCCGTTCGTCGACGGCCTCGGGAATGTCGCCCCGAAGGAAGTACGCCCCCTTCGACGAGCCGCCCCGCAGGATCATGCAACGAACGTCGGCCATCGGCGGCTACCGGTTTCCGAGCCCCTGGACCCGGGTCTGCAGCTGAGCCAGGAAGCCGTCGTAGTCCTGGGCCTTGGCCTGCAGCATGTCGAGGGCCATCGGGGCCGGGGTGATCAGGAACCGACCGTCGGTCAGGCCATCGATCGTGGCGTCGACCACCGTCTCCACCCCCATCGGCTGGACCATGGTGGCGCCGAACTCGGCCGCCATCGGCGTGTCGACGATGGTCGGGCAGATGGCGCTGACGGCGATCCGGGGTCCGTGGTTGATGGCCAGCCACTCCGCGACGCCGACCACGGCGTGCTTGGACACGGCATAGGTCAACGAGACCGGCCCGGTCGTGAGACCGGCGGAGGAGGCGGTGATGACGAAGCCGCCACCGCCCCGAGCCTCCATGTGGGGGATGACGTAGCGGGCGGCGTGGACCGCGCCGAGCACGTTGACCCGCCACGAGAGGTCCCACAGCTGGTCCGATGCGTCCAGATCCCCGCCGGTCCCGATCCCGGCGTTCGCGAAGAACAGGTCGATGTGGCCGATCTCGGCCAGCGTCTCCTCGACCATCGTCCTGGTCGATGCATCGTCGCTGACGTCGCAGCCCTTGGCCGTACCACCGATGGCCTCGGCCACGGCGTTGGCGCCGGCCGGGTCCAGGTCGGCGACGACGACGTTTGCCGCCCCCAGCGCAGCGAATCGCTCACACAGGCCGCGCCCGATCCCGGACGCGCCACCCGTGACGACGATGTTCTTCCCGGCGAACTCCACCTCAGCCCCTCACCCTATTGCGAACAAAAATGCTGACAATCTCCTGAGCTTCACCGTAGCGGCCGCCCTCGCCGGCTCGTCGTGAGCCGGCCGCTCACTGGTCCGTGACCCAGCCGACGGTTCGGGGATGTCCGGCCCGCTGTTCGTGGTCCTCCCCGGCATGCTTGCCGAGCGACCAGCCGACCTGGGACAGATTCTCGGTCGCCCAGTCGACTGATTCCTGATCGGTGACGGTTGCGATCGTGTCGTTCCACCGGTTGAGCCACCCGGCCAGGCAGTTGACGGCCAGGATCTCGACGATCTGATCGCTCGAGTAGTGCTTGCGGAGTTCGGCGAAGTGCTCGGGTCTGGCCTCGTTCGGTGATTGGGCTGCAGCTCGGACCAGGTCGAGAGCGGCCCGCTCGGCCTCACTGAACTGGTCGGAGGTCTGGTACTCCCACAGGGCCTGGATCCGCTCGGTCTCGACCCCCATCATGTTCAGCTCCAGTGCCCCGTGGGACTGACAGTGGGTGCAGCCGCTGGCCAGGCTGGCCATGGTGAACAGCTCGTTCTTGAGCTGCGGTTCGATGGTCCTCTTCGAATAGACCAGGCTTGCCAGGTCGTTGACCAGTTGTCTCAGCTCGGGCCAGCTGTCCAGCTCGAACTCCTGCCGGTTCTCGTAGGTCGTCATGGTTGCTCCTGTCCCCTGGGTGGTCAGCCCCGGAGGTGGTCCGGGATCGCGACACCGAGTTCCTCACCGATGTCGTAGTACCGCTTGTTGACCGGGACGCCGACGGCGTCGACCACCCGGTTGGTTCCCTCGAAGCTGGCGCATACTGCGGACGCCCTGGTCACCGCCCCCGGTCCCGCCACCGCATGGAGGGCCTGGCGGGCGATCGGGAGCTCGTCGCCGTCCAGGAGGACGACGGCATCGACGAAGGCCGAGAGCTCGCGACCGTTTGGGGTCAGGGGATCGAGCATCGGATTGGTGATGGCGACGACGTCGACCGGCTGGCCCTGGGCGTTGGCGCTCTCACGGAGCATCCAGGTGTGGCCGAACAGTCAGAAGAAGCACTCGTTCAACCACGACGTCCTGGCGGCAACCAACTCCATCTGCGGCCGGCTCAACTCCCGGCCCGGCTCGACCGCATACTGGTGGACCACCTGGTCGGTCAGGTACCACTCCTTCGACACGGCGGCCTTGGTCGCCGTCTCGTTCGGGAGGGCGGACATGGCGGTCGGCGCCAGAGCCACCCCGACGGTCGGGACCCAGGCGTTCGTCTTCCTGGCCTCCTCGGCCACTGCGGGGACCGGATCGCCGGGGACCGGGTCCGGCAGCTGGTCGAGCGGGACGCCGAGGCCGATCCGGTAGGAGTCGATCGAGCAGATCAGCGCGGTGACGGCGACCAACTCGACGTAGGCCACCACGTCCCGCCCGTCTGCCTCCCAGGCTGCGATGTGGGATGGGCGGGTCGAGATCGCGTCGGCGGCGACCCGGGCCGCCGCCTCGGCAACCACCGGCGGCAGCTCCGGTGCGGAGGTGGCCAGGCCCCGCGCGAGACGGGCGTGGGTGGCGATGGCGGCCCGCTCGGCCCCGGTGAAGAACGACCCGGGGGACACGAGCGACGCAAGCGCGGTCCGGATCGCCGCGTCCGCTACCGGGTCCTCGGCGTGAAACGCTTGGCCCGCCTGATCGACTGAGACGTCCATGTTCTGGTCCTTCCCCTCGTTGCCACCATCCTGCCATTGTTGCCAGGATTGTCAACAATCGCCGCCACGGCGGCCGCATGGGCGCTAGTGTCCGAAGCGTTGGCGGCCGAGCGAGCTGCCGGAGAGGGCCGGACGGCAGTGACGAACGTGTTGTTCATCTGCACCGACCAGCACCGGGCCGACCACGTCGGCTTCGGGGGCAACGAGGTGGTCCGGACCCCGAACCTCGATGGGCTGGCCGCCAGGGCCACCGTGTTCGACCGGGCCTACGTCGCCAACCCGGTCTGCATGCCGAACCGTTCGAGCATCCTGACCGGCCGCCTGCCGTCGGCCCACGGCGTGGTGTTCAACGATCGATCCCTCCCGATCAACGCGACCACGTTCGTGGGCCGACTCCGCGATGCAGGCTGGCGCACGGCACTCATCGGGAAGTCCCACCTCCAGCACGGCGAGAGTCGCGACACCGTGATCGACCTCGGCGCCGCGGGCGCGACCTCACCGTTCGACGACGGGTGGGACACGCTCGAGCATCCCGAGCGGTACCTCGACGGCGATCCGCGGGAGTTTCAGTTGGCTCAGGTTCTGGATCTAAGGGCTAGAACTATTCTCCTGGCTAACCTGGTTATTCT
>JBCCFN010000040.1:0-23790 GCA_039029715.1 Actinomycetota bacterium | reverse complement strand
GGTCTTGGAGGCCCCGGTGAGTCCTGGTGCTGTGGTCGCTCTCGACCGCAGGAACTATTGGTACCAGGCCCCCCGGACGAGCTTCAGGGCCGATCGGATGACCTGCGCCGGGTGAAGCTGTGGACCCCGGTGGGCCATACGGCCCACCGGTCGATGCGCCGGACCGGAACCGCCGCCGGCGTCTATTCGGCGGCGGTCGCTTCGGCCAGCGACCGGAGGAACCGGTCGTTCTCCTCAACGGTGCCGATCGTGACCCGGATGCCCTCGCCGGGGAAGGGCCGGGTGACGACTCCCCGGCGCTCGAGCCCGAGGTGGATGTCGACGGTGGCCTCGCCGGTCGGGAGGTAGACGAAGTTGGCGTTTGCCGGCGGGAGCTTCCACCCGGCCTCGGTCAACGAATCGACCACCCGGGTCCGCTCGGAGCGGATCAGGTCGATCTTTGGCTGGATGTCGTCCAGCGCCCCGAGGGCAGCGAGTGCACCGGCCTGCCCGGCGGCGTTGACGGCGAACGGGATCAGGATCTTGTCGAGCTGGGCGACGATCGAGGGGTCGGTGATGGCGAACCCGACCCGAAGCCCGGCCAGGCCGTAGGCCTTGGAGAAGGTCCGGGTGACGATGACGTTCGGATGGTTGGGGACCAGGTCGGTGACCGGGTCACCGAGCGCCGGGTCGTTGAACTCCCGGTAGGCCTCGTCGACCAGGACGACGACGTGATCGGGAATGGCGGCGAGCAACTCGCCGATCTGGGCGGTCGACACCGCTGTGCCGGTCGGGTTGTTCGGGGTGGCGAGCATGACCAGCTTGGTCCGCTCGGTCACCGCATCGGCCACTGCGGCGAGATCGAAGGCGTGGTCGACGAGCGGGGGGTTGACCGGGAGGGCGGCCATCATCTTCACGCAGATCGGGTAGGCCTCGAAGGACGGCCACGGGAACACGGCCTCGTCGCCGGGGTCGAGGTAGGTCAGACACAGCTGCTGGAGGAGGCCGACCGATCCGCAGCCGACGGTGACCTGGGCCGGGTCGACGCCGACCCAGCCGGCCAGTGCGGCCCGGAGCTCGCTTGCCCGATGGTCGGCGTAGCGGTTGACCTCGTCGATCACCCCGGCCACCGCCTCGGCCACGGCCGGGACCGGGGCGTAGGGGTTCTCGTTCGACGCCAGCTTGATGGCGTGCTCGACCCCGTGCTCCTCCTCGGCCTGCGCCGCCGCCTTGCCCGGGCGATACGCGGCCAGGCCATCGATTGCTGGACGAACCCTTCCGATACCCATCCGGACACACTAGCGACCGCCCTCGCCGCCCCCGGTGTCGGAGCCGACCCAGCGTCGGCGGTGCGTGGGGCTGCGGCGCGGTGATTGGCCATGACGGTGGCTGCCTCGCGGCCCAGCTGGTAGGTAATCCCACTTGACCTGGGGAAACTGCTAGGTTTGTGGCGTGAAGTTTCTCTGCGGTCGTCCGGGATGTGGCCTCGAGTCCACAGCCACGCTGCAGATTGACGCTCCGTCGACCACCGTGTCGCTGGTCGATCCTCGGATCAGCCGAGACGGGGTGCCGCTGTGCGCCCGTCACGCAGACGCCACCACCCCGCCGATGGGGTGGACCATGAACGACCTTCGAAGCCGGAACCGGTCCCTGGCCGCCGTGCCGGACGAGGTGCCGACGTCCACCCCGCCCCGGGTCCGACCGGCTGCGGACGACGCCGCTGGTCGACGGATGTCGCGCCGCCAGTCGATCGCCGAGCGGGCCCGCCGGCTCGAAGCCGAGACAGACGTCCAGGCGGATGCCGAGGTCGAGATCGATCGTTCGGTCGACACCGACCAGCAGTTGACCCTCGACGGCACCGGCAGCGAAGCCGATCACCGGTGGTCCAGCTCCCGCCCGACGGCGGAGGAACCGGAGGTCGTGGCGTCTGCAGACGCGGAGGCACACGTCGATGCCGACCTCGACGGGGAGGTCGACGAAGGGCCGTCCAGCCGCCCCGACCGTCGCCGTCAACCCCAGGACGACGAGGCGCCGGACGAAGACAAGTTCCCCTGGCACTTCCAGTTCGACGACGATGAACCGGAAGAGCTCCAGGCATCCAGTCCGCTGTTGTCCCGGGCGTTCCGGGCCACCATCGGCTGAGGGAGCAGACGGCGGCCCGGTTCGCCGGCCCGGTTCAGCTCTGATACGCCTCGAGTGGCGGGCAGGAGCAGCTCAGGTTGCGGTCGCCGTGGGCATTGTCGACCCGGCCGACCGGCGGGAAGTACTTGTCTGCCGCCATACCGGGTAGTGGGAACGCCGCCTGCTGCCGGGTATATGGCCGCTCCCAGTCCTCGGCGGTGACCACGGTCGCGGTGTGGGGCGCATGGCGCAGCACGCTGTCCTCGGCCGCCACCGTCCCATTCGCCACCTCGTCGATCTCGCCCTTGATGGCGATCATCGCATCGCAGAAGCGGTCCAGTTCTCGGAGACTCTCCGACTCGGTCGGCTCGATCATGAGCGTGCCGGCCACCGGGAACGACATCGTCGGGGCGTGGAAGCCGTAGTCGGTCAGCCGCTTGGCGACGTCGTCGTTCGAGATGTCGCTTGCCAGCTCGGAGGGCCGGAGGTCGATGATGCACTCGTGGGCGACCAGCCCGTCGACCCCGCTGTAGAGGATCGGGTAGTGGTCGCGCAGCCGGCGAGCCACGTAGTTGGCGGCCACCACCGCCGCCTCGGTCGCCCGGCGGAGGCCGTCCGGGCCCATCATCCGGATGTACATCCACGAGATCGGCAGGATCCCGGCCGAGCCCCAGGGGGCGGCGGACACCGCACCGCCGGTCCCGATCGACGTGTCGGCGTCCGTCACCGCCGGGTGACCTGGCAGGTACGGGGCCAGGTGCTCGCCGACCGCCACCGGTCCGACCCCGGGGCCACCACCGCCATGGGGGATGCAGAACGTCTTGTGGAGGTTGAGGTGGCTGACGTCCGACCCGAACCGGCCCGGTCGGGCCACGCCGACCAGGGCGTTGAGATTCGCCCCGTCGGTGTAGACCTGGCCGCCGGCGTCGTGGACCATCCGGCAGACCTCGGTCACGGTGTGCTCGTAGACACCATGGGTCGATGGGTAGGTCATCATCAGCGCCGCCAGCCGGTCCCGGTTGGCCTCGATCTTGGCGTCGAGGTCTGCGAGGTCGATGTTGCCGTCGTCGTCGCAGGCAACGACCACCACCGACATCCCGGCCAGTACGGCCGAGGCGGCGTTGGTGCCGTGGGCCGAGGCCGGGATCAGGCAGACGTCCCGATCCGGCTGCCCCTCGGCCTGCTGCCAGGCCCGGATGGCGAGCAATCCGGCGTACTCGCCCTGGCTTCCGGCGTTCGGCTGGAGCGATACCCGGTCATAGCCGGTGATCTCGGCCAGGTCCCGCTCCAGCTCGTCGATCAGCATCCGGTAGCCGCCGGTCTGGTCTGCCGGTGCGAAGGGGTGGATCTGTGCGAACTCCGGCCACGAGATCGGCTCCATCTCGGCCGCTGCATTGAGCTTCATGGTGCAGCTGCCGAGAGGGATCATGGTCCGGTCGAGGGCCAGGTCCCGGTCGGACAGCCGCCGCAGCCACCGCAGCATCTCGTGCTCGGTCCGATAGCGGTGGAAGTTGGGGTGGGTCAGGAACCCCGAGGTCCGTCGAAGGGTCGGAGGGATCCGGCCGTCGGTGTCCAGAGCGAGCGCCGGGTCGACCGCCGTGGCCGCTCGATCACCGGCGAAGACCGCCAGCAGCTCCTCCACCAGGGCCGGCGTCGAGGTCTCGTCAAACGAGAGGCCGACCCGGTCGTCGTCGATCGGGCGGAGGTTGATGCCCCGGGCCGCCGCATCGGCAACGATCCGGGTCCCCTCGCCGGGGACCTGGACGGTCACCGTGTCGAAGCACCCATCGGTCACCTCGAAGCCGAGCGCAGCCAGACCGTCGGCCACCGCGGCGGTCAGCGACGCCACCCGGCGGGCGATGGCGGTCAGACCCTCGGGGCCGTGCCAGGCCGCATAGGCGGCGGACACGTTCGCCAGGAGGGCCTGGGCGGTGCAGATGTTCGACGTCGCCTTCTCCCGGCGGATGTGCTGCTCCCTGGTCTGGAGGGCCAGCCGGTACGCCGGCTCACCGGCGGAGTCGATCGAGACCCCGACCAGTCGACCGGGGAGTGATCTGGCGTTGCCCTGATCGGTGGCGATGAACCCGGCATGGGGGCCGCCGAAGCCCATCGGCACCCCGAACCGTTGGGCCGAACCGACCACCACGTCCGCCGCGAGTTCTCCTGGCGGGGTCAGCAGGCAGCAGGCGAGCAGATCGGTGGTGACCGCAACCAGGCCGCCGGCGCCATGGATCGCCTCGATCATGGGGGCCAGGTCCCGCAGCGCACCGCTCGATCCCGGCTGGGCCAGCAGGGCCCCGAAGTATCGGTCGGGATCCTCGGGTCCGTCGGCCAGCAGATCGGTCGGGTCTCCGATCGTCAGCTCGATCCCGAGCGGTTCGGCCCGGGTGGCGACGACGGCGATCGTCTGGGGATGGCAGTCGGCGTCGACGAAGAACCCGGTCCGGTCGGCCACCTTCCGGCCCCCGACCCGGCGAACCATCGTCATCGCTTCGGCCGCTGCAGTCGCCTCGTCGAGCATCGAGGCGTTTGCGATCTCGCATCCGGTCAGGTCGGCCACCATCGTCTGGAACGTCAGCAGCATCTCGAGCCGGCCCTGGCTGATCTCGGGCTGGTACGGGGTGTAGGAGGTGTACCACGCCGGGTTCTCGACCATGTTGCGACGAATGACCGGCGGCGTGATCGTGTCATACCACCCCATCCCGATCAGCGAGCGGGCCACGGTGTTGTGGTCTGCGATCTCCCGCAGCCGATCGAGGGCCTCCTGCTCGCTCAGCGCATCCGCCAGGTCGAGCGCCCGGTCGTGGATGTCGTTCGGCACGGCACGCTCGACCAGGTGGGCTGCGGTCTCGTAGCCGAGGTCGGCCAGCATCTTTCCCTCGTCCTCGGGGGCGAGGCCGATGTGTCTGGTAGCGAATCGATCGGTCATGTCAGGCTCCTCGACGGTAACGGTGGGGGGTGAATGGCAGGGGATGGACGGTGCAGGCGACGGCCTTGCCTCGAACGTCTGCCGACAGCGGGGTGCCGGGCTCGGCCAAAGTGGGGGAGACGTAGCCCATGGCGACCGGGCCGTCGACGGTCGGCCCGAAGCCGCCGCTGGTCACGGTGCCGGCCGGGGTGCCGTCAGCGGTGGTGAGTGCGGCGCCGTCGCGGACCGGGCGGCGGCCGTCTGGCCGGATACCGACCCGGACCCGGTCGACCCCGTCGGTCAGCTCTCGGCGGATCCTGTCCCCGCCGGGGAAGTCGCCGGCCTCCCGCCGGCGCTTCGGCATGGTCCACACCAGGTCGGCCTCGACCGGGCTCGTCGTCTCGTCCAGGTCGTTGCCGTAGAGGCACAGCCCGGCCTCGAGTCGAAGGGTGTCCCGAGCCCCGAGACCGACCGGCCGGACCCGCTCATCGGCCAGGAGGCGACGGGCAAGCGCCTCGGCATCTTCGGTGGCGACCGCCAGCTCGAAGCCGTCCTCGCCGGTGTAGCCGGACCGCCCGGCGGCAACCGGCACGCCATCGATCTCGACCCGCCGGTTGTCGAGGAACACGGTGTCGGCCAGCGCAGGCGCCAGGCCGATCACCACCTCGGCGGCGGCCGGGCCCTGTACCGCAAGGAGGGCGATGTCCGCTCGCTCGGTGATGTCCAGCTCCGGTAGCCGGTCCCGGAGGTGGGCCAGGTCGACGTCGCGCCGTGAGGCGTTGGCCACCATCGCCAGGTGGTCACCCCAGTTGGTGACGATGAAGTCGTCGATGACGCCCCCGTCGTCGTTGAGTAGCAGCCCATACCGCTGGCGCCCCTCGGCCAGGGTGGTGATCCCGGCCGGGGTCAGCCGCTCCAGGGACGCCGCCGGGTCGTCGCCCCGGAGTTCGATGACCGCCATGTGGGCCACGTCGAACAGCCCGGCCGAGGATCGGCACCAGGTGTGCTCGGCGATGACCCCCTCGTACTGGATCGGCATCTCCCACCCGGCGAACGGAACCAGGCGGGCGCCGAGTTCTCGATGCAGGTCGTGGAGGGCGGTGACCCGCAGCGCAGCGGCCTCGGCCCCGGTTGCGGATGATTCGTGCTGGGTTGACATGGACACCTCGGTTTCCGCATGGCGAATCCGGACGGTGCCCCCTCTGTCACGTGTACCTGAGAGATTGGCGTCTGCCGCCGACCGGGCGACTGACGGTTTCCCCTTCGGTGACCGGCCGATTCCCTATGTGGGGGGCGGCCGGCGCTCTCCAGAGTGGCGACGGCGATGCGGTACGGGGGCCTGAGAGTTTCCGGGGCGGTTGCTCCTTCGGCGGGTCGATCGCTCGACCACTCTCCCGCATCACCCATTGCCAAGGGCGAGCGTAGCAGGCTGGGCCGATCAGGCGACGACCACGGTTACCCGGTCGGTCTCGGTGCCGTCCCCGTCGGTCACAGACAGCTCGATGACCCACGTGCCGAGGTCTGCGACCTCCATGGTCGACTCCAGGGTGAACGAGCAGTCGCCGATCGACTGGCGGAGGACCTTGCCGACGTCGTCCGCCATGTCAGCCGGCGCCTCGACGATCGTCCAGGTGTAGCTCAGGCCGTCCCCGGTCGAGTCGCAGCCGTCGAACATCGGCGCCTCGCCGAGCTGGATCTCGAAGTCGTCACCGGCGTCGGCCCCGAGGCCGCCGCTGCCACAGCCGGCCGCCAACAACCCTGCGGTCGCCATCGCCAGCAGCAGCCGGACCGATCGCCGTCGCATCGACACTCGCATCATCGTCTCCCCCAAACGTCGTTTGCGACGAGTATCGCGCCATCAGCCGCCGCTGACGATGGCATCCAGTCGCTTGTCGATTTCGGGAGCCACCGGCGACAGGGCCTCGATCCGGCTGAGCAGCGAGATCGCGACCTGGCCGGAGGTGACCAGGGCGCCGTCGGTCTCCGCCGGCTGTTCGCCGGCCGGGCCCCACGTCTCGGCCACCCGATACCGGCCGGGCCGGTCCTCGATCGGGACCAGCTCTGCGGTCTCGACCGCCCACGGCGGGCGGCGACCGACCTCGGCCCAACGCCAGCCGGACAGCTCCGCCACCGGGCGATTCGGGACGTTGAGGTTCACGACCGCACAGTCTGGGAAGTCGGTGGCCAGCATGCCGTCGACGACCTCGGCCGCCACCTCGGCCGCCGAGTCCCACAGCTGCCGGCCGACCCGCTCGTCGTAGTCCCGGCGGGCCTCGTCTGTGTCCTCCAACGGGTCGGCGAAGGCCTGGCTGACTGCGATCCCCGGGATGTCACCGTTGCGGCCGGTCAGCGCCGCCCCGATCGTGCCGGAGTGGTAGACGGCCCGGCCGACGTTGGCCCCGGGGTTGATCCCGGACACGATCAGGTCCGGCATGAAGCCGAAGGCGCCGAGCCTGGCGTAGAAGACACAGAGCGCAGGTGGCCCGCTGACGGTCCAGGCGGTGTCGATCCCGTCGATCTCGGCCTCGGCGATCTCCGGCTCGGCGATGTGGAGCGCCCCGATCGACGCGCCGGCCCCCGAGTACTCGGTGTCCGGGCAGATCACGGTGACCTCGCCGAACCGCCGCATGGCTCGGGCCAGCACCCCAATGCCGACGGAGTCGATCCCGTCGTCGTTGGTGACCAGGATCCGTCTTGGCGCCGCAGGGGCGCCGTCGTCGATGGCAGTCATGTGTGGCTCAACCTACCCGGGCGACCGGGTCCGGCACGAAGCGGGACCCTGGGCTCAGCCGAGCGTGCGCAGCAGTCGGAGAGACTCGTCCGCCAGGTTCTCGACCTGGATCCGGTACTGGTCGGTGTCGACCGAGTCGTCCGCCATCACCCCTTTGAGGTACCGGGACAGCACGCCCTCGACGATGGCGGCCAGGCGCCAGTGTTGGAATGCCCGGTAGTAGTTGGCGTTGGTCACCTCGAACCCGGTCCGGGCCGAATAGGCCTCGATCAGCTCCTCCCTGGTGGTGAAGCCGCCGTGCTGGGTCGGGAAGTCGGTGGCTCCCCGGAGGCTGTCCTCCCCGGGCTGGACCCAGTTGTTGAGGATGTAGCCGACGTCGGCCAGGACGTCGCCGAGGGTGCACAGCTCCCAGTCCAGGACCGCGCTGACCGCGCCGGTTGCCGGGTCGGCCAACATGTTGCCGAGCCGATAGTCGCCGTGGACGACGCCGGTGTACCGCTGGGTCGGCTTGGCCTCGATCAGCAGGTCGTAGGCCTGGTCCATCGCCGGCAGGTCACGGGTCCTTGACTGGTCCCACTGGCCCCGCCACCGCTTGAGCTGCCGATCGAGGTAGGCCTCCTTCCTGGCAAGATCCCCGAGGCCGATCGTGTCGGGGTCTGCGGTGTGGAGATCGGCCAGGACGTCGACCACCGATCGGGAGAGGCTCTGGCGGGTCCCGGGCTCGGGGATGGTGGCATCGGCGATCTCGGCATCGTGGAGCACCACGCCGTCGATGTAGTCCATGACGTAGAACGGGGCGCCGTTGATGTCGTCGTCCTCGCACAGCCCGAGCGTGGCCGGTACCGGGACCGGGGTCTCGCCGATCCCGGTGATGATCCGATGCTCCCGGGCCATGTCATGGGCGGTGGCCAGGACCGCCCCGAGCGGTGGCCGGCGCAGCACCATCCGCCGGCCATCGGCGCCGGTCACCTTGAACGTGAGGTTGGAGTGGCCGCCGGTGATGAACTCGAAATCGAACGGGCCGGTCGCATCGTCGATGTTGGTGGTCAGCCAGTCGGTCACCGGCTCACGGTCGATGCCCTTGACCTCGGTCCCGTCGCTGCTCATCGGCTGGTCACCCCCGGCGCCACGCCGGCGCCCGTCTCGTTCGTCCGAGCCACCGTTGTACTCGATCGGGCCGGCCGGTTCGAGCCCGATCCGGCCCGGTCTGTGCGCCTGGAGTGGTCGTGATTACCCTGACGCCATCGGCCTCCGTTCGCTCCTCCGTCCTCTCGTCATCGTCGTCGCCGCGCTGACGATCGCCGCAGCCTGCACCGCGGAGGCCGACGACGGCGACGGCGAGGCCTCGGACACCGCAACCACGACCACCACGTCGACCTCGACCACCGAGGAGCCAGACCGGGAGGACGAGGAGGACGAAGGGGCCGGGGGTGGCGGCCCACCGGCCCTGGCCCCCGGGGCCGGCGACGACGTGACGCCGTCGCTGACCGACGAGGAGGTGGCCGAGCGGCTGGCCGAGCTCCAGGGCCGGCTGGCGGTCGGCAACGGTCCGGAGTTGGTCGTCATCCGGCCAGACGGGGCCCGCACCATCCCGATCGACGGTGGTGAGGGCAGCGCGGCCGGCCAGGCGACCTGGTCCAGGGACGGGGATCGTCTGGCCTGGAGTTCGCTGTCGCCGGCAGCTCAGGAGGTTCGGATCCTCGACTTCGGTGACGACGGCGAACCGGTAGGCGAACCGACCGCGGCCAACGCCGAGGGCAATCCGGTCTTCTACCTCCAGTGGAACGGGAACGGTGAGCGGCTGGCCTACATCCGAAACGCCCAGGTACCGGGCCGGGTCGAGGTCGGGCTTGCCGAGCCGGGGGAGCCGGTGACGCCACTGGCCGAGGGGGTGCCGTTCTTCCTGTCGTTCGCTCCGGACGATCGCATCGCCGGCCACGTCGGCGAAGCCGAGCTCCGCCTCCACACCGTGGCCGATGGCCCGGGGTCTGGCTTCGCAACGGTGCGGCCACTCGGCGGCGGGTTCAGCGCCCCGGCCTGGCTGGACGAGTCGCAGGTGCTGGTGGTGGCGGACGGCGCACTGGCCCGGGTCGACGTGACGACCGGCGCAACCGAACCCCTGGTCGAGGTGACGCCGCCGATCCGGTTCGTCCTCAGTCCGGACCGGACCCGTGTCGCCTATCAGACCGAGGGGGTTGGGGGCCTCACGCTGGTCGGCTCGGCGGTGGCCGGTCCCGGCCGGTCGCAGTCGATCACGGTCCAGGACGCCGGCACCAGCCTGGTGGTGCTCGATCTGGCCAGCGGGGATCGGACCCTGGTGACCAACACCAGGGCGTCGGCCTGGGAGTGGAGCCCCGATTCGACCAAGCTGGCCTGGCTCGAGGCCTCGACGTTCGGTCGAGCGACCGGGGTCTGGCACTTCTGGGCCGCCGACGGGGCGCCGGCGGCGGAGCGGACTCCCTCGTTCGGGCTGACCCGGACCTACGGCCAGGTCTACCTTCCGTTCTTCGCCCAGTACGCCCAGAGCGTGACCGGGTGGTCCCCCGATTCGTCGGCCTTCGCCTTCCCCGGCTCCATCGCCAGGGAGCGGGGCATCTGGATCCAGCTGGTAGACGAGGTCGTCGCTCCTCGCCTCGTCGCCCCGGGCGACATCGTGACCTGGGGACCAGGTGTGCCACCGGAGCCTGAGGTCAGCGGTCCGTCCGCCGCATAGGAGCTCCCGGCTAGCCCTCCGCCGGGTCGTCGGCCGAGAGCAGGTCCTCGGGGTGATCGGCCAGCCAGTCGGCGGCCGGGATCGGCGCTGCCTGCTCGTAGCCGACCGGGATGCGGATCAGCCCCTCGGTGGAGCGAAAGTAGATCTCCCAGGCGTGGTACCCGTGGTAGGCCCGCTCGTCCGCCATCATGACCTCGGCGTAGGCGGTGACCGCATTCACGTAGTAGTCGGAGTTGTTGTACCCCCACAGGGCCTTCGGCATGTTCTCCGGCCCGCCCCGGATCGTCAGGTACTTGGCGGCGCCGACGATGGCATCGGCCGGGTTGGTCGGGTCGCCGTCGCAGCACTCGGCCCAGGTGGTCGGCAGGAACTGCATCGGGCCGAGGGCGCCGGCGGTCGACACGCCCTGGATCCGACCCATCCGGGTCTCGACCAGATTGATGGCGGCCAGGAATTCCCAGGCGATACCCCACTCCGCCTCGCCTCGGCGGTAGTGGGCGAGCAGCGTCTCGGCCGGGAGCGGGTCGACCACTCGCCACGCCGGCAGCTCATCGTGGAGCTCCTCGGTGTCGATCAGGCTTGTCAGGTTCGTCCTGGCGTCCCAGTTGCCGGCCACGGCATCCCGTATGGCCGGGTCAGCCCCGGCCAGCACCTCGGGCACCCACCCGTCGTTGGCCGCCAGCACCCGGTACAGCCGCTGTTGCCGTCGACCCCAGGCGTCGAGCTCGGCCGCGGTCAGGTCCGGATCACGGACCGCCAGCTCGGCCTCGTCGATGGCGGCGATGAACTCGGCCGCCGACCCGGGGGGTGGGAGCTCGGCCGGCGAGAGGGGTGCGGTCGTCGTTGTCGTCGATTCGGCCGGGGTCGAGGCCTCGGTGGTGTCGGTTGCCGGGTCGGTGTCGCCGCCCGGGGCCGATGCGGTCGTCGCCGGTTGCTCCGGTTGCCCAGTGGCTCGGGCCGCGGTCCGTGCGCCGTCGTCGACCGGGTCGGTGGCACAGGCCGCGGCAAGAACGGCGAGCGCGACCAGGGTGAGCGCGGCGAGCAGGCGCCGGGTGACCGGGGCGGTCACGAGTCGATCTGCCAGCCCAGGCGACCGTCGCCGATCGAGGTCGGGTAGAAGACGACGACCCACCAGGTGTCCCGGCCGGCCTCGACGTCGAGGGCCGAGCCGTACCCGCCGTCACCGTCGAACATGCCGTTCCACCGATAGCTGGTGACGCCCGGCGGCAGGGTGGCGGACGCCATCTCCAGGTAGGACTCGGACCCGACGACGGTCCGCAGGCCGGCCCGAGCAGCGATCGAGCCCCCGTTGTGGAACATGTGGTCAGCGTAGAGGGTGGTGTCGAGCAGTGGTTCGATCGGCAGATCGTTCACCGGGCCGACCCCGCAGTACCAGTGGGTCCCGGCCGGGTAGGTCCGCAGGTAGCCGGCCATCGGCGGGGTGGTCCGGCTCAGGGTGACCGCCCGTTCCGACTCGGTCAGGGCCACCACCAGCGACCCCCGGCTCTGCCCGGAACCCAAGGCGGCGGACCAGAACGCCAGCTCGTCGTCCAGGCCATCGGTTCGCCGGAGGGCGTTGTCATAGACCAGCCGGATGAAGGCGTCGTCGTCCGGGTCCTCCCAGCGCCTGGCGAACCGGTCGGAGTCGACCAACTCCTGCGCCAGGTCCTCCAGGGTCAGCTCCCCGGTCCGGTAGCGGTTGACGGCCCGGGCGAAGGTGGCGTCGTCGGCCGGCTCTTCGAACAGGGCCAGATGGATCCGATCGATGGAGTCGGTCATCACCGGGCACCGCATCGACTCGGCAGCGTCGTCTGCGGTCGATGGGCCGGCCGGGCCGGCCGGGTTGGTGTCGTCTCCGCTGCCGAACCGTCCGGCGTTTGCCGTGGCGGCGGCGACGCCCTGGCGGTCCTCTACGGCCCCGATCCGGAGCGACGAGCCGGCAATGAGGGCGAAGACCACACCGAGCACCAGCAGGGAGGCCACGACGAACGCGCCAGCCAGGACCCAGGCCGTCGCCTGGGACGGGCCCGGTTGGGGCGGCAGAGAGCCGGAGCGCATCGGTGGTGAAGTCTCCCGGGTCGACGGGCGGTGCGATGTGGTCCGACAATCATAGCCCTCGATGTGGCCACCGGCCGAGACCTCGGCCAGGCGGTTCCCGGGCGGTCGGGTTCAGTCTCCGGCCAGGTACCGATCTGCCAGGTCCCCGACCGCGGCGAAGAACTCCTCGGCGCACTCGCCGATGATGTCGGCCACCGGCCGGACCTCGTCGATTCGGCCCATCACCTGGCCGGTCAGGGGGATGGCGGCCTCCATGTCGCCACCGAAGTACAGATCGAGGGCGCTGCCGAAGTCGCCGAAGACGTTGTGCTCGGCGAACTGCAGCCCCTCGGTCCGTCCGGTCTTGATCGCCCGAAGGGCCGGGGAGTGGCGCTGGTTGAGGAAGACGGTGTCCGTCTCGCCACCGGACACGATGGCCTGCTTCCAGTTGTCGTGGACCGGGCTCTCGGCCGCAGACACCATCCGGGTCCCCATCTGGACCGCCTCGGCCCCGAGGGCGAAGGCCGCCGCCATCGTTGCGCCGTCCACCATGCCACCGGCGGCCACGATCGGGACGTCGACCTTCGACCGGACCAGGGGCAGCAGGACCATCGACGCCACCGGGTCCGGGTTCTTGAATCCGCCACCCTCGCCGCCCTCGACCACCAGCCCGTCGACCCCGGCCTCGACCGCCTTCATGGCGCCCCGGAGGGTTGGCACCACGTGATAGACGGTGAGTCCGGCCTCCTTCAGGGTTGCCGTGTACTGCATCGGGTTGCCGGCCGAGGTGGTGACGAACGAGATCCCCTGGTCGATCACGAAGTCGACGATGCCGGGGTCACGGACGAAGGCCTGGGCCACGTTGACCCCGAACGGCTTGTCTGTCAGGTCCGCCATCTTCCGGATCTCCTCCCGGATGGCGTCCAGCTCACCAGACGAGGTCTCGATGATGCCGAGCCCGCCGGCGTTTGACACGGCCGATGCCAGCTGGGCCCTGGCGATCCACCCCATCGGGGCCTGGATGATCGGGACCTCGATCCCGAGCGCTCGGGTGATGCGGTTGTCGAACGACGTCATGACCGCACCGTAGTCCGCCCGGTCCGGACCAGGCCCGCCGACACCGGCGAGCAGCGGAGACCCCGACGGGGTGAGCTGCTAATAGAAGCTTCGACAATCAGGTCGATTCATATAAATGGATGACCTGCTGGAGCGGCAAAATTGGAGAATACCACCCACTGGTTTCGGGGGTATGGCTCCGATACTCTCGTCGTACTGTGACTTTGGACCGGACCCACGACAAGGGGGTGCCGTATCGGAGACACAAGCCATCCGCCGCACTGAGGGACTTCCTGGATCCGCTCGATCCCGGGTCGTACTTCGATTGCGGCCGAGCTCGGCTTCGGGGTCTTGACGATGCGCTCCTGGAGGAGGCACGCAGTCGCGGCCGCCAGGTCGGGGACGATTCGTTCCAGCTCGTCGCCACCGATATGGGCGTGATCTACTGCCGGCCATCGATCTCCTTTGCCATCGCCGCCCGGTGGGATGAGGTCACCATCGAACGACCCGAGGGAGGCGACCCGGTCGTCCTCCGGATCGACTGGCCGACGCATGGTCGGCTGAAGTTCACCGTGAGCCAGCGCCTGGCCGGCAACATCCACCGCCGGTGGACCCAGCTCCAGGTCCAGACCGACCGCCGGATCGATCCCGTCGTGCCCCCGACCGGCCGATCGGCGGTCGAGACGATCCAGGCCGAGCCAACCCCGGCCAAGCCCAGCGATGTGACCACGAAGGCCAGCACGGGTACCACCGCAGAGATCGCATCCGAACCAACAGCCGCCGCAACCGTTGCCGGGCCCGCACCCGTCGATCCGCCGTCCACCGCCGAGACGGACGACACCACCGCAGCGCGCCCGGTCGCGGTCCGAGGGGACGGGGCGTCGACCGCCGACGACGTCCCGCCCCCCTCTCCCCACCCCCCGGTGACCGGGTCCGATCCGGACCCGGTGCCGGGTGGGCAGGGGCTGGTCAGCCGGTCGCCGATGCCGGCGCCGGACGATGACGATCCCCGCCAGGATCCGGTCGAGACCTGGGAGGTCGTCTCCTCGGTCGACCGGGCAGCGCTGGCCGCAGCCGCAACGGCCGAACGCAAGACGAAGCAGGATCGGCGGCACAAGGCCGACATCCTACGACCCGCCAGACGGGAGGAGCCGCCGCCCCGTCGCCGCGCTGCGGTCCGCCGGGTGGTCTCCTCCCAGAACGCTCCGGGCGCCGGTGCCCTCCCACACCGGTCCCGGGCGGTCCGCCGCCCCGTCCCACGGTTTCCGGGTCAGGACGACGACGACCGGCCTGTCGGGTCCCCAGGCGGGGACTCGACGCCCGCCGCTGGTCGGCCGTCGACGCCCTGGCCCGGCCGAGGGGCGGCGGACACCCCATCGTCGGACCGGTCAGCCGGCCGGCCCGAAGGCGCCGACCACGAGCGTTCCGTTCGTCCGGCCACGGCTTCGGCTGCGGTCACCACCGGCACCGCTTCGTCGAGTCCGGCCGTGGCCCCGGTTCCGGTCGGCCAGCCAGACCGATCGCTCGCCGTGTCAACCGCCGCCTCCTCACCGGTCGGGATCGACCAGGATCTGGCGCCCTCGCCCGCTGAGCGGGGCCAGGAGACCACCGTGGTGACCGCCGAGGGCGGCGCCGCAACCGGGGCCGGCCCGGGCGGCGGCACCATCGCCCGGATCGACATCGCCGCCCGCCCCGGGATCGCCGCCCGAATCGATGCGGCCGAGCTGGCCGCCCCGCCCATAAGTTCGCCCCGGACCAGGCCCGGTGGCGGTGTTCCCACCGCACCCGCCGCGCCGGCCGCCACCGACACCACCGCAACGGTGGCGGCCCGGGCCCGGTTCGAGGTCTCGCCGACGGCCGGCCAGGAACCGGCCGGCGCCTCGGTGTCGGTCGCCGGCTGGCACGGCCAACAGGTCGAGCCGATCCCGGTCGACCTGACGACGACGATGCCGCCGTCGTGGATCGGTGGCCCGGCGTCCCTGGTCGGGGCGTTGGTCGCCGTCAGCACCCTGGTCCTGTTGGTGGTCCTGGCGGTCTCGACCCTCGATGGCGGCTTCGGGCTCGGGACCGATCCGGCCCCGGCCGGACCGAACGTCGCCGTCATCGACCACCAGCGGTTCCGGCCGGACGTCCAGGACGCGGTGGACGACACCCCCGGTGCCGGCGAGGAGACCTCCTCCCCGGCCGTCCCGGCCTCCTCGGCTGTCACCGCCTCGACGGTCACCACCGGCAGCGGTGCGGCACCGGTGGCGGCTCGTCCCGGGTTCTCTGCCGCCGAGGGCCAGGGCTGCAACTCCAACTACAGCGGCTGTGTCCCGGACGCCGAGACCGTCGAGTGCCCGGCGCTGACCGGTGAGCCGATCGCCTGGTCGGAGTCTGCGGTTGTCATGGGCTCGGACGTCTACGGGCTGGACACCGACGGCGACGGCGAGATCTGCGAGCCGGATCAGCCCGGGGGTTGAGGGGCGGGGCCGAACCGGTCCGCCACCCACCCGTCGAGCTCGTCCCGGGCGGTCGCCTGGCCCAGTGGGCGGTACAGCGAGGCGACCTCTGCGGCCTGGCTTCGGAGATAGCCGGCGGTGATCACCGTGGCGGTCCCGGCCGCGGCCGCCGCCACCGCCGGGGCCAGTTCCCGGTGGACCGTGAGCAACACGTTGATGACCAGGACGTCCGGCGATCCGCCGAGGATCCCGACGGCCTCCGGGATCGACCAGGGGCCGACGTGCACGGCGTCGTCCAAACCGTCGATGGCGGCGTTTGCCTCGGCAACGGCGACCGCAGCGAGATCGATGTCCGTCCCGACCACCCGGTCCGCTCCCAGCGCCCTGGCCGCCAGGGCCAGGACCCCGGTGCCGGTCCCGACGTCGAGCACCCGATCCCCCGGCCGGACCGAGCGGGCCAGGTGATCGAGCGCCAGCCTGGTGGTCGGATGCCCGCCATGGCCGAAGGCGCCGCCGGTCCGGACCCGGACGACGACCGGCTCGTCGGCACCATCGTCGGCGGGGCGGACGATCACCTCTCGAACCGGGTCCTCGCCGGCCAGGTCGGCGGCGGTCGGCGCCGGCTCGACCGCCCGGACCACGGTGCCGGGATGATGGAGGACGATGCGCTCGGCCACCGCCCGGGCCTGACTCTCGCTCTGGAACCCGGCGATCAACTCGTCGCCGTCCTCGAAGATGCCGGTGGTTCCGAGGTCCCACAGCGTCGAGGAGATCATGGCCGACCGGTCCTCGTCCCGATCGGGACGAGGCGCGGCTGCGGCGGCGATTCGAACCAGCCATCCCACACTTCACGAGCGTAGGAGCGACAATGGCACCGTGGTGTCCACAGCGGGAGAAATCGGTTTGGCGGGCGGCGACGTCCACGCCGCGATCGACATCGGGACCAATTCGTTCCACCTGGTGGTGGCCAGGGCCCTGGCCGACGGTGGCTTCGAGGTGATCACGACCGAGAAGGAGATGGTCCGGCTCGGCCAGGGATCGGGGGAGATGAAGCGCCTCACCCCCGAGGCGGTCGACCGTGGCGTTGCGGCGCTCAGCCGGATGGCCGGCGTGGCCGCCAGCCACGGGGCGACGGTGACGGCGGTGGCGACCAGCGCAACCCGGGAGGCCAAGAACCGGGCCGAGTTCCTCGACCGGGTCCGGGACGAGACCGGCATCGAGATCGAGGTCATCAGCGGGTTCGAGGAGGCGCGGCTGATCCATCTCGGGGTCCTCCAGGCCCTACCGGTGTTCGACAAGCGGCTGCTGCTGGTCGACATCGGGGGCGGCAGCACCGAGTTCCTGGTCGGCGAGGGGGAGACGGTCCTGGCCGCCCGCAGCCTCAAGCTGGGGGCGATCCGGATCACCGAGCGGTTCTTTCCGGACGGCGAGGTCCGCCCTAAGTTGGTCCGCAAGGCTCGGGCCTGGATCCGCAGCACGCTGGCCGCCGCGGTCCACGAACTCGGTCAGCACCGTTTCGATGTGGCGATCGGGAGTTCGGGGACGATCACCGCCATTGCCTCCATGATCGCTGCCGAACGGGGGACCGTCCCCAAGGACATGAACGGCGTGTCATTCACCGGCACCGAGTTGGCGCGGCTGGTGGCCAGGCTGGTTGAGCTGTCACCGGCCGAGCGTCGGGAGGTCGAGGGCATGGACAGCCGCCGGGCTGACATCATCGTCGGCGGCGCCCTGTTGCTGTCCGAGGCGTTCGCCGCCTTCGGCGTCGATGCCATGACCGTGTCCGGCTATGCACTCCGGGAGGGGGTCCTGTTCGACCGGATGGTCGTTCCCGGCGGCTCGGCCCGTAGCCATCTGACCGACCTCCGTCGGACGAACGTCCGCCGTCTGGCTCGGCAACTCGACCCGGATGCCGCCCATGCCGAGACTGCGGCGGCGCTGGCGCTCCGCCTGTTCGACCAGACGGTCGAGCTCCACTGGTTCGGCCCCCGGGAGCGGGAGCTGCTCGAGCTGGCGGCCCTGGTGCACAACGTCGGGCTGTTCATCTCCCACGCCGCCCACCACAAGCACACCTACTACGTGGTGCGACACTCCGAACAGCTGACCGGGTTCACCGAGCGGGAGCGTGAATTGCTGGCCCTGGTGGCCAGGTACCACCGCAAGAGTCACCCCAATACCAAACACCCCGAGTTCGCCGAGCTCGGACGGGATGACCGGGAGATGGTCCGGACGCTGGCCGGGATGCTCCGGGTCGCCATCGGGCTTGATCGAACCCACCGGGCCCTCGTCGACGACATCGAGGTCACCACGGTCGACGCCGATGGTGCCCCGGTCGACGCTGACGGAGCCGAGCGCCTCGTGATCACCGTGGTCGCCGAGCCGGGCGCCGATGTGACGCTCGAGGCGTACTCGGCGCAGGAGCGGGCCGACCTCCTGGCGGACGTGCTGGACCTCGATGTCGAGGTCACAGTCGATCTCGAGGTCGCCGCGGTCGTAGCGGATAACGAAGGCGGCGGACGCTAGGCGTCGAACCAGACGTGGGCCTGGCCGGTCCCGGCCACCGACTCGTACCGGCCGAACTGGGTGCCGGGGGCGGTCCAGTCCCGGCCCCCCATCGCCCCGGCCACCGTCAGGTACGCACCGAACCGGCCCTCCGGAGCGTGGGCCCGGTAGTCGTCCATGTTGTCGATGATGGCCCGGTGGTCGCCGGCCGCCATCCAGGCCAGGACCTGTTCGTCCGCAGCCCGGGCCTCCGGCGTCCGGATGTTCGACAGGTCGGCGCTCTCGTGGTCACGGAACTCCCGCAGCGGCCAGAACCGGTGGCTCATGCCACCGCTGGCCAGCAGCACGACCCGCCGGTCGAGACCGGCCACCGCCTTGGCGACCAGCTGGCCGAACAGGAGGAAGTCCTCGGGCATGGCGGTCTGGCAGGTACCGACGCTGATCCACCGCTCATCGCCCTGGAGGAACGGCAGCAGGTTGATGGTCGGGTAGTGGATCGGGAGGTGGGGGTCGTCGATGGCGACGATCCAGGTGTCGTCCCGGCCTTCGGCGGTTGCCGCCACCGCCTCGGCCAGCTCCCGGTCGCCGGGGAGGTCGTAGGGGATCTGGCACATCCCCCGGGGTAGCTCATCGGAGGTGTAGATCCCGGCTCGGTGGTCGTGCGAGGTCAGGATGTGCTCGATCGTGGTGAACCAGTGGCTGTCGAAGACCACGTAGGTGTCGGCGCCAAGCGGGTCCAGCTTCTCCGCCCGCAGGTCGTGCAGCCCCTGGAACAGGGTGGTGTCCTCACCGTCGTTCAGCTCCCGCCGGACCTCCTCCGGCAGGACCAGCGTCGGAACGTGGGAGACCAGTGCCGTGCCGACGATCTCACCCATCAGCCGTCCTCCTTGGTTGTCGCCATCGGGTTGTGTTCGGCCCGGACGGTCGTGCCGCCGGCCATCGAGTTGCCGATCTGGCGCCAGTAGCCGCCGATGATCTCATCGGGGTTCAGGCGGGCCAGTTCCTCGGTCGGTGCGTCGAACAGGGTCAGCTCGGCGTCGCCGGCGAACACCGGGCCGAGCTCGACGTCGTGCCCGCTCATCGTCACCAGCTCGTCCAGCGAGTCCCGCCCGTCTGCCTCGATCGCGGGGACCTGCCGGCTGTGGAGCATCGGGTGGCCGTTGACGAAGCCGGCGGTGTCCGCGGTTCCGGTGATCGTCAGGGTGGCCTCGGCGATGCGACGCCCCCAGGTGCTGACGGTGGCGCCGAAGCGGGCGCCGGGGTCGAGGGTCGGGCCGTCCGGGCCGAGCGTCAACCGGGGTCCGGCCCGCCCGAACAGAACCGGTCTGGTCATCCAGATCTCGCCCATCTTCTTCGGGTACCCCTGGACGTGGCCCCGGGCCATGGCGAAGTCCTTGTCGACCCAGATGTAGGCCGCCCGGCTCCAGGTCCGGTCGTCATGACGACAGCGAACGACGAGGAAGACCTCCTTGTACTGCGAGCGGGCCGGGTCGAGCAGCTCCTCGCCGCCGTCGGTGCAGCTCTGCCACTCGGCCCAGATCAGGGCGACGGCGCCCGGGTCCTCATCGGCGAGTTCGAGGCCGTCCGGCAACAGCTCCGCCACGTTGGCCGGGTCGGTCCGGAACTCGACGGTCAGCATCTCACCGCTGTAGTGCCACGGCGGGGGTGGCACGACGCCGGCGGCACCGGTCGGTGTGCGGGGATAGAAGAATCCGTTCAGCTTGGCCATCGATGCCAGCCTAATCGTTAGGTACCAAACGATGCCAGTGTCGGTGCTCAGTCGACCGGCGTGGCGTTCACGATGACGAGGCGGAGCAAACGGGCCAGTTCGGCCTTCTCCTCGGTCGACAGCCCGGTCGTCGCCCGCCCCTCGAAGGCGTTGAATCGCGGGAACAGGTCGCCGATCACCGCCTCACCGGCCGGGGTCAGCGACACCAGGACCCGCCGCCGATCGGCAACCATCCGGTCCCGGGCCACCAGGTCCTGCTTCTCCAACGTGGTAAGCATCCCGGTCAGCGTGCCCTTGGCCAGGTCGCACTCGGCCGCCAGCCTCGCCGTCTCCATGGCACCCCAGATCCAGAGGACCCACAGGATCGTGAACCCGCCCCAGGACAATCCGGCCGGGGTCAGCAGCTCCCGCTCCGCGGTGCGGCGAACCGCCCCGGCGGCCCGGTAGATGTTGGAGACGGCGAGCAGGGAGGCGAAGTCCAGCGGGTGGTCGACCAGCCGGGCCTTGATGTCGTGCTCGGCAGCGAGCAGGTCCGGTTCGCCTGCCCGGGCCGTCCCGTTGCCCCGGCCCTGTCCCTTCCGGCCAACTCGGTCTGGCTCGACCGGCGTACCACTCATCCAACCAGTATCGCCCACATCGCCCCGACCGTCCGAAACGGGTTGGTCAGCCAAGGCCGAACCGGTCGTACGGCAACTCGGTCAGCGACGACAGGACCAGGTCGGCACCGGACAGATCGGATGCCGCCGTGATCGGGTTCGGCACCGCAACGCACCACATGCCGGCGTCCTTGGCCGCCCGGATCCCCGTCCCGGAGTCCTCGATCACCAGGCAGCGGCCCGGCTCGACCGCCAGTCGCTCCGCCGCAAGCAGGTAGACGTCAGGCCACGGCTTGGCCCGCTCGACGTGGTCCCTGGTGGCAACGGTGGCGAACCGGTGCCGCAGACCGCGGGTCTCGAGGTGTCCGTCGACCCAGTCGCTCGGTGAACTCGACGCCACCCCGAGCGGCAGCCCGTGCCGATCGGCCCGATCGAGCAGATCGGCGATCCCCGGTCGGACCGGTGTGGCTGCGACCTGTCGATGGTTGGCCGCCAGACGGCGAGCCCGGATCTCGTCGATGTTCGGCAGCGGCCCGGTCCGATCCTGGAGGACGTCGCTCCAGTGCCGATGGTCGCCCCGGCCGATCGTGGCCAGGAAGTCGGCGAGCGGGAAGTCGACGCCAGCCCGTCGGAACTCCTCCCGGACGGTCTCGTACTGCGACGACTCGGTGTCGATGATCGTGCCGTCGAAGTCGAGGATGACCGCGGCGATGGGCACCGGTGTGGTCATCGTCGACCCACCGGTCAGGGGGCGAGGGCCCGGTCGGCGGCGATCTGCTCGGCCATCTTGTCCAGCGTCGGACGCCGGAACCCGGTCATCGTCCGCCCGTACGCGCCGGGGTCCAGGGTGGCGGACAGGGTCGCAGCCTCGGCGATTGCGACATCGAGCAGCTCGTCGGCAGACACGACCCGGTCGAGGAAGCCGGCGTCTGCCGCCTCGACCGGCCCGGTCAACCTGGCGTTGGCGATCGCCCGCTGGAGGTGTCGTTTGCTCAGCCGGTCCTCGGCGATCGTCAGGCCCCAGTCGGGCAAGGTCAGCCCGATCGCCACCTCGTTCAGGCCGATCTTGAAGTCGCCGTCGACCCCGATCCGGACATCGGACCCGAGCAGCATCAGTGCGCCGGCGGCGACGGCGTGGCCGGTGCAGGCCGCCACGACCGGCACCCCGCAGCCATACAGCGTCCGGACCAGGTCGCCGCCGTCGGCAACCAACTCCACCACGGCCCCCAGGTCTCCGCCCCCCATCACCGACAGGTCGAACCCGCCGGAGAACCGACCCGGCCGGCCGGTGAGGACGATGGCCCCGATCGCGTCATCGCTCTCGGCGGCGGCGACGGCGTCCCGGACGGCGGCGATGATCGAACGGGACAGGGCATTGGCCTTCCCGTCGTCCAGATGGATCATCAGAACCGAGCCGTCTGCCGCAGTCGTCGTCGTCACATGGTCGCTCATCGGGGCCTCCCGTCGTCGGCCCCGGGCGGGGCGTTGCTCGGGTCAAGATAGCCAACCGCCGCCGCCGGTCCCAGCGAGTTCGGTGAACCGATCGGGGCGTCCCGTCCGACAGAGCCGGCATGCAGCGATTTCCTGTGCTCCGAGCCATCGTGTTCAGCCTGGCCACCGCCCTCATCGTCGTGGTCGGGTCCGAGCGGATGTACTGGTACTACGCAGACGTCGACCTCGAGTCCACCGCGGTCCTCACCGCGTTCTACGCCGTCGCGGTCTCGGTGCTGCTGTGGTTGGTCGATCGATTCCAGACCACCGGGTTCTGGTCGTTCCTCCTGGCCGTGCCGGCCTTCGGCTGGATCGTCGAGGGGGTCGTCACCCCGATCCTCTACAGCGGCGGGCCGGTTCCCTTCTTCCCGCTGTGGTTCACCGGCTGGCACGGGTTGCTCGCGGTCGTCGTGTTGTGGTGGGGGGTGCGCCTGCTCCTCGTCGAGGATCGGCGGGCGGCCCTGGCCGGATTGTCCGTCGTCGTCGGGGCGTTCTGGGGCACGTGGGCCACGACGATGTGGCTGCCGGAGAACCTGGACGACCCCGAGCTGGCGGAGTCCCTGCCGGCCGTCCGCTCGCCCGGCGACTTCGCACGGTTTGCCGCACTGGCCTCGCTGACCCTGGTCGTCGGCCACGTCGTCGCCGATCGGACCTGGATCGTTCGGCTGCCCCGATCCCGCCCGATCGGGTTGGCCGTGATCGGGTACTGCGGGCTGATGGTGATCGCCTGGACCCTCGTCTACTGGTGGGCGGCGCCGATGATGGCGGTGCTGCTCGGCTGGCTCTGTTTTGGGCTCCGGCGCCGGCGCCCGGTCGTGGCCAAGCCGACGCTGGCCCGGCTGGCCGGTTCGGTCTCGCCGGCCGCCTACCTCGGCCTGGCGCCCCTACCGGTCACGGCGGCTGCGGTCTATGCCGGCTGGTTCGCCGTCGACCTCGGCGTTGGGACGATCCGGGTCATCCACTACGGCACGATCGCCGTCCAGACCGTGGCGGCTGCGGTGCTGCTGACCATGGCGTGGCGTCGGTCTGGGGCAAACGCGAAGGCCTCGGTCCCGGACGCCGCGCCAACGGTCGAGGCCGATGACGGCTCGCTACCATCGAGCCGTGTCCGGTGATCCTGAATCCATAGCCGAGCCGGCCAAGCCGGTCAGCAGCCACGACACCGCAACCTGGTTTGAGCAGCGGGGTCACCGGTTCCGCTTCGGGTGGGGACCGAACGGGCTCCGACGGTTGGCGCCGGGTGCGGACACCGTGGTCATCGTCGATGTCCTGTCGTTCTCGACCGCGGTCGACGTCGCCCTCGGCCGGGGCGCGGTCATCCTGCCGTATCGCTGGCATGACGGCACCGAGGACGGCTACGCAGCAGCCAACGATGCGGTGGTCGCGTCCAAGACCGCGGCGCCCGGCCGGCTCAGCCTCCGGCCGTCGTCGTTGACCGGGATCGAGCCCGGCACCCGGCTGGTGTTGCCGTCGCCGAACGGCTCGG
>JBCCFN010000039.1:0-24060 GCA_039029715.1 Actinomycetota bacterium | reverse complement strand
GCCACCGTGATCGCCTCCTCGAACCGGGCCGGCAGTTCGGCCCGGCGGTGGATGATCGGTGGCGGTGTCCGGCCCGGCGGGTCCGGCGCCGGCTCGACCAGGTCGGCATCGAGGCGGTCGAGGTCGATCCGCACCCGTCCGGAGCGGCTCCAGCGGCCGAGCAGGATGTTGCGGGCCGCGGTGGCGACCAGAGCCGCCCCCAGGTGGACGTCTGCCGCCAGCTGAGGCCATGACGCAATCGACTGGTCGATCTCGACCATCGACGCCGCCATGACCGCGGACAGTTTGTCCGCCTCGACGATGCCGAGCACGGCCGGGACCTTGTCGCTCTGGGACAGCCCGCCGAGCTCGGCCGGGTCGAGTTCGCCGAGCAACCCGTGGAACGGTGGCCGGCCCGGTTCGAGGTCGAACCGTTCGACGTCCAACATCCCCCGGTCGTTGGTCTCCATCACCACCGGGATTCCGCGAGCCGCGGCCGCGGTCCGGAGCGCCAGCTTGACGTCGAGCGAGTCGCACTCCTCGATCACCAGGTCGAGCCCGTCGAGGAACCGGTCAAGGGACTCCGCCAGCACCCCCTCGTCGTAGAGCCGGACGTCGAGGAACGGATCGATCTCGGCGATCCGCCGTCCGATGATGGCCGTCTTCGACCGGCCGAGGTCGGTGATCGACGCCGGCAGGCGGTTGAGGTTCGACAGCTCGAGGTGGTCGGGGTCGGCGAGGCGGAGCTGACCGCAGAGTCCCTCCTGGGCCAGCGTGTAGGCGATGGCGTGACCGACGCTGAGCCCGACGACCCCGACCCGCTTCGTCCGGAGCGTCGCCAGGTCATCGTCTGTCAGCTTGTGGCGGTTGCGGTCGGTCCGCAGCCGGTGGAAGTCCGTCGGCTCCAACACCCTGACCGTTTCCCCCCGCCACGGCAGCCGGACCCATGGGCCGGGGGTCGCCTCCTGGCCGAAGGTCGCCTCCCGGTACTCCCGCCGCAGATCTGGGGTCCGGTCGACCGGGGCGGTCGTCCGGTATTCCCAACGGGTCGGGTCGACCTCGGGCGTGACCTCCAACCCGGTGGTCTCCAGCCCGGCGGCCCGGTTCCGGGCCGGGTGGAGGTAGCCCCACTCCGCAACCAGTTGACGGCGGACCTCGGGTGGTGGGGCGGTCGACAGCCGGTCGGCGGCCAGGACCAACGGGATCGTGTGGTGGCCCGGCACCGGAACGTCCGGCGCCGGCTCGATCCCGGGCAGCGGTTCGCAACCGGCGGTCCGCCACCGATCGATGTTGGCCTCGACCCCGGACGTGGCGACGGTGGTCCCGGCGCCGAACCACCACGAGCAATGCCACAGGAACCTTCCGAGCAGCGGTCCCAACCCGCGGACCCCGGGGGCCGACCACCCACCCTTGGCCTCGACCAGCCCCCGGTCCGCCAGGTCGGCGAGCTGGGACCGGATCTCGGGTGCGCTCGGGCTGGATCCGAGTTCCTGGACAGCGGGGATCTGTTCGATGTCCTCGGCCCGCCAGACCGGCCCGACCGCCCGAGCCCCGCCGATCACCTCACCGTGCTCGCTCCGGATCAGCCAGAACATCCGGCACGGTTGGGCCAGCACGACGTCACGGCGGACCAGGTGGGCGGCCCCGAAGCCGTCGTAGCAGTCATGGACGCCGCTGAGGTAGGTGTCCCAGGCCTCGGGGTGCTGGTCGGGGTCGTGGACGGTGACGATCACCCGTTCCGGCAGAGCGCGGAACGAGCCCAGGTGTGCGGCGGTCAACGGCGGTCCTTTGCGAGGGAGGGAAGGTCGCGGTCGGAAAGTTCAGAGTAGTACGAGCCGACCGGTCGGGCGTCACAGCGTGGCCCGGTGCAACCAACGGTACCGTCCCCGGGGATGCAGGTCCCCGTCCGACTCACGCTTCTCCTCCGCCCGAGTGTGGCGCCCGGTGCCCTCCTCGCCGTCGGCTACAGCACCTTCGTGCTCGGGGCCACCCCGTTCCTGCTCGATCTGGTTGCCGAAGCGTACGACGTCGGCCTCGCCGCCGCGTCGCTGATCGGAGTGGCCCAGCTCGGTGGGTTCGTTGTCGGGTCATGGGGTGCCGGCCACTGGTTGACCCCACGACGGCGGGTCTTCGTTGCCACCCTCGTCCTGGCGGTCACCGCCAACCTCGGCTCGGCCCTGCTGCCCCCGTTCGCGGTCCTGGTCGGTCTCCGCCTGGCCAGCGGTCTGGCATTGGGGCTGATCGCCTGGTTCGTCTGGTCGCAGGTCTTCGGCGACCAGAAGGGCATGGGCGACATCGCCCTGATGGGTCCGATCGCCGGTCTGGTCGCCAGCCCGGCGATCGCCGTGGTCGCGGCCCGGGGCGGTGCGGACGGAGTGTTCTGGTTCCTGGCCGCCCTGGCGTCGATCCCACTGGTGCTGAACCGCGGGACCGGAGCGACCGGCCCGGCGGCGACCCGTGGCCCCCGGTCCGCCCCCGTCCCGGCCGCGGCCGTGATGCTCGTGGCGCTCGGGCTGTTCACCCTCGGTGGCTCGGCGGTGTTCCAGTACGCCGTGGTGCTCGGCACCGGGAAGCCCGGCTTGTCGATCGAGACCGTGGCCCTGGTGTTCAGCGCCAACGCCCTGGCGAGCATGCCGGCGACCAAATGGCCGTGGCGGCGGGGAATCCCCGGCCCGTGGATGGCGGCCACCGCCCTCTGTGCGTTCGGACTGGCCACCGCAACGGTCCCGGTGGTGTTCATGGCGTCACTGGCGCTGTGGGGGTTCGCCTTCTGGATGGCGGTCCCCGGCGTGTTCACCGCATTGGCGGAGCGGTCGGCCAACCCGGCCGACCGGGCCGGAGACGCCCAGGCCATCATGGCCGCCGGCCGAGTCGGCGGCCCGTTCCTCGGCGGGGTCCTGATCGACCGCTTCGGGACCACCACGTTGGGCTTCGCAGCGGCCGGGCTGATGCTGTGCGCCGCCGTTGCGGTCTTCGTGGTCCGCAATCAGGCCCCGCCTCGGGCCGACAGCCAGCTACCGACGCTGACTCCTTCCGGGAGTCGTTGACCGATCGGGCCCCTCAGCCCAACCGGTTCACCAGTGGCCGGTGCCGGGCGCTCCCTTGAACGGTCCGGTGACGTTCGCCGTGATCCAGCCGCCGTAGAAGGCGCCCTCGTTGGAGGCGACCTCCTCGTCGTCGACCAGGCAGCGATCGGCTTTCTGGGCATAGAACGCAAGGTGGTCCCGGAGCGGGGCGAACGCCGCGCTCGGCTCCCGGTAGAACCAGCCGGCATCCGGCACCCGGGCCCCGTCGACGACCAGATCGACATAGGACGCCATGCCCTTCCACTCACAGAACGTGCCATGGTTCGACGGCTGGAGCACCTCGCCGTCGACGTGGGCCGGGTCGACGTAGTAGGCCGGCGGCTGGCTGGTCTCCAACACCCGGAACGCCCACGGTGCGTCGACGACGGTGTGGCCGGCGTGGATGACCCGGATCCGCCACTCGACCCGTTCCAGACGAGGCGGGCGCGGAAAGTCCCACACCGACTCGATCGGCTTCCCATTGTCGGCAACGGCCGTACCGCTCGGTTCGGTCATGGACCTTGTGTAGTGGGTCGCGGCCCCCGGTGAGGGATCGGGCCCGGTCGGTGGCTAGGGCGAGCAGCTGGCCACGGTCTGGCCGCCGAGCCAGTGGGTGACCCGGTAGCTGTCTGCAACCGGCACGGTCAGCGACGTCCCGGCGTGACCGCCGAGGTAGACGTCATCGGCGTTGTCGTACTCGGCGAACACGTAGTAGGCGCTGGCGCCGGCGTTGTCCCACGTGAGGGTGGTGCCGGTGACCGAGCAGCTGAACGGCGGTTCGGCGCCCGGCCCAGCGCAGGTGGCAACGGTCTGGCCGCCGAGCCAGTGGGTGACCCGGTAGCTGTCCGCGGCGTCGGCCGGGATGCTGGTCGAGGAGAATCCACCGAGGTACGTGTCGACCCCGTTTGAGGTGGCGAACACGAAGTAGGCGGTGGCCCCGGCGTCGTCCCAGCTGAGGGTCCCGTTGTTGTAGCTGCACTCGAAGGTGTCCGGCGGCGCCGGGCCTGGCCCGTCGCAGGTGGCGACGGTCTGGCCGCCGAGCCAGTGGGTGACCCGGTAGCTGTCCGCAGCGATGGCCTGGACGCTGGTGGTGGTCAGGCCGCCGAGGTAGACGTCGTTGCTGGCGTCGAACTCGGCGAAGACGTAGTAGGTGCTGGCCCCGGCGTCGTCCCAGCTGAGGGTGCCGTTGTCATAGCTGCACTCGAAGGTGTCCGGCAGGTCCGGGCCCGGCCCGTCGCACAGGGCGGTGGTTGCGAAGCCCTTGGCCCAGTGGGTGACCCGGTAGCTGTCCGCACCGTCCACGGTCAGGCTGGTTCCGGTCTGGGGACCGAGGTAGATCTCGGTCCCGCCCGTGGTGGCGAACACGTAGTAGGCGCTGGCGCCGGCGTCGTCCCAGCTGAGGGTGGTGCCGGCATGGCTGCACTCGAAGGTCTCCGGCACGTAGGGGGCCGGCAGGGCGTTTGGTGTCGGGTCCGCAGGCTGGGCCTCGGGGGCCGACGGGTTGGTTCCGGGATTGATCGGCGAGCCACCGACGATGAGGTGGCCCGAGGCCGGGGCGGTCTCGCTGCCACCGGTCAGGGACACCGCCCAGGCGACCACGCCGGGCTGGAGGGTGGCCGACGCCATGGAGAAGTCCCCAGCCGCGTCGGCGGTGACGGTGCCGAGCCAGGTCGAGGCGATCGAGTTGCCGGGGTAGAACACCTGGCGAAGCTCGCCGCTGCAGGCGTTCTGCTCGACCTGGGCGCCGGCGCTGTTTGAGCCGAGGTCGATGTCGAGGCACAGGCCGGAGTGGGCGAACACCAGGGTGTCGCCGGACCACTGCACCTGCTGGCTGTCGCTCCCGTCGCAGGTCTCCTGGGCGACGGCGACGTTGCCGGAGGTCGAGCCGCCCGGGATGCCAAGGCACTTGCTCGAGTGGGCCGCCATCAGGGCGAACCCGGTCCCGGAGGGCACCAGTTCGAGGTTCTGGTTGTCGCCACCGGTGCAGGTCGCCTGCTCGACGGCGGCGCCGTCGGCAGTGGATGAGCCCGCCACCTCGACACAGAGATCCGAGTTTCCGTTCGCCAGCACGATGCCGGTTGCCCCGCTCGATCCGGCGGTGACGGTCCCGTCGCCGTTGACGGACCCGGAGACGTAGATGTCGATCGTGCACCCGGCGCAGGTGCCGCCGCCGTACACGGCCCCGGTCTCGATGCCGGTCAACGTCGGCTGGTCGGCGTTGGGGTGGGCCTCGCTGTCCAGCAGGGCGAAGATGCCGCCATTGTCGTAGATGTGGCCCAACCGGAAGGCGTTCCGCTCGGTCAGCTCGTCCGGGAAGTTGGAGTTGTTCCGGGTCGAGGTGTTGTTGATGTTGGACACGCCAAGGCCATTGCGGGCGATGATGTTGTCGAAGTAGACGTCGTCATGACCGGTGACGAAGACCCCGTAGCCCGCATTGTCGACGATCTCGTTGTGGGCGATCGTGTTGCCGGCGGTGTAGTTCTGCTTGTGCCAGACGCCATGGCTGGTGCTGTTGGCGATGACGTTGTAGGCGGTGTAGTTCCGGTTCGGATCGTCCTTGAAGATCACGCCCCAGCGGTTCGCAGACTCGGTGCTGATCGAGCCATCAGGGTGGGTCCCGATCAGGTTGCCGAGGACGCTGTTGCCGACCGACGAGTGGGAGAAGTCCATACCGGCGGACCGGTTGCCACTCATCACGTTGCCCTCGTTGGGGCCGAGGCCGCCGACCTGGTTGCGCCAGGTGAACCACTGGAGGTCGACCCCGATGGCGTGGCCCCGGTTGAACTGGCCGGTGGCGTCCAGGCCGATGATGTTGTTCTGGATGATGTTCTGCGACGTCTCGCCGTGGTTGATCCGGATGCCGTAGGAGCCGCTGCCGCTGATCACGTTGCGGTCCGCCAGGTCCGGGGTCCCGATCGTGTTCTGGTCCGGGCCGAGGTTCATGATCAGGCCGATACCGCTGCCCTGGTTGTGGGTGTTGGCGGCGTCGGTCCCGATCATGTTGCCGATGAAGACGTTGCCGTCGGCGTTCTCGCCGGTGAGTTCGATGTTGGTCCCGGCGCCGTAGATGGCCAGACCCCGGAGGGTGTTCTCCGCAGACTGGATCAGGAAGCTGCGGCCGCTCGGCCCGTCGATGTCGATCAGGATGGTGGCGTTGAAGATCAGTGGGTCGGTGTTTGGGCTGGCCCCGGGCTGGGTGTAGCCGTCGATGGTGACGCCGCCGGACGGGTCATTGATCGTCGGCAGTTCGGACCCAAGGGCGATGGTCTGGATGCCGGTGCCGGGAATGTTGAAGTTGATGGTGTCCGGGCCGTTGTTGTTGTTGGCCTGGGTCATGGCCGCCCGCAGGGTGCAGCCCTGGGACGCGGTGGCGCAGACCCCGTCCAATGGGTCGGTGTCGTCCTGATCACCGGTCGAGTCGACAACGATGGTCGCATTCGGACCGTTGGCGTCCGCGGCAAAGGCGAAAGCGAGAGAAGCGGTGAGGAGCATGCTGGAAAGCAATGCAAACCGCACCAGAAGTCGAGTACTGACCCGCATGGTCGTCCACCTGGTCCGCCGTCAATTGATGCACCAGAGTCTAGCGAACAAGGCCGCCGTACCTTCTGGCGGACCCCGTGGTTTAGGTAGTTCGACCCGAGTCCCTTGTTGACGCTTTGACGATCACCATTTGGGTGTTACCGGCCGGTCACACCGTCCGGACCCGGCATGGATCGCTGGTGCAGCGAGGCATCGCACCCAGGTCGTCCAGGCCGCTCATCCGGACCCCCCGGAGGCCGTTGGCCAGGGTGGTCGGCTCGCCGCTGACCCCGGCCCGTCCTCGCCGATTGGTCGGTACGGTCGTGGTGGTGGCCTGGGTGTCCGGGGTCGAGCTCGGCGGCTCGGTCGAGGGGGTGCCGGGGCTGGTGGTCGGCGTTGTCTGACCGCCACCGTTTCCGCCGCCGTTGTCATTACCGCCGCCGTTTCCGCTGCCACCGTCGCCCGGGGGCGTGGTGGTCGGTGCTGGCGCCGTGGTCGGGGCGGACGTGTTCGGCGGGGCCGTGGTCGGAGACGGGCTGGGATCGGGGTCCGGGGCGCCGCCGAACGGGTCGAAGAACGTGAAGCCGGATCCGACCAGGGCCACCTCGGCACCATCGAGGCTGCGGACGCTGACGTCGACCGGCCCGGGGGTGCCGACCGCCGGGGTCCGGACCAGGAGGTAGGCGTCGGTCTGGAACAGGACCTCGCCGGGACCGTCACCGAACCAGACGTAGGCCGCGGTCGGGAACGTTCCCCGGATCGTGACCAGTGACGGGATCCCGATCGGGCCGGACGTCGGTGCGATGGCCGAGATCGACCAGCCGGGCGAGGTCACCGGCGGTGAGGTCGGCGTCGGCGTGGTGACCGGGGGGTTGGTCGGTGCCGGCGTCGGGCTCGGTCCGGTCGTGGTCGGGGTGACGCCCCCCGGGGTCGTGGTCGCGACCGGCGTGGTGGTCGGTGCCGGGGAGGTGACGATCGTCGTGGTCGGCGCCGTGGTCGCCGTCGATCCGCCGCCGGTCGAGCCGCCGTTGCTGCCGGAGTCGTTGCCGCCGCCGGTCGAGCCGCCCGAGTCGTTGCCGCCGGTCGACCCGCCGGAGTCGTTGCCGCCACTCCCGCCGGTCGAGCCGCCGGTGTCGTTGCCGCCACTCCCGCCGGTCGAGCCGCCAGAGTCGTTGCCGCCGGCGTTGCCTCCGCCCGAGTCTCCCGGGCCACCGCCGGGGACGCCGCCGCCACCGCCAGGTGCCGCCGTGGTAGTCGGTGCCGGGGTCGTGGTCGGGGTGGTCGTCGGCGTGGTGGACGGGGGGTCGGTCGGGGTCGGGGCGGTGGTGACCGTGGTCGTCGTCGCCTGATCGCCGGGGTCTGGGGTCGGCGCAGGGGTCACCTCGCCGTCGCCGACCTGGAAGGTGGCAACGAATCCGTCGCCGATCCGGCTGTTGGGGTCGTCGTCTGCCACCGCCTCGACCAGCAGGGCGTAGACCCCATCCGGCAGCGCGGTGGAGACGTCTGCGGTCCAGGCCGATCCGTCCCCGGGGTCGGTCCCGAGGTCAAGCGAGCCGCGTTCGTCTGTGACCACCGGCTGACCGTCGATGGTGACCGAGTGATCGACGATGCCGAAGGCGCCATCTGCGGTCACCGCCAGCAGGGCCAGCTCCCAGTGGTGGGACCCGTCGATCGGATCCGGTACCCCGGGCCGGATCGTGACCGTGGCGTCCACGCCGTCCGGATTGGCTGCGGCCAATCCGGCGATCGTGACCTCGGCCGCGTCGCCCGGCGCGTCCGGTGAGATCCCGAGGGCCCGGGCGCCGTTGAGCCGGACCGGACTGGCAGCCCAGCCCCGGTAGGCGTCGAACTCGTCCCCGGTGCCGACCAGCTGGGCCCGGACCTCGGCCGGGGACAGGTCCGGCTGGGCTCCGAGGACGGTCGCCGCCACCGCGGCCACGGTCGGGGATGCCTGGCTGGTCCCGCTCATGAACACGTAGCCGCCGGGCCGGGTCGACAGGATCAGGTGTCCGGGGGCGTACAGGTCGACGGTCGGTCCGTGGTTCGAGAACGAGGCCTTGGTCTCGTCCGGGGCCGATGCGCCGACCACGATCATGTTGTCTGCATCCACGCTTGCCGGGTAGACGGCGGCCCGGCTGATGTCGACGTTGTCGTTTCCGGCGGCGGCGACCACCAGGACCCCGTTGGTCTCGGCGTGGCGAATCGCCTCGATCATCGGCACCACGGCCGCCGCCGGGGTACCCGGCGAGGAGCCGAGCGACAGGTTGATGATGTCCGCCCCGTTGTCGACCGCGTAGCGGATCGCCCGGGCGACGCTCGAACCGGAAATCCCGCCCGGCCCGCCGACCGACAGGTCCATGATCTTGGCTTCGGGGGCCAGGCCGGCCATGCCGACCCCGTTGCCGGCGACGGCACCGATGATGCCGGCCACGTGGGTGCCGTGGTCGTTGTTGCCCGGCGACCACGGCTGGTTGTCCTCGTAGCCGAAATCCCAACCGCCGAGGCAGTCGTCGACGAAGCCGTTGCCGTCGTCGTCGAGCCCGTTGCCGCAGGTCTCGCCGGGGTTGATCCACTGCTGGCCGGCGAGGTCGGGGTGGCTGAAGTCCACCCCGGAGTCGACGACCGCAACCACCACGCCGGCGCCGCGGTTGCCGGCCATGGCCTCCCGACCGTCGATGTCTGCGTCGACGGTCTGGGCCGGGGCCGGGTTCTGCACCCCGGCCAGGTTCTGGCCGTTGTTGTCGAGGGACCACTGGTACGGCTCGTAGGGGTCCTGGGTGAACCCGAGGATGGCGTCGGGTGTGACGGTCGCCGCCGACCCGTCCGGCCACACCAGGTCGTCGAGGGCGTCCGCCTCGCTCGCGGTCACGGCGTAGCTGCCGTCACCGATCGGGGTCACCGCCACCACCGAGGGGACGGCGGCCAGGAACTCGACCGCCGGATCTGGTGCGTCTGCCGGATCGGTGGACGGTTCGGCGCCCGCCGCCGGTTTTGCGGTGCCGACCCCGGTGTCGAGGGCGACGAAGGTCCCATCGAGGTCGACGTAGCCGGGTACGCCGTCCTGCATGGTCAGGGTGGCATCGTCCGGGACGAGGGCTCGGGCCTCGGGATCGATCGTCCACAACGACGTGGTCGCCGCCTCGGTGCCTGGCAGCCGGCCGGCCGCCCCGGCCCCGGGCGTGATGTCAGCGACCGAGCCATCGATCGGCGGGGTCACCACGAACCGGTGGAGGTCGTCCGTCTGCTCGATCGGTTCCCCGGTCGGCGGTGCGAGGACCGGCGGGGCCGGTGGCAGGGGGGCGGCGGCGTCATCTCCGCCGAGCGGCCCACACCCGGCCGCCACCATCACGAAGGTCATGGCCGCCGAGCATCGAGCGAGCATCCGTGCGTTGTCGAGCATCCCGATCCGTTCCGCCATCAGCGATGGAACCCCCGCCCGCCGGGGGTCGCGCATCGGCGCTGGACTCAGGACATCGGCACGGTGGCCTGGCCGGCTTTAGGCCAAATGGCCCGGCCGGCCGGTGCGCCGGTAACGCGAAACGCCCCGGCCAGACGAGGAGAGGGCATCCGGCCGGGGCGTTTTGTTCTGGTGCGCTTAGCCGGAGGTGACCGAACCCGAGCCGGTGATGTCGACGAACCCGGCATCGAGGTCGATGTTCTGGTGATCACCGATCCCGTCCGGAACCTCGGACACCAGCGGCTTGAGGGCGAACGGCGCCGGGCTGTTGTCTGCGTCCGGCTCGACGCTGATCACGATGGTCGACTGCGTCAGATCGGTCGGGAAGCTCACGCCGTCTGGGGCGTTGACGATGAAGTCCTCGCCGGGGTACGGCGGGGCGTCGTTCGGGCCGGAGAACCCGTCGAAGTCATCGGCCCCGGCAGCGGTCAGGAACCGGCCGGTGGTGATCGGCTGGCCGTCGATGACCGCCCAGCCCTCGTAGGCCCAGCCGGCCGGCAGGGTCGGGAGGTCGAGGCTGGCTTCCGGGCCCGGGACGCTGAGGAACCACACACCGGACAGCTCGTCACCGTCTGGGTCGTTGGTCGGGGTCCCCAGGATGTAGCTCCCGGCGGCGTCTGCGAAGTCGGTGCCGAGCGCGGCCGGGTGGGCGATCGACAGCTCGAAGCTGCCGTCGTCCTCGATCGCTCCGCCGAGGACCTTGGTGTCCGCCGGGGCCGGGTCCGGGTCCACCGCCGGCTCGATGCTGATCACCACATCGGTGGCGCCATCGTGGCCGTAGAGGACGTCCTGGCCGTCGGCCAGATCGATCGAGCCGTCGGCTGCGATGTCGAAGATGCCACCGGTGACCGGGGCGCCGTCGACGATGGTCCACAGCTCGTACTCGAAGTCATCGCCGAGCGGCTCCAGCCCGGAGAAGCTGATCTCGATCGTCGGCCGACCCTCCACCATGGCGTCGTCTTCCATGGCGTCTTCGTCTTCCATGGCGTCTTCGTCTTCCATGGCGTCTTCGTCTTCCATGGCGTCTTCGTCTTCCATGGCGTCTTCGTCTTCCATGGCGTCTTCGTCTTCCATGGCGTCGTCTTCCATCGCCTCGTCTTCCATCGCGTCGTCTTCCATGGCGTCGTCTTCCATCGCCTCGTCTTCCATGGCCTCATCCTCCATGGCGTCGTCGACGGCGGACTCCTCGGTCTGATCGGCGGCGGTGGTCGTGTCGTCGTCGGCGTCACCGCAGGCTGCGGCAACCAGGGCGAGTGCCAGGGTCAATGCGCCGATCCGCTTCTTGTGCTGCATCTTCGTGTTCCTTCTGCTCGGGGGATGCGAGGGCAACGACGGAACGAACACCCCGGCGGCGGGAGTCCCGAACGTCTGGGCATTCAGGACTTCTTCAGATGACGGAACGGGCGGCCGGTACACTCGAACCCATGTTGACCTTGGTCCGCCGGGTCGCCGCCGCCCTCGGGATGGCCGGCCTGATCGCCACGCTGTTCCGGCTCCGGGGCAGCGGCGGCGTGCCGCCCCAGACCGGCGGCTGGCGGGAACTGACCGAGACCGACCTCACCAGATGAGGATCGCCCTGGCCGGGCTCGGGACCACTGGATCCCACCTGGCCCGTCAGCTCCGGGACCCGGACATCACCGAGATCCGGCTGTTCGACATCGACCAGCAACGGATCCGGGCCGTCCGCGGTGCGCTCGACGTGCGGGTCAGCCCACGGTCCGGAGCGCCGGACCCCGAGGATCCGCCAGACGTCACCGTGCTCGCAACCCCCGCCGGCGGCCACGTCCAGTTGGCGGCGAAGATGCTGGAGGCCGGTAGCCACGTCGTGTCGATCTCAGACGATCCGGACGAGGTGGTCGGGCTGTTGGCCCTGGACGGGTTGGCCCGGTCGGTCGATCGCTCGCTGGTCGTCGGCGCCGGGTTCTGTCCCGGCCTGAGCAGTCTCCTCGTCCGGTTCGCCGCGGACCAGCTGGACCTGGTCGAGGGCATCAGCGTGTCCCGGGCGGGCACCGCCGGCCCGGCCTGCGCCCGCCAGCACCACCGGGCGTTGAAGCACGACGGCCGGGACTGGCGGGACGGGCGGTGGGAGCTCCGCCGTGGCGGATCGGGCCGGGACCTGGCCTGGTTCCCCGAGCCGATCGGGGCCCGGGACTGCTATCGGGGCGCACTGCCAAGCCCGATTCTGCTCCAGCGTCGCTACCCGGAGGCTCGGCGGATCTCGGCCCGGATGGCGGCAACCAGGCGGGATCGGTTGACCGGGCGGTTGCCGATGCTCCGCAAGCCCCACCGTGACGGCGGCCCCGGAGGTATCCGAGTCGAGGTCCGGGGTCGAGCCGGTGGCGCTGGCCCGACCGCAGCGGTGGAGACGCTGGTCTACGGGGTGATGGACCACCCGTCGGTTGCCGCCGCCACCGTGGCCGCCGTGGTCGCCACCCGGACCGCCAGAGGTCAGGGCCCGCCCGGGGCCGACGGGCTGGTGGCGTGGGCCGAACCCGGTGAGTTGTTGAGTGAGCTCGCTCGCCGGGGCATCCAGATCGCGGCGTTCAGCGGGCAGCTGGACCCGGCGCCGACCGGGCAGACCCCGGCCTAGCCGGGCGAGTGGGCCGGCGGACCCGTCCGGTCGAAATCTCCTCAAGTTCAGCGGCGCAACGGTCGAACCATACCGAGGAGAAGATCTTGCGGATTTTTTTCTAAAGTTCTGCGCCGATCGTGTCGAGAACCCTTCCTGTCATGGAGGAATTCTCGAAGGGTGCAAACACGATGACCGCAAGCAAGAGCGAACTCAACGCTCGAATCGAAGCGAACCTGCCACTGGTGAAACACGTCGTCTTCCAGGTCGCAGTCCACTTCCCACGCCACGTCGATCGGGAGGAGCTGGCTCGGGCCGGCGCCCTCGGTCTGGTGGAGGCGGCCCGCCGCTACGACGAGAGCCGGGGCGTCCCGTTCGAGCGGTTCGCCGCCCAGCGGATCCGAGGGGCGATCCTGGACTCGGTCCGGGCTGCAGACTGGGCCCCCCGCTCGGTCCGCCTGCTGGCCCGCCGGCTGGAGAGCACCGAGCAGCAGCTGGCGAGCGAGCTCGGCCGGGTGCCGAACGTCGAGGAGATGTCCGAGGCCCTCGGGGTGTCACAGGACGAGCTGGCTCGACTGCGGGATCGGCTGTTCCGCTCGGTCGTCCTCGCCCTCGACCACGAGACCAGCGATGACTCGGACGAGGACCTGACCCTGGTCGATGTGCTGCGGGACAACTCGGCGGTCGAACCGTCGGAGGAGCTGGAGACCCGTGAGCTGCACACCTACCTGCGGGACGCGGTCCAGCTGCTGCCGGAGCGGCAACGGTTCGTGATCGTCGGCTACTTCCTGGAGGGCAAGACGTCTCAGGATCTCGCCCGGTTCCTCGGCGTCACCGAGTCCCGGGTGTCCCAGCTCCGGAGCGAGGCGCTCCGCAACCTGAAGCTCGGGATCGAAGCCCAGTACGAGGCCGCTCCGGCCGAGGCCCCGGTCGGTCGGGTCGCGAAGCGGCAGGCCGCCTATGTCGACCAGATCGGTGAGGCCTCGGAGTGGAAGAGTCGGCTGACCCGGTGGGACGACGAGTACGACGTCCCCGAGGAGCCGCTCCTCCCGGTGGTGAAGGTCTGACCCTGGGCGGCTAGAACGTCGCCGCCGCCTGCCACCGGTCGAGGAGCGAGGCATCGCCGAAGACCTCCAACCGGGACGAGGGGATCCGGCTCCACGTGAAAAGGAGCAGATCGGACACGGGACCCCTGGCTGCGACATCGCCCTTGGCGTGGGAGTGCTCCCACGGCACCCCGTCCGACTCGTAGGTCATGAACCACTCGCCGTCGTCGATGTCCGTCGCGTGCAGATGGACGGTTTCGCCGGCCCCGGCCAGCGTTTCGAACTGCATCCGGTGGGGCGTGAACACCTCGAGGACCTCGTCGACCCCGTCGCGGGCCTGGCGAGCGTCGATGGGCTCGGGGCTGGCGAAGGCCGACTCTGCGTCCCACCGGTGCATCGACACCTCATGGGCCAGGCGCCGGGCCCACCACGAGGCGGGCTGGGGCCCGGTCCAGGTGGGGCGAAGGGCGTCCATGTCGGCCTCGGCCAGTGTGGCCTGGAGCTGCTCGGAGCCCTCGGCGAACCACGGGGTGATCTCGTCGCCCGGCGGAGGTTCGGGGACAGACGCCCGGGACGGCGGGTTGTCCGGGTCCGCGGTCAGGCACAGGCCGGCGAACCGCAACACCCAGCCGGTGTGGCCGACCACCGAGCGAACCGTCCAGCCGGGGAGGTGGGCGACGTCGAGCTCGAGATGGTCCGGTCCGATCTCGCTGAGCCGGGCGGCCTCGACCCGGAGGAGATGACAGAAATCGGACGTGGTCAGGTTGGTCACGGCCAAAATCTAGCCGCTCAACCGCCCCGGACCCCAGGTACGGATCGGGCGAGAGGCTCGGCCCGCGCCGCCCACTCGGGAGTCGACGAGTAGCGTTGATCCCATGGCGCCCCGTTCGATTCCACTGCGCGCTCGCCCCGTCGTCGTGGCGACGGCCCTGATGGTGACGCTCGTCGGCTGCTCGACCGACGAGCCGTTCGACACCGCCCAGCCCGGCCTGGCGGACGAGCCGGCGGCACCGGCGGTCTCGACAGACACGTCCACCACCGACGACCCGGCCGACGCCGACCCGCCGGCCTCGGTCGGCGACGACTCGACCGCGATCACCGAACCGTCCGCCCCCGCCGCCGACCCGGCGGAGGAGACGACGACAACGGCGCCGGTCGAGGACCTGGCCGGTGAGCCCTTCGACGGGTTCGTCGAGGCCGGCGACGTGCTGTCGGTCATGGGGGTGGCCCACGACGACGTGCTCAACATCCGGGAAGGCCCCGGGACCGATCGGGCCATCGTTGCCGTCGTCGACCCGATGGCCGAGGATCTGGTGGCCACCGGTCGAGCCCGGCTGTTGCCGGCGTCGCTGTGGTACGAGGTCGAACTCGATGGCGCAACCGGCTGGGCCGGTGCCGGCTTTCTGGCCTTCCAGGGCGTGGTCGACGACGCAACCGCCGAGTATCGGGCCGGGACCGACCCGGTCGAGTCCGGCGACACGGTGGTGGATCTTGGGGCTGCGGTGGCGGCCGGTTTCGCAAGCGACGAGCCGCCGTCTCGGGTGGTGCAGGTCACCGAACCGACAAGCGGCGATCTCGACGAGGTGATCTACGACGTGGTCGGCCTCGGCGACGACGCGGTCGGCGGGTTCCGACTGCACGTGTTCGCGGACCCGGTCGACGGAGACCGGGTTGCACTCCGGTCGATCGAGCGGACCACGTTCTGCACCAGGGGACTGACCGGCGAACTCTGCAGCTGACGGCGTACCTACGCTGGCCCGGCCGGCCGCGGTCAGACCGAGGGGCTGACCCGGCGCTCGGCCTGGATCGCTTCGACCCAGCGGTCGAGCTCCTCCCACCGGTCACCGAGCCAGTCGATCAGCTCGGCTTCGGTCGTCGGCAGCTCGGCCCGGCGATGGACCCACCACCGGACGATGACCGGGTGGGTCAGCGGCAGCCGCTGCCGTAGGCCCTTGAGCTCGGCCACCCCCTCCAGACCGACGTGGCCGACCACGACGACATCGGCCTCGGGTTGGCCCCGGAGCATGGCCAGCGTGCCGGCCGGCTTCGGTGGGAGCAGCGTCTCGAGGGCCTTGGCCCTGGCCAGGGCCTCGAACTCCTCGTTCCGCTCCAGCGACGCGTGGACCCGCTTACGGGTCCCCGGGGTGCTGTAGGTCCCCTCGGGGAAGATCACGAGGGCTGCGTCCGGCTCGGCGTCTGCGGCCAGCCGTTCGATGGCCGCCTCCTCGGCCTCGGTGTCGCCACCTCTGGTCACGAAGTGGTTGCCGAGCCGCCCACCGAACAGGTCGAGGCTGGGGTCCCACCGCAGCTCCTTCTTCAGGACGTAGTGGATGAAGCGCCCCATCCGAGTGGCGACCAGGGTGACCGGGACGACCGCATCGATCATGCTGGCGTGGCGACTGAGCATCACGAACGTGTTCGATGGCAGCCGCCCCAGGTCGTCGAGGTCGAGCCGGACGTTGAGCAGCCGCCCGGCCCAGTTCAGCAACGAGGTGCCCCACCAGCCCTGGACCCGCCGATGCCGATCGAGGTCGAGGCGCCGGCCGAACCGACCGGTCAACCACAACCAGCCGCCGACGGCGATCCCGATCCAGTCGTGGACCAGGTAGACGCCGAGGAAGGCGATCAGCCGAACGGTCGGCAGCCGCCGAAGGCCGCCGATGAGATCGGCGATGGTGGCCCCGACCACCCACAACGGGAGCGTGACCAGCCAGAGCGGGAGCCCGACCAGGACCGCGCTGATGGACAGCGCACGCCGGATCGAGTGCCGATCGGTCACCGACCGCCGGCGGCGGGCATTCTCAGCGCTCTTCCTTGAAGATGACGTGCTTGCGGACGACCGGGTCGTACTTCTTCAGCTCGATCCGCTCCCGGGTGTTGACCTTGTTCTTCTTGGTCACATACATGTACCCGGTGCCGGCGGTCGACCGCAGCTTCACCAACGGGCGCTTGTCACTGGACTTGGCCATCAGACCTTCTCCCCTCGGCGACGAATGTCGGCAACGACGGACTCGATGCCCTTCTTGTTGATCGTCTTGATGCCCTTGGCGCTCACGGTCAGGGTCACCCACCGCTTCTCACTCGGCAGCCAGAACCGCTGACGCTGGATGTTCGGGCTCCACCGGCGGTTGGTCACCCGGTGGGAGTGGGACACGTTGTTGCCGAACGACGGCTTGCGCCCGGTCACCTGGCAGATTTTCGACATCGTGGAACCTCTAGCATCAACCACTGGCGCCGGCCGAGGAGGGACACTGGCAGCGGCGGTCCCACACGAGGTGGTACCGGCGGCCGGGTCCGGGCAGCGCCGTTTCGGACTTCTCTAGGCTATCGGGGCCTTTGCCGATTTCCCTCGGCCAACGGTTCGATCGTCAGCTGCGGTCCAGGTCCTCTTGGCGGAGAGGCTGCGGAGGGATGCGGTTGCCCGGCTCCCAGCGCTCCCGGCTGGCCTCGGTCGCCCCCCGGATCGGGATCAGGGTCAGGGCGTAGCCGACCACGAGCAGGCCGCCGGCCGCCACCGGCATCCACAGCCACGGACGGGGCGCGGCCTCGGACAGCACCTGGGTCAGGGCGACTCCAACCATGGCCACCCCGGCGGCCAGGCCGAGCGCCAGCCCGGCGCCGTGGTAGACCGACCGGTCGATCGAGGCGTCACGACGCCGGGCGTAGTTGAGCCGAACCAGCTCGTTGTGGACCAGGGCGGTGGCGCCGGCGGCCGCCAACAGCACCGGCGGGAGCCCGTCGAAGGTCACCTCCGAGGCCACGACGATCAGGATCAGCAGCATGGCCGTTGTCAGCCACAGCATGACGTGGTTGCCGGTCTCGACCGCCACGCCGTGGACGAACCAGCCGATGCCGACAAGGATCAGCATCGCCACCACGCCGCCGTCGATGCCGGCCAGGACGGACCACAGGGTGACGATGAACCAGCCGAGCATCGACTCCGGATCGGTCAGCATCCGGAGGTGGCGAAGGATGGCGTCTGTGAACCGATCGGCCAACTGCCCGGTGCGGGAACGGGTGGAGAGCGCCATCAGACCGGGTGCCTCGTCCGACCGAGGTTCCGGACCACCCGCCGCATCACGTGCTCGAGCGAGTCGCCGTTGGTCCACGGGATCACGATCGCCCCCCGCTCCTGCAGCCACCGCTCGTTCAACTCGTTGCCGACCCGGAAGATCCGGCGGGCCAGCGGACCGATGTGGGGCTCGGGGTGGGGGATGGCCGGCTTGATGACCAGGATCTCGTGCCCCCGGCTCCGGAGGTCGACCAGGGCCGAGAGGGTGACCTCGCTGAGCAGCGGGGAGATGGCAACGATCGTCGCCGACTTCGGCAGCTTCGACGGCGGGACATACCCCATGTCGTTCTGGCGGCGGGGCAGGACCTCGGTGGACAGCAGGGCGTCGATCACGGTGTGGAGGTGCTTGCGGCCGAGCCGGGCCGGCACCCACCGGACCCCCCGACCGACATCGATCAGGCCGACCCGGTCCTGGGCCCGCAGGTGCCGTTCGCCGAGGGCCATCGCCGCGGTGACCGTCCAACGGAGGGTGGTGTTGAGGTCGACCCCCAGATCCTGGGCCGAGTCGACGAGCAGGACGATGTCTGACGACCGGTCCGGGTGCCGCTCGATCACCATCGGGCTGCCCCGCCTGGCGGTCAACCGGGGGTGGACCATCCGGACCGGGTCGCCGAACCGGTACGGCCGGACCTCGGCCAGCTCCGAACCCGGCCCCTTGCTCCTGGCCCGGTGCTCACCGGTCACCGGTCGCTCCCGGTACAGGGGGACCAGGCTGTTGAGCCGCTCCGCGGTCGGGTGGACCCGGACCGGGATGTGGATCGGGTAGCGGGCCACCCGCTCGGACACGCCGAGGCGGTCCCTGGTGGTCACCACCGCCCACTCCGGCCCGGCCGCGCCCCACCGGTCGGCCCGGATGGGGATGGTGAACCGGGTGGTGCCGTCGACCATGGTGACCAGCCGGGTCGAGCCGAGCGGCACCAGTGCGGCCGGCAGCTGGATCTCGAGCTCGGTCCAGGTCCGCTTGGTGGTCTGCAGCTCGATGCTGAATTCCAGCGAGTCGCCCTCGACCACCCGGGGCGAGGACACCTTCGGGTTGTCTGCGACCGCAACCGGCCACCAGCCGTCGGCCAGGGAGATGGCAAGGGCGGCCAGGAACGGTGCGCCGAGCGCGGCCGGTTCGACCGACCGGGACAGCAGAGCGATCGCCAGGCCACCCCATCCGACGAAGAAGCAGATCCAGAACCGGTGGGTGAGGTGGCGGCTCATCGGCGGCTAGGGGCCGGGGCGGCGGATCCCCGGCTGTGGGGGTTGGCCGGCCTGAGGCACCGGCGCCTGCTGGTAGCTGGGCGGGGGCGCGGTCGGCACCTGTTGCTGGGGATGGGGCGCCTGATAGCCGGGCTGCGGTTGGGGCCGATGGGCCGGCTGCTGGGGGAGGCCGGGATGGCCGTGGCCGGCGGCCGCCCTCGGCGGCGCCGATTGCTGGTCACCGGGGTCGATGGCCCGGGGCGCCGGCACCTGGCCGACGATCTCGGCCACCACCTGGTCGGCCCGGACGCCGCGGACCCACTGGTCCGGCTGGAGCAGGAGCCGGTGGGCCAGGCAGGGGATCGCCACCGCCTTGACGTCGTCTGGGAGCACGTGGGACCGGCCGGCCATGGCGGCCCGGGCCCGGCTGGTCTTCAGCAGGGCCAGGGAGCCGCGGGGGCTGGCCCCGGCCTCGGTCCGCTGACTGGCCCGGGTCGCCTCGACCAGGTCGACCACGTACTGGGCCACCGGCTGGCTGATGTGGACCTCCTCGACCCGGCGCTGGAGGGCCAGGATGTCGCTGCCGGTCAGCACCGGATTCAGCACCGCCCGGTCCGCCCGGCGGCCGGCCCGGCGCATGATCAACTCCACCTCGAAGTCCCGTCCCGGGTAGCCGATCTCGGTCCGGATCAGGAACCGGTCGAGCTGGGCCTCGGGCAGCGGGTAGGTGCCCTCCTGCTCGATCGGGTTCTGGGTGGCCAGCACGAGGAAGGGCTCGGCCATCTCGAAGGTCTCGCCGCCGATCGTGACCTGTCGCTCCTGCATCGCCTCGAGCAGGGCGGCCTGCACCTTGGCGGGCGCGCGGTTGATCTCGTCGGCGAGCACGAGGTTCGAGAAGATCGGCCCCTTCTTGACCCGGAACGTCCCGTCCTGCTGGTTGTAGATCTGGGTGCCGATGACGTCGGCGGGCAGCATGTCCGGCGTGAACTGGATCCTCGAGAAGCCGGTGTCCAGAGCGCTCGCCAGGGACTGGACGGTCAGAGTCTTGGCGAGGCCGGGCAGGCCCTCGAGCAGGACGTGGCCTCCGGTGAGCAGACCGACGAGCAGCCCGCGCACCATCTCTTCCTGACCGACCAGGACCTTGCCGACCTCACTCTGGATGGACGCGCAGAGCCGGGCCTTTGCGGCGTCGAGAGCGGTGTCGCCCCCGCCTGCCGCGCTGCCTCCGGTTTCGACGGTTCCGTCGACCATGTCGCCCTCTCTCCTTTTTTGCCTCTTCGCCTGGGATGCAGCTGCTTCTCGTCTGATCGCCCGCCGGTCGACGCCCGCGGAGGCGACCGGCAGCCCTTTCGCCGGACCAGAGCGGTGGACGCTGGCCGGCAGACCGCGGTTCCGGTCCGCGGCGCGTGCGGCGCCGAATGGTAGGCAGGTCGCGGGGGGCAGACCAGGTATCCGGTGGGGCCCGCGCGGGCGGTATGCTCGGGCCCGAGGAGGACTCTTTGATGCGACTGGACAAGCCCCGGGTCGAGCCCCTCGATCCGGCGGATCTCGATGCGGGGATCCGCGAACGCTTCGGCGACGGACCGATCCTCAACATCTTCCGGACCCTCGCCCGGCACCCGAAGCTGATGACGCGATGGCTGGTCTTCGGCAACCACGTGCTCGCCAAGTCCACGCTTCCGCCACGCGAGCGCGAGCTGGTGATCCTGCGCATCGGGTGGCTCTGCCAGGCCGGCTACGAATGGGGGCAGCACGTCCTGATCGGCCGCGACTGCGGGCTCACCGACGAGGAGATCGAGCGGATCGCCGATGGCCCCGATGCACCGGGCTGGGATGACTTCGACCGCGTGCTGCTCCGCGCCACCGACGAGCTGCACGCCGACGCCTTCATCTCTGACGACACATGGGCGAAGCTCACGGCGCGCTACAGCACCGAGCAGTGCATGGATCTCGTATTCGCCGTCGGGCAGTACAACCTCGTGTCGATGGCCCTCAACACCCTGGGCGTCCAGCCGGAGAACGGCGCGCCGAAGCTCCCGGAGCGTTAGGCGTCATCGTGGGCGATCGACTCGCAGGCAAGGTCGCGATCGTGGTCGGAGCCGGGCAGACCCCGGGCGATACGATCGGCAACGGGCGCGCGACCGCGATCCTCTTCGCGCGCGAAGGCGCACAGGTGCTCGCCGTCGATCATCGGCTCGACTCGGCCGAGGAGACCGTGGCCCGGATCGAGGCGGAGGGTCTCTCGGCCCGGGCCTTCCAGGCGGACGCGACTCGCGAGGACGACTGCCGTGAGATGGTCGCCGCCGCGCAGGCTGCCTTCGGTCGGATCGACATCCTGCACAACAACGTGGGCGTCGGGGGCGCGGACGCGAGCCCGAGCCGGATCGAGGAGGCGGAGTGGGATCGGATCCTCTCCGTCAACCTGAAGAGCGTGGTCCTGCCCTGCAAGCACGTGCTGCCGGTGATGCGCGAAGAGAGGTCCGGGGCGATCGTCAACATCTCGTCGATCGCCGCCGTCTGCGCAACGCCGATCGTGGCCTACAAGGCCTCGAAGGCCGGCGTGAACGCCTACACGCAAACCCTGGCGATCGGCAACGCCAAGTACGGGATCCGGGCCAACGTGATCATGCCGGGCCTCATGAATACGCCCATGGCGATCGAGGGCATCGCGAACCAGACCGGGATCGACAAGGACAAGCTGATCGAGCGGCGGGACGCCCAGGTGCCTCTGGGTGGGAAGATGGGGACGGCCTGGGACGTCGCCCAGGCGGCACTCTTCCTGGCTTCGGACGAGGCGGGGTTCATCACCGGGGTCTGTCTCCCGGTGGATGGCGGGCAGAGCGCGCGCGTCGGCTGAGGGGTCGGCCAGGGCTAGCCGGTCGCTACTCGTTCAGCAGGTGACGCGAACACCACTTGAGCCCGCCCTCGTCGTAGAGGCGCTCGACGATCGCCTTGCCGGCCCGCGCCGCGGCGAGGAAACGGATCCGCAGGCCGCCCGATTCGACCAGGCAGCTCTCGACGTCGGAATGCTCGGAGAGGCTCGCGAAGGCGCGCTGCAGGGCCTGGTCGTTCTCGAAGTCGAGTACGTGAACGTGGAGGGCCATGATTCTGTCCGTCTGTCCTCGCTCTCACCCTCGCCCTCGTGCGTGGTTAGCACACGGCCTGGCCCAGACCGTGCTCGCCGAAGCCAACGATGCGCTTCGGGGCTGTGCGCTTCTCGACACGCCTGCCCTGGGTCGCGATCGTCCGCCGCGTGCGCGCTGACTCGCCCGAGGTCCGGGCGGGGATCGGGGCTCGCCTCGGAGCTGCGTCACGCTCGCCCGCTACGGGCGGCCAGGATCGGGGTAGTATGCCGGCCGTGACACGCTTTAGGCCCTGCATCGACCTGCACGAGGGCCGGGTCAAACAGATTGTCGGCGGCACGCTGCGAGACCGGGGCCCGGGCCCGGAGACCAACTTCGTCTCCGACCGGGACGCGGCCTGGTTCGCCGATCGCTACCGCGCGGACGATCTGCCCGGCGGGCACGTGATCCGCCTTGGGGCCGGCAACGACGAGGCGGCGCGCGCGGCCTTGGCGGCCTGGCCCGGCGCCATGCACATCGGGGGCGGGATCGACCTCGAATCGGCGGAGGCCTGGCTCGAGGCCGGGGCCTCCCACGTCATCGTGACCAGCTGGCTCTTCGAGGGGGACTCGCTGTCGATGGAGCGGGTCCGCGCCCTCGAGGCGCGCGTGGGGCGTGACAGGTTCGTGATCGACCTGAGCTGTCGCCGGGCCGAGGGCGGCTGGCGCGTGGCCACGGATCGGTGGCAGACCGTGACGGCGACCCCGGTCGATGCCGACACCCTCGCTCGCCTCGCCGAACACTGCAGCGAGTTCCTCGTGCACGCGGCGGACGTCGAGGGCCTGACGCAGGGCATCGACGAGGCGCTCGTGCGTCTGCTCGGCGAGTCGTCGCCTATCCCGTGCACCTATGCGGGCGGCGGGCGCTCGATCGACGATCTCGCCCGCGTGGCCGAGCTGAGCGCGGGGCGCGTCGACCTGACCTTCGGCAGCGCCCTCGACCTCTTCGGAGGCCGGGGCGTGCGCTACGCCGACTGCGTGCGCTGGAACCGCGAGCACTGAGCTCAGGCGCGCGCGAGCTCCCGGTAGAGCTCGGATCGCTCGAGCAGCGCCTGGTGGGGGCCGTCTTCGACGATGCGCCCATCCTCCATCACCAGGATCCGGTCTGCGTCGCGGACCGAGGCCAGCCGATGGGAGACCATCAGGATCAGGCGGTCGCCTCGCAGCTGCGCGATCGCCTCCTGGACGGTGCGCTCGGTCTTCGGGTCGAGGGCGCTCGTCGCCTCGTCGAAGATCAGGACGTCCGGCTGGCGCAGCAGGGCTCGGGCGATCGCGATGCGTTGCCGCTGGCCGCCCGAGAGGCGCAGGCCGAACTCGCCGACCTCGGTGTCGAAGCCGGCGGGCAGCGCGTCGACGAACTCGTCGACATGAGCTGCGCGCGCGGCGGCGAGCACCGCGTCGTCCGAAGCGTCCGGCAGGCCGTAGCGGATGTTCTCCGCGATCGACGTGTCGAAGAGGAAGGCGTCCTGCTCGACGACGGCGATCCGATCCCGCCAGCTTCGCGACGCGATCTCTTGGAGCGGGCGCTCGTCGATCGAGATTCGCCCGCGGGTGGGCGGGTAGAGGCCGATCGTCAGGTCGACGAGGCTGGTCTTGCCCGAGCCCGTCCGGCCGACCACGGCGACGACCTCGCCCCGCCGCAGGGTGAGGTCCAGGCCGCGAATCACTTCGCGCCGCTCGCCGCGACCGGCGTGCACGAGGGTGACGTCTTCGAAACGGATCTGTGACTGCAGGCGCTCGATCGGCGTGGCGTCTCGGGGGTCGGCGCGCTCCTCCTCGGCATCGAGGACCTCCATCAGGCGCTCGCCCGAGGCCAGCTGCTCCATCAGGCGGCCGAAGCCCTTCGAGGCGTTCTTGATCGGCTTGTAGGTCGTGGCGAGCACGGCGCCGAAGGCGGCGACGTCGCCGGCCGTGAGCCCGAAGCGCCCCTGCAGGACCAATCTTGAGACTCCAATACTTCAACATCAGTCAAAATAGACTCCTTTTCTTTATGTAAAATTCTGTATAAGGCAGGAATGACAAACAGAGTCAAAATCGTTGACGAAAT
>JBCCFN010000038.1:0-24265 GCA_039029715.1 Actinomycetota bacterium | reverse complement strand
GGGGCGGTTCTCTAACGGCGACGTCCCGGCCCGCAAGCAGCTGCCGGAAATAGAGACGATCTTCCATGCGATCGACTCTAGGCTTGCCCCCGACCCTAGGCTCAATGCCGTGACCAACTCGTCAACCCGAATCGCCTATCTCGGGCCGGCCGGCACCTTCACCGAGCAGGCCCTGATGAGCCAGGACGACCTGGCCTCCACCGAGCTGGTCCCGTATCCCAAGTTCGTCGACGTCCTCGACGCCACCTCGACCGGCGAGGTCGACCTCGGCTTCGTCGCCATCGAGAACGCCATCGAGGGCACGGTCAACATCACGCTCGACGCGCTGGCCTTCGACCACGAGCTCCTGATCCAGCGAGAGGTGGTGTTGGACATCCGCCTCGAGCTGATGGCCGCCCCTGGCACGTCGCTGGCCGACATCCACACCGTTCACTCCCACCCGGTGGCCAACGCCCAGTGCCGGGAGTACCTCCACAAGGAACTGCCGGACGCAGCGGTGAAGGCGGCCAACTCCACCTCAGAGGCGGCGGTGATGGCCGCCGAGCAACCGGGTCTGGCCGCCATCGGACCGGCACTGGCCGCGTCCAAGCACGGGCTCGACCTGCTGGCAACCGACATCGCAGACCATCCCGGCAACCAGACCCGGTTCGTCCTGGTCGCTCCGGCCGGCGTCCCGCCGCGGTCCGGGCACGACAAGACCACCGTCGTCCTCCACCAGCGGGAGGACAAGCCGGGGTCGCTGGTCGCCATCCTGCAGGAGTTCGCGGCCCGGACCATCAACCTGTCGCGATTGTCGTCCCGCCCGGTCAAGACCGCGCTCGGCAGCTACTGCTTCATCATCGATCTTGACGGCCACATCGCAGACGACGTCATCGCCGACTGCCTGCGGAGCATCCGGGCCAAGCACGCAGACGTCAAGTTCCTCGGCAGCTACCCGGCGGCCGGCGCCGCCGCATCGGAGAGCCGGGACCGGATGACGTCCGCGTTCACCGAGGCCGCGGCCTGGATGGACGGCCTGCGGTCCCAGATCGACCGCTGACGGCGTCGGCTCGGCAAACCCTCCGATCCCCTGGAGGGCGGGACGATCGCCAACTACGATGCCCGCATGCAACGAGCGGATCGGGTGGCCAGTCGGTGAGCGAGAGCGTCTACAACGTCGTCGAGCTGATCGGGACCAGTGCCGAGTCCTGGGAGAAGGCGACCGCAAACGCCGTGGCAGAGGCGGCCAAGACCCTGCAGGATCTCCGGGTCGCCCGGGTGGTCGAGCAGGACGTGACCATCACCGAGGGCGAGGTCGCCCTGTTCCGGTCCAAGGTCCGGCTGTCGTTCAAGCACGACGGCGAGATCGACTAGATCCATGGAATCCGAGGCGAACGCCACGCCGGAGCCGGTGTTCCGGGTGGTCCGGCTGGTGTCGACCTCCGGGGTGTCGTGGGAGGACGCGGCCAGGCGAGGAGTCCGGGAGGCGGCCAAGACCAATCCCAACCTGGCCGGGGCTGTCGTCATGGAACAGGACACGCTGGTCAGCGACGGCAAGGTCGTCCGCTACCGGCTGAAGCTGGAGGTCGCGGTCCAGATCGACCGGGAGCGTCCGAACCCGGTGGCCGGTCGGCCGACCGTCCAGGTCCGCCGCTACCTGATCGTCGCCAACCAGACCCTGGCCGGCGAACTGATCCCCGCCCTGGTCGACGAGCGGGCGGCGGCCGGGCCGTCCGAGTTCCATCTGCTGGTCCCGGCCAGCCGGTCGAAGGAGACCCAGCGGCTGATGACCGGGGTCGCCGACCCGATGTCCGGCTACACGGTGGTGGCGCCGGAGGACCTGGCGGACGCAAGGACCCGGGACCGGGCGGCCGCCGAGGAGCGGCTCGCCACCTTCACCGACCGGCTGTCCGACCACGCCGAGATCCTGACCAGCGAGGTCGCCGGCCACGACCCGTTCGCCGCCATCGCCCGGGTCATGGAACGGTCGAGTTTCGACGAGATCATCATCTCGACCCTCCCCGGATCCCTGTCCCGGTGGCTGAAGATGGACCTGCCAAGCCGGGTCGAGCGGGCGTTCTCGGTGCCGGTGGTGGTCATCCACCCGCCCGGCCAGTAGCCGGGTCGCTCACCCGGATTCCCGGGTGCACCCGACCAGCTTCAGTCTTCGGCCGGGAACTCGATCTTGGCGAACAGTGGCGTTGGCTTGTCGATCGGGCGGCCGGGTTCCAGCGGGGGTCGGGCCCAGCCGTCGACCGGGCCGAGCACGTCGTCGAGGGTGGCGGCCGAGAACGGCAGGTACGGGGCCAGCGTGACCCGGACCCCGTTGATGGCGGCCAGGGCGGTGTGGAGGATGGCCCGCCCTCGCTCCGGGTCGGCCTTGACCACCTTCCACGGCTCCTGGGCGGTCAGGTACTGGTTCACCGACTGGGCGGCGTCCATCCCGGTCCGCAGCGCGGCCCGGAGCTGGACCGCATCGAACTGCTCGGCCGCAGTGACCAGGTGCTGATCGATCCCGTCCAACAGGGCCTGGTCCTCGGCGGTCGACGTCCCGGCCTCGGGGATCGCCCCGTCGCAGTTCTTGTTGACCATCGACAGCACCCGGTTGACCAGGTTGCCCCAGTTGGCAACCAGCTCCTCGTTGATCCTGGCGCCGATCTGTTCCTCGGAGATCTCGGTGTCTGCCTGCTCGGGGAACGCGGCGGCCAGGGCGTAGCGGAGGGCATCGGGCTGGAACCGGTCGAGGCCCTCCTCGATCGTCAGGCCGATCCCCCGGCTGGCCGAGGCCTTGCCGCCCTTGAACGTCACGTACTGATTGGCCGGGATGTCGTCCGGGAGCCGGAGCGCACCGTCGAGCTTGTCGCCGACGCCGAGCAGCTGGGCCGGCCAGAACAGGGCGTGGAAGGGGATGTTGTCCTTGCCGATGAAATAGACGTGGCGGGCGTCGTCGTTCTGCCACCAGTGACGCCACCGCTCCGGGTCGCCGGTGCCGGCCGCCCACTCCTTCGACGCAGACAGGTAGCCGATCACTGCGTCGTACCAGACGTAGATCCGCTTGCCGGGCCCCAGGTCGTCGACCGGGAGCTCGATCCCCCACTCGATGTCCCGGGTGATGGCGCGGTCGAGCAACCCCTCCTCCAACCAGCCGAGGGCGAAGTTGAGGACGTGGGGGCGCCAGCCGTCCCGGGACTTGAGGTAGGTCCGAAGCTCCTCCTCGAAGTCGGAGTACCGGTAGTAGAAGTGCTCGGTCTCGCGAAGCACCGGGGTGGCCCCGGACAGCTTGGACCGGGGGTCGATCAGATCGGTCGGATCGAGGGTCCGACCGCAGTTGTCACACTGGTCGCCCCGAGCATCGGGGTAGCCGCAGTTGGGGCAGGTCCCCTCGACGAAGCGGTCGGGCAGGAACCGCTCCCGCTCCGGATCGAACAGCTGCTCCGCAACCCGGCGGTCGATGTGCCCGTTCTCCAGCTGGGCCAGGAACATCTCTTGGGTGGTTTTTGCGTGGTTCTCGGTCCCGGTTGTCGTGTAGAGGTCCCAGCTCATCCCCAGCTGGTCCCACTGGCGGACGAACTCACCGTGGTACCGGTCGACGATCTCGCTCGGTGACACACCCTCGTCCTCGGCCCGAACCGTGATCGGGGTGCCGTGGGTGTCCGACCCGCTGACCATCAGTACCTCGTTGCCCCGCATCCGCTGGTGTCTGGCGTAGATGTCGGCCGGCAGGTACGCCCCGGCGAGATGGCCGAGGTGACGCGAGCCGGAGGCGTATGGCCAGGCGACGGCGACGAGGACGGGGGTGGTCATAGATGCAGAGTACCGGGAATAGGCAACCGGCCCGGGCCGTTTCCGGTCCATGCTCCGCTCCCCGCTCCCGGGCTCGACGACCTCCGGCACGCCGGCCGGGCCGTCACCGGACCGCCGTCGACACCCCGGCCGCTCGGTCGCAGCGGTGGCGCTCGGCCTGGCCCTGACCGCAACCGCCTGTGGCGGCGACCCCGTCCTCGGCACCGGCACCGACGCCGAGGCCGACGGGATCGCTGTCTCCGGCCAGCTCGGGGCCGAGCGGTTCCATCCGGACGGCTGGGCCGGGGTCCAGGACTTCCCCGGCCTCGACCTGTACGACCCGGTCGAGGCCGGCGAGCCGCTCCCTGACGGGTTCCGCCAGGTGCTGGCCCGGGACCGGATCGCCCCGGTCTACCAACCGACCTTCGTCACCGCCGAGGAGATCGACTGGCCGGACGAGGAGCTGGTGATCGGGGTCGACCTGGAGGGCGAGGCCCGGGCCTACCCGGTCGGGTTCCTGAATCGCCGGGAGATCGTGGTCGACATCCACCGGGGGATCCCGACCTTCGTCACCTGGTGACCGCTGTGCGCAACGGCGATGGTCCATCGCCGAGAGGTCAACGGACGAGCGATCGTCCTGGGGAACCACGGCGCCCTGTGGGGCAACGCCATGACGTGGTTCGATCACGAGACCGGCAGCGTCTGGAGCCAGCCAATCGGTGAGGCGATCGCCGGGCCGCTGACCGGCACCAAGCTGGAGCTGCTGCCGTCGACCCTGACCGAATGGGGCGACTGGAAGGCGGCCCACCCGGACTCGTTCGCCCTCGACGCACCGTCGACCAGGAGTGGGTTCGACCTGGACGACATGGCGGTCGTTGTGGAGTTCAGCGACGGATCCCAGGCCTTTCCGGTCCCGTTCGTCCGCACCGTCGGAGTGGCCAACAGCCTCGTCGGTCCTGACGAAGTCCCGGTGGCGGTGGTGGTCGACCCCGACGGTGACAACTGGGCGGTGTTCTCCCGCCGGTTGGACGACCGGGTGGTCGAGCTGGCCTTCGACGGCACCGCCCTCACCGAGGTCGGCGGCGACAACCGCTGGGATCCGGTCACCGGGCTGTCGCTGACCGGCAGCGACCAGCACCTCAACCTGCTGCCGGGGTTCACCTCGTTCCCCCGGGACTACCTCACGTTCTTCCCGGACGGGGCGGTGTGGCAGGCAGACGGGGTCCGCTCGGTCGAGGAGCTGTTGGACGGCTGAGGACGGTCAGCCGCGGCTGGCCGACCGGAGCCGAACGTCTGCCAGGACCGGGCGGTGGTCGCTCTCGTTCGCGTCGTCGAGCAGGTCGACCCCGAGCACCTCGAAGTGGTCGGTGACCAGGACGTGGTCCAGCCGCATCACCGGGACCGGGAGGCTGCCATCGACCGGGAAGGTCAGGTCGAACCCGCAGCCCTTCGGGTCATGGACGTCGGTCCAGCCGGCGTCCAAGAGTGTCCGGAACGGGCGGTGGTCCTCGGTGGCGTTGAAGTCGCCGGCGATCAGGCCTGGCCGGTCGACCGGCCGAGCGGCCAGCGCCGCCAGCTGGTCCCGCCACGAGCCGATGGCCACGTCCCGGACCGGAGCGTTGAGATGAACCCCGCTGACGGTGACGGTTCGCCCGTCGCCGGGGAGCGCCACCTCCAGGTCGACGCCGCCCCGAGCTCCCAGGCCGTGGAGCTGGGAGGATCGGACCTCCAGGCTGGTCATGACCAGCACCAGCGTGGCGCTCGGGTCGACTGCGACCGGCTCGACGTCGAGGCTGCGATAGGTGAGGTGGTCCAACCGGGGGTCGGCGGCCAGGGCCCGCCACAGCGTCGGCGAGACCTCCTGCAGGATCACGATGTCTGCGCCGCTGTTGGCGACCATCCCCGCCACCCCGGACACGTCGTCTGCCGAGCGCAGGACGTTTGCGGTCAGGACCCGCACCGCAGCATCCGCCTGCTCGGCCCCACAGCCGACCACGGCGTCGAGCGGGGACACCGTCACCAGATAGACGGCCAGGATCCCGACCCAGCTGGTCCGGAGCACCCGGGAGCGACCGATGACGGCCAGCAGCCCGGCCATGGCCAACGGCACGCCGGCGAAGAGCGTCAGCCCGGCGATGGCCACCGCGGTCGGGCTGGTGACGTCACCCCAGCGGATGACCAGGACCAGGGCGACCCCGGCGAGGAGCACGGCGGCGGCTAACGAGGCGGTGACCTCACCACCCCGGAGACCCGGAACGGTCGGGGCAGCCGGCGTGACCGGCGCGCGATCGACGTCACCGGCCGGTTGCGCTGGTGGATCGGGCGACACCACCTCCGACCAGTCGGCCGGGCCAGGGTGGCCGTGAGTGGCCGGCGGTCAGCCGTCGGGATCGGGGCGCCAGCGGCAGATCCGCTGCGGGCTCTTGCCAGGCACCCGCTCGATCTCGCACCGGGCTTCCAGGTCGACCTTGGTGTAGCGGACGTAGTTGGTCAGCCGCCCGTTCGGGAACAGCTCGTGGGCCCCGTAACGATCCTGCGCTGCGGCGACCACGTCCTTGAGCAGGATCGTTCCGTCGGCGTCGGCCTCGTCGTCGATCATGTCGAGGATGTGGGTCCGCATCAGCTCGTACTGCGCCTGGTCCATGGTCCAGCCGTCCATACCGCCGGGGCGGGTGGCGTTGAAGATTTCGACTCGGCCCTTCGTGGCCCTGGCCTCGGCGTCTGCGGCCCAGGCGTCGTCCGGAACCGGACCGCTGTGCTCATCACGGGCGATCATCGGCGCAGACGGTACCACCGGCCGTCATGGCCGGTGGTACCGCGGCGCCGTCACAGCTACTCGGTGGCGATCGCCTGGAGGATGTTCAGCCGGCTGGCCCGAATCGACGGGACGATCGAGGCCAGCAGACCGACCAGGGCGGCCAGGAGGACAACGACCAGCAGCGACCCGATCGGGACCGAGAAGCTCGACACCCCCTGATCCCGGAGGGCGTAGTTGATGGCGTAGCCGATGAACAGGCCGAGCACGACGCCGAGGAGGGCACCGAACACTGCGGTGATCACCGCCTCCCAACGGATCGTCGACTGGACCTGACCCCTGCTCATCCCCACCGCCCGCAGCAGCCCGATCTCCCGGGTCCGCTCGATCGTCGACAGCCGGAGCGTGTTGGCGATACCGAAGGCGGCGATGATGATGGCCAGAGCCAGCAGCCCGTAGATCAGGTTGAGCAGCTGATCGAGCGGGGCCGACTGGGCCTCGACGAACTCGGCTCGGTCCTGGACCTCGGTGTTCGGGTAGCCGGCGGTGACCGACTCGATGGCGGCCCGCCCGTCCTCGATCGAGACCCCGTCGGCCAGCACGGCGAACGCCTGGATGTCGAGCTGCTCGGCAACCGACGTCTCGTACAGTTCCGACGAGATGATCTGGTTCCCACCGATGGCGCCGCTGTCGTAGAGGCCGGCCACGGTCACGTCCTGGGGCGCCAGCCCCGGCAGCGTGATCTCGACCGTGTCCCCGAGCCCGACGCCGAGGCTGTCGGCCTTCGACTCCAGGAAGAAGATCGAGCTGGCATCGAGATCCTCGGGCGAACCGGCAACCAGACCGAAGTCGAACACGTCGAAGGCGGTGTCCGGGTCGCCGACGCTGATGAAGTCACCATCGCCCTCGATCTCGATCACGCCAAGCCGGAAGCCGGTCACCACGTCGGTCTCCGGCAGGGCATCGATGTCTGCGGTCAGCTCCGGGCTGAACCCGCCGCCGGGCCCGAACGCATTCGAGCTGATGACCACGTCGCCGTTGAACTGGTCGTTGACCGTGTCCTCGATCGAGGCAGACAACGACGACGCCAAGACCGTCACGCCGGCCACCAGCGCGACGCCGATGGTCAGGGCCGATGCGGTCCGGGCGGTCCGCTTCGGGTTGCGGACCGAGTTGTCCCTCGCCAGCTTGCCGGTGGTCCCCCGCAGGGCCGCGATCGGCGCCCCGAGGACCCGGGCCACCGGGCGGGCGATCGCCGGACCGAGAACGAACACCCCGATGAACATCAGCCCGGCACCGAGACCGGCGAAGGCGATCTCGGGAGCGAGCAGACCGAACAGGATGGCGGCCGCACCGAGGCCGAGGACGATCAGACCGATCACGAACCGGACATTGTTCCGCTGCCAGGCCTCGGCCGAGGACTCCCGCAGGGCCTCGATCGGGGTGATCCGGGACGCCCGGATGGCGGGGAACAGGGCCGCCCCGACGGTCACGAAGGTGCCGAGGACCAGGCTGGCGATCAGGGCCGTCGGCAGGCCGGACAGGCCCCCGGACGGCAGCTCGAGACCGAACGCCTCCAGCATGGCCCGCAGCCCGAACGACAGGGCGATGCCGAGCCCGACGCCAAGCAGGGAGCCGATGATCCCGACCAGGACGGCCTCGACGAAGACCGAGCCGAGGACCTGCCCCTGGCTGGCACCCAGCGCTCGGAACAGGGCCAGCTCTCGAGTCCGCTGGGCGATCAGGATGGAGAACGTGTTGGCGATGACGAACGCCGACACGAACAGGGCGATGACGGCAAAGGCGATCAGGAAGATGTTGAAGAAGCTCAAGCCGGCGGCGATCTGGCTCTGCGCCTCCTCGGTGGCCTCGGTCCCGGAGATGACCTGGACGTCGTCGCTGAGGGCGGCGTCGATCCGGGCCACGATTTCGTCCTCGGACACCCCGTCCTCGGCCCGGACCGCGATCGCATCGACCAGCCCCTCGGCCCCGAGCACCCGCTGGGCCTCGGCCAGGGAGAACAGGGCAGTCGTTGCCCCGCCGATCGAGCCGGTCTCGCCGAACCGGGCGATACCGACGAGCTCGAACACGTCGTTGCCGGCCTGGGACAGGATCTGAACGCTGTCGCCGACGGCGAAGTCACCCGTCGTTGCGGTGTTGTCGTCGAGGACGACTTCGCCGGCCCCCGATGGCGCCCGACCCTCGGAGATCCGGAACTGAGACAGCTCCTCGTCATCGGTCCAGGAGAACCCGAACGTTGGCGGCCCCTGCCCGGGGTTGCCGATCGGCTCGCCGTCCTTGCCGATGACGGTGGCGGTGCCCTGGACGAACCCGTCGACTGCGGCGACGCCGTCGACCGCCGCCACCTCGTCGACGAACGACTCGTCGATCCGGGGGCGGATGATGTTGCCGAAGCCGGCGTCGATCTCCTCGGCGGAGCGGACGTTGGCGTCTGTGGTCTCGAACACGGTGGCGAACAGATCGTCGAACGCAGCCTGGATCGAGGCGGTGAAGATGAGGGTGCCGGCCAGGAACGACGTCCCGAGGATGACCGCCATGGCGGTGGCGATCGTCCGGCCCATGTGGCCCCGGATGGATTTGATGGTCGCCTTGAACATCGGGTCAGTCCCCCAGGTTCCGCATGGTGTCGAACACCATGTCGGCGGTGGGGTCGGCGATCTCGTGCACGATCTGCCCGTCGGCCAGGAACAGGACCCGGTCGCTGTACGCGGCCGACACCGGGTCATGGGTCACCATGACGATGGTCTGGCCCAGCTGGTCGACCGCCCGCCGGAGGAAGTCGAGGATCTCGGCCCCGGTCCGGGAGTCGAGGTTGCCGGTCGGCTCGTCGCCGAAGATGATCTCCGGGCGCGACGCCAGAGCCCGGGCCACTGCGACCCGCTGCTGCTGCCCGCCGGACAGCTCGGTCGGGCGATGGGTCTGGCGGTCGGTCAGGCCGACGGTGCTGATGACCTCCTCGACCCAGGCCGGGTCACCCTTGGAGCCGGCCAGGTCGAGGGGCAGGGTGATGTTCTCCCTGGCGGTCAGGGTCGGGATCAGGTTGTAGGCCTGGAAGATGAAGCCGATCTTCTCCCGCCGGAGCATGGTCAGGTTCTTGTCGGTCTGGCCGGACAGAGCGACCGGACCGATGTAGGCCTCACCGGAGGTGAGGCGATCCAGCCCGGCCATGCACTGCATCAAGGTGGACTTGCCGGACCCGGACGGGCCCATGATGGCGCTGAACTGGCCGGCCTGGAACTCGACGTTGACCTCCCGGAGGGCGTGGACCTCGGTGTCGCCCATCCCGTAGACCTTCGAGGCGTTGACCGCACTGGCGGCTGCGCCCCCTGGGGCGACCGGCGGCCCGGGCGGCGGGGCGTCGTCTGGCATCGGAAGCTGATCGGTGACCTCGGTCATGGGGGTTCCCACTCTCTCGTCTCGGTGTGTCTGATGGCGTTGCGGTCACGGTCCCAAACGTCACGCCGACGTCAACCGTTCCACGCGCACACGCCCTCTGCAGGAGCAACCTACTTCGTCACGGCCTGCCCCGGCGTCCCTCCCGATGACGATTCGCAGGTCATCCTCAAGGCGGATGCCCCCGGGCGAGGGTCGACGATCAGGCCTCGCCGGGTCGAACGATGCCCGACTCGTAGGCCATGACGACGGCCTGGACCCGGTCCCGAACACCAAGCTTGGTCAGCACCCGACCGACATGGGTCTTGACCGTGGTCTCGCTGACATAGAGCTTCTCGGCGATCTCGGCATTGGACAGTCCCCGGGCGACCTCGGTCAACACCTCGGCCTCCCGCTCGGTCAGCGACTCGAACCGGTCGCTCGAATCGACCGTCTGACCGGGGTTGATCCCGTCCCCCCGATGCTCGTCCTGGTAGTTCTCGATCAGCCGCTTGGTCACCGACGGCGACAGCAGCGCCTCGCCCGAGGCGACGACCCGGATGGCGGCCACCAGTTGATCGGCCGGGGTGTCCTTGAGCAGGAACCCACTGGCCCCGTGGCGGAGGGCGGCGAACACGTACTCGTCGAGGTCGAAAGTGGTGACGATGATGACCCGGGTCCGCTGGTTGGCCTCCAGGCGCCGGGTCGCCTCGACCCCGTCCATCACCGGCATCCGGACGTCCATCAGGACGACGTCCGGCTTGGCGGTCCGGACCAGCTCCAGACCGGCTGCACCGTCGCCGGCCTCGCCGACCACTTCCAGGTCGTCCTCCGACTCCAGGATCATCCGGAACCCGGTCCGGACCAGCTCCTGGTCGTCGACCAGTGCCACCCGGATCATCGGGCGCCGTCCCGGGCGTCGAGGGGGAGCGAGACCGAGACCGCGAAGCCGCCACCCCGACGGGGGCCGGCGTCGAACCGGCCGCCGAACACCTCGACCCGCTCCTGCATCCCCCGCAGGCCATGCCCACCCTGATCGCCACCGACCGGGCCGCGGCCGTCATCCTCGATCCGGAGGTCGAGCGAACCGGGGCGACGGGCGATGTCGACGGTTGCGGTGGCGCCCGCACCGCCGTGCTTGAGCACATTGGTCAGGGACTCCTGGACGATGCGATACGCGGTGACGTCGACCGTGGCCGGCAACGGTTCGGGGTCGGACTCGGGCTGCCAGCCGGGTGCCGTCTCGGTGACCGAGACCTGCAACCCGGTCGAGGCCAGCTCGGCGACCAGGTCGTCGAGCGAGGCCAGACCGGGGGTCGGCTGCCAGCTCTCGGCCGGATCGGTCCGGATGGCGGACAGTACCTGGCGCATCTCGTTGAGGGAGGTCCGGCCGGTCTTCTCGATCTGCTCCAGTGCGCTTGCGGTCCCGGCGGGGTCCCGATCGAGGATCCGGCGGGCGGCCGACGCCTGGACCACGATGACCGACAGCCCGTGGGCAACCACATCATGGAGCTCCCTGGCGATCCGGGCCCGCTCGTCGAGGAGGGCCCGCTCCCGGTCGACCTGGCGGGACCGGAGCAGCTCGTCGGCCCGGGCCTCGGCCGCCTTGGCGTGGGCCTTTCGACTGGCGGCCGTCGCCCCGAGGGCGGCGGTGGCCGAGCTGAACAGGGCGACGACGAACACCACGTAGATCGGGGCCTCGTCCTCGATGACGCCGATGACCGTGAACAGGGTCAGGCCGATCGCGGCCGCCCAGCCGGCCCGGCGAGGCAGGACCCTGCCGTCGGCGGTTGCCGAGTAGATCAGGATCCCCATCGGGATGAACGTGTCCGGCATGGCAAGCAACCACAGGGCGGCCTGGAGGACGGCGCCGACCCCGACCGCAACCGCGGGGGCGACCCGACGCAACGGGATGGCGAACGACGGTCCGATCGTCAGCAACCATTCGGGCCACGAGTCCGGGATGCGAATCGTCTCGGTGGCGATCAGGCTCTGATTCAGGTTGGCGACCACCGCGATCGTTGCCAGGGCGACCACGACGCCGAGCAGGGTGTCGGCCCGGAGCGGGTGATGGCGGAACCACCGGACCGCCGGAGCGGCCGCCACCCTCTGGCCGATCGATTCCATGCCCCAACGGTACCGAACCGTGGTGTGGGCGTCGTCCGTCCTGAGGAGGAGCGGCGTCTGGTTGCCCTCATCCCCAGGGACGACGGCGGTCATGAACAGTCGGGAAACTCACCGGCCCGGATCGGCGGTCGGTCCGGGCCGGCGTGGCACACTGGCCCGGTATGGCAGATCGTTCGGACCCATCCGCCCCCGGATTGCCCGGGCTGCGACGTTCGGCCCGGCGACGCATGGCGGCCGTCGCCGTTGCGGTCGCCGCCCTGGCTGCGGCCTGCGGCGGTGGTGACACCGACGACGCCGGCGCCGCCGCCGGGAGCGGAGCCGGGGACGCCGGGGCCGCAGCCGAGGAGACCGCAAGCGGGCCGATGCTGGCCCCAGCGGTGTTCGAGGTCGAGGCGACGACCGTCGGCGGTGAGAGCTTCGACTTCCGGACGGTGGCCGAACGTGACGCGGTCCTCTGGTTCTGGGCGCCGTGGTGAACGTCGTGCATCGCAGAAGGCCCTGCGGTCGCAGCGGTCGAAGCCTCATTCGGTGACCAGGTCAGCTTCGTCGGGATCGGCGGGTCGGCCCGTCCTGAGGAGATGGCTCCGTTCGTGGAGCGGACCGGCACCGACGCGTTCCCCCAGATCAGCGACCCGGAGGGTGAACTCTGGGAGCGATTCGGGACCGGTGGACGCTCCACCTTCATGTTCGTCAACGACGACGGCTCGTTCGTCCTGACGACCTTCGGCGTCGTCGGCGAAGAGGAGCTGACCCGCCAGGTCGAGGCCCTGCTCGCGTCCTGATTGTTCCCAGCGGCTCGGCCCGAAGGCAAGAGTGGCGCAATCCGTCCCTGGCGACGGATCGCTTGACGCTCGCATAACAGCGACAACCACCGCCACAGACCTCCACCACCAACCCAACGCGCTCGCCTCACAGCGACAACCGCCGCCAAAGCCCACCACCACTACAACGCGCTCGCCTCACAGCGACAACCGCCACAGACCTCCACCACCAACCCAACGCGCTCGCCTCACAGCGACAACCGCCGCCAAAGCCCACCACCACTACAACGCGCTCGCCTCACAGCGACAACCGCCACAGCTGCCCGACAACGCTCGCATAACAGCGACAACTGGCTCAGCCCTGAAAACCACTGTCGCTACAACGCGAACCCACCGGCCACCCCACGCACTGTCGCTACAACGCGAACCCACCGGCCACCCGACGCACTGTCGCTACAACGCGAACCCACCGGCCACCCCACGCACTGTCGCTACAACGCGAACCCACCGGCCACCCCACGCACTGTCGCTACAACGCGAACCCCGACCGATTGTCGCTATAACACTGCGCAGACCGGTCCACGCCGGCCTCTCAGCGCCCGGTTCCTACCACCTGGCTCAGAGCTGGGCGTACCAGTCGTAGCCCCGCTCGAACCAGTAGTCCGTCGGCTGCTCGTTTGTGAACTGGATGGTCCCGATCCGCTTGATGCACTTGATCCCGTACTTGTTCGGGGTGGCCAGCCGCAGCGGGGCGCCGTGCTCGCTGTCCAGCGGCTCGCCCTGCAACTCGTAGGCCAGCAGCATCTGCGGGTTCCGCATCGACGGCATGTCGAGGCCGACGTAGTAGCCGGCGTCCGGGGTCACCATGCTGACGAAGTCGGTCAGATCGTCCCCGAGCACGTCGGTGTACCAGGCCGAGAAGTCGCTGAATCGAGCACCGCCCCAGGTCACGATGTGGCTCCAACCTTCGACGCACTTGTGCTCGATGGTCAGCTCAACCTTGGGAAGGGCCCGGATGTCGTCCATGGTGTGGGTCCCGATGACGTCGCCGGTCGGATCGAGCACCCGCAGCTCCCAGGCGTCGAGGTCGACCTCCTCCCGGATCCCGTGGCGACCGTTGACCCGGATCATCGACGACTCGCTGCGGTCGAAGGTCGGGGCCAGCGCCTGCTCCCGGCTGAGGGTCCGCCACAGGGCCTCGTTGGCCTCGTGCCCGGCCCGCAGCACGTCCGGGATGCGATCGTCGAGCGGCCGATTGTGGACCCAGCGCCACCCGGCGTACCCGGCTGCCGCCACGAGACCACCGGTCAGGAACGAGCGCCGAGAGCGGCGCCGGTACTCGTCGGCGCCGATCACCGGTGCTTCGGCCTCGAGGGCGGCGTAGCGCTCGGCCCGCCGCCGGTCGGCGTCGTTGCGGTACTCAGTCATCGTCCTCGTCCTCTACCCGTTCCGGGTCTTCTGTGTCTTCAGGGTCTTCGGCGTCTTCTGTGTCTTCCGGGTCTTCGGCGTCTTCCGGGTCTTCTGTGTCTTCCGGGTCTTCGGCGTCTTCTGTGTCTTCAGGGTCTTCTGTGTCTTCCACGGCTTCGGGTACCACCGCCAGGCCGGCGGCCACCGGCTGCAGCTCGTAGCCGTTGATCATCGAGGCGAAGTTGGCCCACCCGGCCCGGGCCACCTGCAGCAGGTGGACCACGAAGAACACGAGGAAGGCGATCGTGACGACGAAGTGGATCGTCCGGGCCGACTCGTAGCCGCCGAACAGCAGGGTCAAGAGGTTGAGCTGGGTCGGCTTGTAGATGGCCAGCCCGGTCAGGACCCCGATGGCACCCAGGAAGATAATCAGCGTGTACGACCACCGCTGGGCACCGTTGTACCGGCCCTGGGGCGGGAGCGGCCGACCACGGCCGAGGAACAGGTCATGACGGGTCACCGCCACCGCATCCCGCAGCGAGTGCCGGTCAGGCAGCAGATGTCGCCACTCCCCCGTCCGCCAGGTGTAGATCCCATAGGCGATGCCGTTCAGCGTGAACAGCCAACCGAAGGTGAAGTGGAAGGCCATCCCCCGGGCCAGCCGGCGCTCCAGACCCAGGCGCTCGTTGACCGCGTCCGGCAGGAAGTCGAACCAGTGCCAGCCGACAAGCCCGACCCCGAACCCGAACGGGTCCCGGACGTCAGCCCAGTAGATGCGCAGGCCGCTCCAGATCATGATCGTCAGCAGCGGGAAGTTGATCCAGTGCATCCACCGGGTGCCCCGGCGGTGCTTGCGGACCGCGACCCGCTCCGGCGGGGCCGGTGGCCCGTCCGGTTGCTCGGTCGGCGGTTCGGTGACGGCGGTCATCGGTGGCCCTTCATGGAGGAGGGAACCGAACCCTAGTGGTCGCCCTTCCGCCGCGGGCCGAATGTGAACCAGAGTTAAGGGGCTCGGCCGATGGCCGTGGTCAGTGGAACTCCTGGATGACGTCTGCGAAGTGTTCGACCCGGTCCGGCCCGTCGTTGCCGGTCAGGGCAACGCAGATCCGGTCGACCCCGAGCGCGGACAGCGCCCGAAATCGAGCGACGTGGTCGATCGTGGTCGCGGCGTTGGTGGCGGCGGCGAACGCGTCCGCCGACCGGTTGCGAGGGCGGAGCCGGTCGATCAGGGCATCCAACTCCGCCCCGGTCCCGGCGTGGACCAGCGGATCGAGCACGGTGATGGCCAGCTCGGCCGGGTCCCGGTCGACGTCCCGGCAATGGGCCCGGACCACGTCGATCTTGCGGGCGATGACGTCACGGGGCCCCATGACATTGCAGGCCGCGGCGTATCGGGCGGCCAGCCGGAGGGTCCGCTTCTCGCCACCGCCGCCCACCAGGATCGGGATCGGGTCCTGGATGGGGCGGGGATACAGGGTCGCCTCGGGGATCGACACGATCGAACCGGTGAACGACTTCGACCCGGGTCCCCACAACACCGGCAGGGCCTGGAGCGCCTCCTCCAGGGTGTCGAGCCGAACCCGATCGGCGTTGACCGGATAGCCGTAGGCGGCCTGCTCGGCGTCGAACCAGCCGGCCCCGAGCCCGCACTCGGCCCGGCCACCGGACAACACGTCCAGGGTGGCAATGATCTTGGCCAGCAGGCCGACGTTTCGGTGCTCGACCCCGGTGACCAGCGTTCCCAACCGGAGCGTCGAGGTCCGGGCTGCCAGGAAGGCCAGCGTGGTGTAGGCCTCGGGCATGGGGTCCCAGGCCCGCCCGAGCTGGGGGATCTGCCGGAAGTGGTCCATGACCCACAGCGAGCGGAACCCCGCCGCTTCGGCTGCCAGGGCGATGTCGATCAGGGTCGGCGCCAGGTCGCCGTCGAAGCCGAACGTCGAGACCACCAGGTCGAACGCCAGCGAACCGCCGGCGGCGGCGCCCGAGGGCGCCTCGACATCCGAGGTCGGCGCCGGCGTCAGACCAGCCGGGACCCGGCGGGGTGGCCCAGGGTCGACGACGACCAGGTCGAAGCCCTCCTCGGCCAAGCCGTCCCGGGTCTTGCGGAACTCGCGGAGCTGACGATCGAGCACCGTCTTTGGGATCGAGTGATCCCGCTCGGCGTTCCGTTCGTGGCAGAGGGCCGGGTCGGTGTCGAAGACGACCGCCACCGCGGGGAGTCCGGCGGCGGCTGCCGCCGCCCGATATCGAGCCCGCCGGGCCGAATCCAGACCCGTCGTGTCGATGACCGTGGTCAGGCCCTTGCCGGCCCGGATGGCCAGCAACCGATCGAGCAGCTCGAACGCCTCGGTCCCGGCGGCCTGATCGTCGCTCCCGCTCCCGGTCAAGGCTCGGAAGGCGTCGGCGGACAACACCTCGCCCGACCGGAAGTACCGCTCGGCCCAGGTCGATTTCCCGGCGCCGGACGATCCGATCAGGATCACGACCGCCGGGGCGGGGATGGCGGACTCCTCGATCCCGGTCACCGTCGCCGTCCGCTACGCCCCATCGGACAGAGCCTAGGCTGGACCTAGCCGATGAAGCCGCCGTCGATGGTCGCCACCTCCCCGGTGCGGACCTCGACGGTCTGGCTGCGACCGTCGGCCCCGATGTCCGAGTCGACCGACTCGTCCGAGCCGGCCCCCTCCAGGGTCGGGCTGGCCCCGCTCACGGTCATCTCGACCACGTACCGGTCCGGCGGCAGATCGCCGAAGGTATAGGTGCCGTCTGGCCCGGTCGGCACCGAGGCGATCTGGATCAACGAGGTGCCGATGTCGAAGAACAACACAACCGTGGCCCCCTCGACCGGCTGCTCGCCGGGGTCGCGGATCCCATCACGGTCGGTGTCCGACCAGACCTGTCCGGTCACGGTCGCCCCGGCCTCGGCCTCGACGTAGCCGGCGTCGACCGAGTCATCAGCCTCGCCGTCGGCCAGCACGATCAGCCCGGTCAGGCCGGTCTCGGTGTTGGCGTCGCTGTCCAGGTCGTCTGTCGTCTGGTCGGTCGCCGTCCGCTCACGGTCGGCCAGTTCGGGGAACTCGAGCCGGTAGGTCCCGGCAGCCAGAGCGGTGAAGCCGTAGCGACCGTCGCCGTCGGTGGTTGCGGTTGCCACCTGATTGCCCTGGTCGTCGAGGAGCCGGACGGTGACGTTCGCAATGCCCGGCTCGCCCGGGTCCTGGGCCCCGTCGCCGTTCTCGTCAAGCCAAACCCGGTCACCGATCGACGCCGTCGCGGGCGCCAGCTGGACCAGGCCGGCATCGACGTCGAGGTTGATCTCCCCCGGGGCCAGGGTCAACTCCGGCGCCTGCCCCAGCGAGCTGACGTCGCTGTCGGCCCGGGGATCGCCGCCGGCGGCCTGGGTGGTGAAGGCGAACCGCTGCGGATCTGGCAGCTCGACCGCGACCGCGTACGCGGTCCGGGCCGGCACGTCGTCGAAGCGGTAGCGGCCGTCGGCGTCGGTGGTCGCAACCGCCGCCGTCGACCCGCCACCGGCGACGTCGAGCAGCTCGACCCGGACCCCGCTGACGCCCTCCTCGCCAGCGTCCTGGATCCCGTTGCCGTTGCCGTCCAACCAGACCCGATCACCGATCGACCCCGGCAACGCCACCAGCCCGGCGTCGACGGTCACGGCTCCGGGAGGAACGACCGGGTGGTCGTCGGACAACCCGGTGTCTGCAACGTTCGAACCGCCGGGGCCGACGGCGTCGGTGAAGACGAAGCCGGCCGGCGCAGTCACCCGGACCCGGAAGGTCCCGACGCTGCGCACCGTGATGGCGTACTCGCCCTCGTTCGGAGCCGAGGTCCCGGTCACGGCGCTGCCGATGACGGTGTCGGTCTCGTCCAAGAGCTCGACCAGCACCCCGCCGATCGGGGGCTCGACCCCCGACTGGAAGAACCCGTCCCCGTTCAGGTCCTCCCACACCATCCCAGAGAACACGACGTCGGCGATCAACCCGGCGTCGATGTGGCTGATGGTCTCCCCGACGCCGAGGGTCAGGTCGACGGTCCCGTCCGGGCCGACGTCGCTGTCGATGGTGTCGTCGTCACCGGCATCGGCGGTCGTCCACGCAGCCGAGTCCGGCAGCAGGAACCGCAGCCGGTAGTCGCCGGCGGGCACGGTGAACTTGTAGAGCCCACCGAGTTCGGTGACCTTGGTGTCGATCACGTTGAGGGTGACCGGGTCGAGCAGCTCGACGGTCACCCCGTCGATCCCCGGTTCGTTCCGGTCCTGGACGCCGTTCTCGTTCTCGTCAAGCCAGACCAGGTTGCCGATCACGCCGTCCTCCAGCACGTAACCGGCGTCGAACCGGCCGACCCCGTCGTCGTCGGACAGCTCGAACAGCACGGTCCGCCCAGTCACCGGATCAGCAGCCGAATCGACCCCGGGCATCCCACCATTCGGGGTGAAGTCATAGCCCTCCTTGGGCTGGAACTCCACCTGATAGATCCCCGGATCGAGCAGATCAAAGCGGTAACCCCCACTGGACATCGACGACAACGTCGTTGCGAGAACCTGACCGCCCTCGTCCAACAAATGGACCTCGGCCCGGATCTTGTCCTCGGCCGCAAACGGTGCCCGGTTCCCGTCGCGATCCTCGTCCTCCCACGTCCTACCGGACACCCCGAAGTCGTACACCAACCCGCCATCAACGCCAGTCACCACCTCACCAGGGCCGATCACGACGACGTCCGACTCGCCGAACGTGGCGGAGATCTCGCTGTCGGCCACATCCGACACGCCGGCTGCGTCCTTGACCGTCCAGTCCCGATACACGGGGCGGTCTATCCGGACCCGATACTCGCCGGGGACTAGCCCGGCGAAGGCGTAGCGACCGCGCCCATCGGTGGTCGTCGAGTCCAGCGGCACGAAGCTGTCCGGCGGGACCAGCTCCACCGTCAGCCCCGTCACATCCGGTTCGCCCGACCCGCGCTCTCCGTCGCGATTCTCGTCCAACCAGACCTGACCGACGATCGCACCGTCCTCGGGCACGTAGCCGGCGTCGAACCGGCCAAACCCATCGTCATCGGACAGCTCGAACGACACGGTCCGACCGGTCACCGGATCGGCATCGGAGTCGACCCCCGGCATCCCACCATTCGGGGTGAAGTCATAGCCCTCCTTGGGCTGGAACTCGACCTGATAGATCCCCGGATCGAGCAGATCGAAGTCGTAACTCCCGTTCGAACTCGACGAGAGCACGGTGGCCACCACCTGACCGCCCTCGTCCAACAAATGGACCTCGGCCCGGATCTCGTCCTCCTTCAGCGAGTTCCGATTCCCGTCACGATCATCGTCCTCCCACGTCGTGCCGGAAACCCGGAAGTCATACACCAGCCCGCCATCGACCGACGACACCACCTCACCGGGGCCGACAACGATCACATCCGACTCGCCGAACGGACTGAAGATGTCGCTGTCCAACGCGTCCGACACCCCGGCTGCGTCCTTGACGGTCCAGTCCCGATACACGGGGGTGGCTGGCCGAACCCGATAGTCACCGGGGGCCAATCCGGTGAAGCCATACCGGCCGAGGGCATCGGTGGTCGTCGACTGCAGCGGCACGAAGCTGTCCGGCGGGATCAGCTCGACCGTGAGCTCAGACACGGACGGTTCGATCGATGCGCGCTCGCCGTCGCGATTCTGATCCAGCCAGACCTGACCGGTGATGGCCCCTTCCAGCCGGACCAATCCGGCGCCGAGATCGTCGATGACGGGCATGCCCATCGTCGGCGTGACCTCGACCTCGCCAGTCACCGGGTCCACGTCCGAGTCGACGCCGGTGGTCGCCGCGTCCTGGGTGGTGAACCCCCAACCGGGCGGCGGGACCACCCGGACGGTGTAGGTCTGGAACGGCTGGCCGACCAGGATGAACGAGAAGTTGTCTCCGAAGATCAGCTCGCTCCGGACGAGGTTGCCGGCACCGTGGTACACCTCGATGAACCGTTCGGGCGGCACACCGGTCTCGTCCGGATCACGGACCCCGTTGCCGTTGGTGTCGGCGAAGACGGCCCCGCGGATCTCCGGCGCCGGCTCGAAGCCCAGGTCGATGGTCAACTCGTCGGTACCGGCAACGGTGAAGATCCCGGTCCGGGTCGAGCTGAGATCGCTGTCGACGGTGTCGTCGACCCCGGCATTGGCCTGGGTGAACCAGTAGCCCTGGGGCCGAGCGACCAACCAGATCCGGTAGTCGCCGGGGTCGACGTCTTCGAAGCGGTAGGCGCCGTTCGTGTCGCTGGTCGTGGTGGCGATGACATCCGAGGTCACCGCACCACGCAGTTCCAGTTCGACGCCGGCCAGGCCGGGCTCGCCCGGATTCTGGATCCCGTCGCCGTCCAGGTCGACCCAGACGAAGTCGCCGACCGAGGCCGCGGTCGGGGCGGGTTGGGCCTCGCAGCGGCGCTCGGTCCCACCGCCACCGACGTCGCAGTCGTCGTCGCCGCTCCCGCCGTCGAGGCGGTTGTTGGAGCCGCCGTCGCCCCGGAGCACGTCGTCACCGTTGTTGCCGGAGAGACGATCGTTCCCCTCCCCGCCGGAGACCTCGTCGTTTCCGGAGCCGCCGAGGACCTTGTCGATGCCGCCGCCGCCGAGCAGGACGTCGTCGTCGTTGTCGCCCTTGAGGTTGTCGTTGCCGATCCCGCCGTCGATGAAGTCCTCACCGCTCCGGCCGCGGACGATGTCCCGTCCGCCCTCGCCGTAGATGATGTCGTCGCCGGTGCCACCGTCGATGTTGTCGTTGCCGAGGCCGCCGCAGATCACGTCGTCGCCGCCCCGACCCCGGATCCGGTCGTTGCCGCCGAGTCCGACGATGACGTCGTCACCGTTGGTCCCGACCAGGTTGTTCCGGCCGGGACCGCCGACCATGGTGGCCTCCAGGCCACCGCAGTAGTGGACCTCCTGGGCCGCGGCGGCGGTCCCAACCCCGCCGGCGCCCAAGAGCAGTAGCAGTCCAGCGATCATCAACGACCGGTTTCGACCTAGCCGACCCATCGTCCCTCCTCAGCGTTCACCTAGCGTCGGTCAACCTACGGCCGTACCATTAACCGGGGAGCAGTGCGGCGGGTCACGACAGTTGGGGGAGCGTGGGTAGATCTTCCCGATCACAACAGGGCGGCGAGTCGTTCGCCGAGCAGCAGGACGCGCTCCCGGACGAGATCGAGCGGGAGGAGCTGCTTGCGCAGCTCGATCGGCGGTGGCACGCGGCGCTGACCACGGTGATCGCACCCGGCGGCTTCGGCAAGTCGACCCTGCTCGGTCAGATGACCCGTCGCCGACCGAGCGAGCGATTGGGGGTGGATGTCATCCTCCGGCTCGGAGCCAGCGACCGGGACGCCACCGTGCTGGCCCGGCGGATCCTGGAGCGGCTCCACGTCGATGTCGAGCCCGGCGATCCCGACCGGGCGGTCGGTGTGGTAGCCACCGCCATCGCCGGCCTGGCCCCGGTTCAGATCTGCATCGGCCTCGACGACTGTCACCTCCTGACGGACGACTCCTCGGCCACTGGCCTGCTCAGACGACTGGTCGTGGAGCTGCCGGCAAACGCCCACCTCCTGCTGGTCGGTCGGGACGCCCCGGCGCTACCGGTGGCCAGGTTCCGGGCCGCCGACCGGGTGGTCGAGATCGGTCGCGCCGAGCTGGCGTTCTCGGCGGATGAGCAGGTCCGGCTGGCCAACACCCACGGCATCGACGCGGCCAGCCTGGCCGAGATCGGCGGCTGGCCGGCGCTGACCCGCCTGATGATCGTGGCCGGCCATGGCGCAGCCGCCGACTATCTGTGGGAGGAGCTGGTCGACTCGCTGGAGAGGAGTGAGCGGGAGACGATGGCGATCCTGGTGATGGCCGGTGGTGCCGGCCCGGCCGACCTCGCCGAGTTGGACGTCACGCTCTCGGCGACGGTGCTGGCCCTGCCGTTGGTCGATCGGCAGGCGAACGGGACGGTCCGGCCCCACGACCTGTGGTGGGACGTGCTGGATCGGCTGGTCGATGCCGATCGGCGCCAGGTGCTGGCCGGGCGGGTGGCCCGGTGGCTGCTCGACCACGGCCGAGTGGAGGATGCGCTCAACCTCTCGCTCCTGGTCGAGGACCTCGATGCGGCCTGCAACGTTGTGCTGGAGGCCCTCAAGGACGGGACGATGGCTCGCGACGCACTGACCATCCGCCGATGGCACGGGCTCCTGCCGGCAGCGACCCATCACCGGCCGGAGGTCCGGCTGCTGGAGGCGGTGGCCCTGCGGATGGAGCGGGGCCGTGGCCATGGCGAGGCGCTGGTCGAGGAGGTCATGGCCGACTTCGCCGAGCGTGGTGCGATCCGAGCCGAGACGATCGCCATGGCCGAGCTGATCTTCAGACGGTGGGAACAGGCGGACATGTCCGGTCTGATCGCCCTGTACCAGCGGGCCAAGCAGCTCAACGCCGATCACGACGCCAGACTGCTCACCGAGTTCATCGCCATGGTCGAGATCGTCTTCGCAGACATCTCCGGCGACCCGGTCGGGGCCCTGGCCCGACTGGACGGCCACTGGACCCATCGGTCGACCGATCATCCGTTGGCCGTCCTCATCCATCGCTGGCGGTCGAGCCTGCTGCTCCTGCTCGGCCGATCGGAGGAGGCGGTGGCCACCATCGAGGAGCTGGTCGAGGATCCCGTCCCGTCGGACGCCGCGATCAACCTGGTGCTCGCCCTGACCCGCTGGCAACACGGCGATCCGGGCCCGGTCCTCAGGTATTGGTCGAGCCCGACCGGGGAGGGTCGGGCCCCGAACGCCCGGGATCGGTTCATCCTCCAGGTCTACGGGCGGGTGGTCGACGCCTCGCTCGGGCGGCCCCAGCCGCCGATCGCCCGGCGAGCGTTGGCCCGGGCCGGCGCCGGACACGGCCGGGACGAGACCTTCGCCGCAGTGGCGGTGGCGGCCACGCTGGTGGCCAACGGCGACGAACCGGGCGCTGCGGCCCTCATGGTAGCCCTGCTGGAAGAGCGCGGCCCGGATGATGCGCTCGCCCTCTGCGAGCTGCGCCGGTTCCTCCCGCTCACCGCGGTGCTCTCCCCGGTCCTGCTCGACCGGTTCGGCCAAGACGATCTCGGTCCGCAGCAGCAGTGGCGTCTGGCCCTGGTCCGGATCTTCCTCGATGCTCGGGCCGGGCGGCGCACCCCATGGCCGGCCACGTTGACCTCGCCGCGGATCCTGACCGCCCTCCCGCTGCGGTGGACCATCGAGCTGGCACTCCGAGCCGCAGACGGCGACCACGCCCGGGGGTTGGAGCTGATCGACTATTGCGCCGAGGTGGTGCCGGAACGGGCGGTCGAACTCCTGCCGGAGGTCGCAAGTGACATCGGGCTGGCCGAGACCGGGGCCCGACTGCTGGCCCGGATCGGCCGGCCGCCGGAGCGCCCGGTCCGTATCTCGGTCCTGGGGCCGCTGCGGGTCGAGATGGGCGGCGGGCCGATCGGCGAGTCCGCTCTGGCCCGGACCCGGGTGCGGCAGCTGCTGGCGCTCTTGGTGCTGCGACCCCGCGTCGACCGCAACCGGGCATTGGACCTGCTGTGGCCCGACCTGGATCGGACCAGCGCCCAGAACAACCTGCGGGTCACCCTGACCCACGTCCGGCAGCTCCTCGAGCCTGACCGTGCCACCGACACCGCGCCCTACCTGCTGCTTGCCGGCCGAACCGACCTGCAGCTTCGACGGTGCGACCATCTGACCGCCGATCTGTGGGACGCCGAGCGCATCCTCGACGAGGCCCGCCGGCACGAACGGGCGGGGCGACTCGCCGCCGCCATCGACACCTATCGGCGGGCCACCGACGGCTGGGCCGGGACCCCGGTGCTCGGCGATCTGGGCGACGTCGACGAACTCCGGCCCGAGCTGGTGGCGATGGAATGGCGCCTGATCGACGGGACCTGCCGACTCGGCGAGCTGCTGCTGGCATCGAGGCTCCTATTAGAGGAAAGATCGTATACCAGAAAAAGACACTCTGATACGCGTTGAGTTCAGGTAGATTTTGGTTGAGATAGGATTGTAGCAT
>JBCCFN010000037.1:0-24524 GCA_039029715.1 Actinomycetota bacterium | reverse complement strand
TCGTTCTTCCAGTGTCGCCCGGACGGCGCCATGATCCTGGCCGAGCTGGCTGGGGATGCGGTAGCCGACGCACCAGGTGTCCTGCTCGACGCCTACTGCGGCATGGGGCTGTTCGGCGCACTGTCCGGCATCGGGAGGACCGTGATCGGCGTCGAGTCGAATCCGTCTGCGGTTGCCGACGCCGTCTACAACTACGGACCCCACGGCCGGGTGGTCGAGGCCGACTTCGAGCGGTGGCCGGCCGAGCCGGTCGGGGCGGTGATCGCCGACCCGGCCCGGGCCGGGTTGCGGGCCGCCGGGGTCGACAAGGTGGTCGAGACCGGCGCCGCACTGGTTGCGCTTGTCAGCTGTGACCCCGCCTCACTGGCCAGGGACGCCAGACTGCTGGTCGATCGGGGCTACGACCTGGACCGGGTCACCGTGGTCGATCTGTTCGGCCACACCTCCCATGTCGAGACGGTGAGCCGGTTCGTCAAGCGCTGAACCAGCTGGATCAGTCGGTCCAGCGGGCGATGATCTCCTCGATCTCACCGTCGGACTGCAGATCGGCCAGCGCCTGGTTGAGCGGTTCCCGCCACGGCGAATCCTGCGCAAGCCCGAACGTCTCGAACTCCTGGTAGAGCACCTCGCCGGTCGCAATCACCCCGTGTCGTGGCCCGAGGGCGGCGAGCGCATACGGATTGGTCACCATCACGTCGATCTCGCCGTCGTCCATGGCGTCGAAGAGGTCGGCCTGGGACTCGAAGCCGACGACGGCCACGCCCTCCCCGGCCAGGTACTCGGCGAACGTGCTGCCGGCGACCGCGCCGACCGGGACGCTGCGGGCGTCATCGAGCGACTCGATCGGCACGTCGCTCCGGTTTGCGGTGAGCACCCCGGTGATCTGGGAGACGAAGGCGCCGACGAGGAACAGGCTGAGCAGCATGGCCAACAGGGCGATCGCCCGGCCCGGGACTGAGCGAGGGGCCTTGTCTCCATAGCCGACCGTGGTCACGGTCACCGTCGCCCACCACAGACCGTCCCAGATGCCGCGGACGTAGGACGGGTGGAAGTCCTGGGCCTCCTCATCGCCTCGGTTGCGTTCGACGAACCAGATCAGGTGGGCCAGGATGATCAACCCGAGCAGCGCCACGATCAGGATCTGTCGGACCTCGGTCGACAGCATGATCCGCCACAGGGCCTGCTCGGTGACCAACCGTTCGTGGTAGCCGAGCTGCGGGCCGGAGCTGATGACCGCCGAGGTGAAGTCGTGGCCGACCTCCCGCGTCGCGGTCGGGGCCAGCGGCGCGACCGCCACGTCGGCGTCACCGTCGGCCACCGACGGAAGGAGCTCGGCGAAGCCGTCGACCCAGCGAACCTCGTAGTCGACGCCGAGCTCCATGGCCACCGCAGTCCAGATCTCGGCGTAGAACCCGTCCGGCCGCCCGTTGTCGTTCTCGACGAAGGGCGCCAGTTCGGTCATCACCACGGTGACCCGCTCCGCTGGCGGCTCGATGGTGACGTCGGCGCCGGCCGGCGACTCCGAGGCCGCCACGGCCAGGGCACCGAGGGCCAGGGCGCCCAGGGGGGCGAGGACCTTGCGGATCGATCGGATCACCGTGGGAGTATGGCCCGCCCGGCCCGTCAGTCGGCGCGATCGGCCCTGGTTCTGGCCTGCTTGTCCTGTCTGGCCGCACCGGCCGCCGCCAGGTCGGCCCGGTTCTCGTCCGTCACCTCCATGTACCGGTCCCGCCACCGGTGATCGTCCGACCAGACGAACGGGGCCTGGACCGTGGTCTGGGGGCCGAACGCATGCTCCACCAGCTGGAGGGCCAGCTCCACGATGGCCCGCTGCATCGCCCGATCGCCCGGCTTGCCGCACGGGTTGCCGAGCGGGAAGTCGACGAACAGGAACCGGGTGACCGCCACCTGCTCCACGATGTCACGGGCGCTGCCGATGACCACGGTCGGGATCCCGGCGGACTCGAGATGGCGGGCGACCAGACTCACGGTCTGGTGGCAGACCGGTCAGAGCGGGATGAGCAGTACGACGTCGACGCCGTCCTCCCGGCACCAGGCCTCGATCGCCTCGGCGTCTTCTGCGCTCCGGCGTCGGCTGTACTCGGTCGGCACGCCATAGAACCGGTTGGCCAGCCGGCCGATCCGGCCGGCGGCCTCAGCCTCGGCCAAGTGGTCGAGCGGGAGGTAGGTCTGGACGTCGTCGGTATGGGTGGCCTGCTTGTCCCACGACAGGTCGTCGGTGAACATCCGGGTCGGGGTCGGCCGACTCTTTGCGGCATAAACCTGCTTCGGCAGCATCGGTGGCGCACCCGGCGGAAGGTCGTCCCCGTGGCGGAAGGCGGTGGTGACCACCCCGACCGTTGCCTCGGCCAACGGCAGGGGAAGCGGAGCGAACGGGGCGGTCGGGTTCGCCGCCCACCGGTACGGTCGGTCGTACCCGTGGGCGGCGTAGAACTCCCGCGACTTGTCGATGTAGCTGACGTAGTTCCGGTGGGTGGTTGCCATCGGACGGACGTCACCGGCGGAGCGAGGATCGGAGACCGCGGTCATCCGGCCACGATACTTGCGGCCGGCGGCGGCCAGAAATCCCTACGCCGTGGCGGTCCGTGGCCGGAGCACCACGGTGTGGAGGACGACCACGGCCGCAGCCGATGCGGCGACCAGGGCCGGGTCACCTGCGGTCCAGGCCTTGAGGGCGATGGAGACGGCGGCGGCGACAAGCGGCATCGTCCAGGTCGGTCCGGTCCACGGCGCACGGGGGGCCAACAGGGCTCGCTGCTCGAACCGGCCGACGACGGCCACGATCCCGGCCAGGAACACCGCCGCCAGTCCGAACAACGGCAGCTTTTGGACCCACCAGGCCGTGGTCCCGACCGCAGCGGTCGGCAGCCACCCGGCCAGATACAGCACCGCACCGGCGGCAACGGCGGCGGTGAAGTGCCACAGGTAGACCGACATCGCCACCGCATTGGCGGCAACCACGGTGGTCCAGGCCCGCTTGGAGGTCGGCGACTGGCCGCCGAGCCACGACGACACCCGAGGCGCCGCCACCAGGGCGGTGGCGCTGTAGGCGGCGCCGAAGAGCAGCAGGGCCAGCGACGGCGGGTGGGTGGGGGACAGGTCCCCGATCCCGGGGAAGTGGACCATCGAGACCGGATACGGCCCGACGGTGACGGCGGCGATGGCCAGGGCCCACAGCCCACCGGCGACAGCGGCCAGCCGGCCGCCGGTCGGGAGCAGGCCGTCGCGCCAGGCGAAGCCGGCGGTCTGGAACAGCAGCCAGCCGAGCACCCAGTTGAGCTGGGGCAGGTACGGGACACCGGCGAACCGGACGGCCTCCAGCGCCAGGAACAGTGCGATGCCGCCGCCGGCGATCAGCCGGGGATTACGTCGGAATCTCGGCAGCAGGTACGGGGCGATGGCGGTGTCGATCGTGTAGTTCGACAGGAACCACAGCGGGATCGCCGCAGCCACGGCGCCGACGCCGAGCAGTCCGCCGATGCCGGCGCCCCAGCCGACGACCAACAGGGTCAGCCAGGTGCCGGCCAGCAGTGCGGTCGGGGCCAGCATCCGACGGAGCCGGGCTGCGACCCAGTCGGCCGGGCGGCCGCCGTTGCGGTTGTGGGCATCGAGGGACATGGCTGACGAGAAGCCGCCGACGACGAAGAACAGCGGCATGACCTGGAACAGCCAGCTGACGACGGCCAGCCCTGGTGCATCCGACAGCGCATTGCCGCCGATCAGCTCGCCGTCGTCACCGACGGTCAGCATCACTGCGGCCCAGTGGCCGAGCGTGACCGCCATCATGGCGGCGGCCCGGTAGGCATCGACGGCGCGATTGCGGTCGGGGGCGGCGGCTGCGGCGAGGTCGCCGAGACGGGGGCCAACGGTCGTTGCACCGAGTTCGGCGCTGGTCTGCGGTCGGTCCAGGGTGGGGACGGATGTGCTCATAGCTCGATTCAGCCCCAGATTCCGGTCTGCCGGAATGCGGGGGAGCCCCCAAAGATCCCCTGGGGGTTCCCCACCGGTGGGTCGTTCGGCCTGGTCAGCCGGTCGATCGACCGGACCGATCGACCCAAGACCCCACCTGCGAACCCGCCCATCAACCGGCCGGTGAAAAGGCACGCTCGGCGGTTATCGGTATCATGTTTCGGTGGCGTGGGCCGGACGGCAGGTGAAAGGCGGCCTCGGGCTCGTGGTAGTGGCAACACAGACACAGGGACACGGTCGTCGAACGGGTCGCGGGCCCGGGCGGTGGTCTGGGACCGGTGCGGTCGTGGCCAACCGGTCTGGTCGCAGCGGTGACCGGTCGATGGGCCGTGGCCCCAGGAGCGGGGAGGACTGCTGATGTTTCGAGGTCGATCCGATGGCCAGGACGACGATTCCCGCCCCAAGGGTCCGTCCGCAACGCCCCGCAGCCAGCGGCCGGGCGGCGCTCGGGCGGCGGCGAAGCCCAGTCGCCGGAACGGTCAGGGCCAGCCGACCGCCGACCCCCGTTCCGGCCCGACCGGCAAGAAGATCCGTCGCATCGAGTCCGGGGCCCCACCGGGACGGACGCCCCGTCCGGCCGACCCGACGGACCTCGGCGGTCCTCCCAGTCGTCCGCCCTCCCGCCGGCCGCTTGACCCGGCCGACACCGATCGATCGGCCATCGGCCGACGCAGTGAGCGGCGCCCAAGCCTTCCCCCGCTCCGTCAACCGACCGGCGAGCATCCCCGGATCCCGGAGCGGGTGTCGCCCGAGGACACCGTCGTGGTCGCCGGTGGCGAGTCGGCGGCCGGCGTGTTCGGTCACCCCAGAGGCAAGTCGGACGGTGCCCGGCGGCTGAGCGCCGTACCGGATCCTGGCGCGGCGGCCCCGGACGACGAACCGATGCCGCCCGATCCGATGCCGACCGCATTTCCCCCTCCGGACGACGCCCCCTGGGCCGACCCCATGCCGGCGGTGCCGTCGGCCTTTCCCGAAGACCAAACCGAGGTGGACGGCTACGCCGCCATCGGTGCCGCAACAACCGGCGAGGTGAACGCCATGGACTCCTACGACTTCGGCAACGAGCCCCAGAGCCCGGCGATGGCTGCGGCCGGCCCCCGCCGCGCACCGGCGGACGGGACCCGGCCGATGGCTCGCCCCGGGCCGTCCGGATACGGAGATGGCCCGCCGGGGCGTGGGGTCCGACCGGTCGGTATCGATCGTCCACAGGACACCGAGTTCAAGCTGGCTGACAACCGCCGCCGTCGACAGAAGCCGAAGGAGCCGAATCGGGCGCTGCTCGGGCTCGGACTGGCCGCCATCGTCCTCGCCGGGTTGGCGGCCGCCTGGTTCCTGACCCGGGACGGCGGCGACGAGTCGGCGGACGATGCAGCCGTCGCCACCGAAGCCGACCAGGCTGCGGTCGAGACCACCCTGCCGGCCACCCCAGCGGTGACCGAGGCCCCCGAGCCGGTGGTGTCGGAGCCGACGCTGTTCTTCGACGCCGCCACCGCCGGCCCGCTCCAGCAGGGCGAGACCTACAGCATCGACCTGGTCGGCGAGCCGGACGGATCCTTGCTCCAGGTCGTTGTCGATGACATTCCGCAGGGCCAGCCGGACGCGCTGCTCCCGGACCTGATTCTCCCGGCCGGTCGCCACAGCCTGTTCATCGAGATCACCAACGGCGTCGACGTCTCGAGCTCGACACCGATCGAGCTGTACGTGCTCGGCGATCCGCCACCCGTCGGCTGGCGGGTCAACCTGTCGTCGGTCGACATGCAGACCGAGGGATGGGCCGAGGCGATCCGCCAGTTCGACGAGTTCCGGGCCGCCGGCCACGAGGGCCTGCAGCTCCTGCCGCTCTCGCCTGGGTTCTGGAACATCTTCATCAGCGGGTTCGGGGAGGACCGAGGCGCAGCCCAGGGCTACTGCGAGTCGTTCAATCTCGCAGTCCCGGACGAGTGCTTCCCGGTCTACTTCGAGGGCGCACCGGCGGCCGACACCCCGGATACCCAGGCCGAAGACACCACCGCCGATGACGGTGCGATGACCGACGGCGAGGGCGATGCGATGACCGACGGGGAGGACACCACGTCTACCACGGCGGCCGGTGGCTGACGAAGAAGCCGGAATCGACCTCGGAATCCGAGGGCTCGGCCCGGCCGAACACATCGGCCGAGGCGGGTTTGCCGATGTCTACCGAGCGGAGCAGCTGAGCCTTCGGCGCACCGTTGCGGTCAAGGTGTTGCGGGCCCAGGCCAGCGACACCGAGGCCGAGGCCCGGTTCCAGCGGGAGTGCCACGCCATCGGTGCGGTCTCCGACCATCCCCACATCGTCGGTGTCCATGAGGGCGGGTTCACCAGGAACGGTCGGGCCTACCTGGTGATGGAGTATCTGCCGGGGGGCTCGCTTCGGGACCGTCTCGACGAACTCGGACCGCTACCCGGCCACGATGCGGTCGAGATCACGGTCAAGATCGGGCGAGCCCTGGCCGAGGCCCACCGGGCTGGCATTCTCCACCGCGACATCAAGCCCGCAAACCTGATGATCTCGGCCTATGGCGAACCGGCACTCGGCGACTTCGGGATCGCCAGGATCGAAGGCGGTCACCGAACCGCAACCGGGCTGGTCACCGCGAGCTTCGCCCATGCCGCCCCCGAGGTGCTGGAGGGCCAGCCGCCGACCGTGGCCGCAGACGTCTACTCGCTCGGGACCACGATGTACGAGCTCATCGTCGGACACGCCCCCTATCACGACCCCACCGATGCGACGGTGTGGCCTCTGATGAAGCGGATCCTGTCCGAGCCGATGCCGAGCCCGTCATCGGCCGGCATGAGCGATCGGCTCGGCGCCGCGTTCGAGCTGGCGACCGCCCGCAGCCCAGGCGACCGGTACGTCACCGTCGACGCCTTGGTCGGAGATCTCGTCGCCGCGCTTGCCGACCCGCCGGTCACCGTCGGGATGGCGGACCTGGCCCTCCCGCTCGACGTCGCCGCCGGCCAGCCGGTGACGGCAAGGGAGTTCGGTCCGCCGTCGGCGCCGCTCGGGCGCGACGTCCAGCCCGTTCCGCCAACCGCCGCCACCCCCGACCTGTTCCTGCCGGCCGCCGACCGGCCCCCGGCGGCCCCGATCGAACCGTGGGCCGAGCTCTACCAGCCGCCTCGGACCGCCGGGGAAGCTGGCCGGGCCGACCGGCCGGCTGCGGGGCCCAGCGGGTGGGCCCAGCCGGCCGAGCGCGTTGGCTCATCCTCCGGCGCTGGGTCTTCTCGATCCCTGGTGACGACGCTGCTCATCGGGCTCGGCGTGGTTGCCGTCCTGGTCGGGGTCGGGTTGTGGCTCCGCCAGGGCGCCGGCGGTGCCTCCGCCGACGCAACCGCCACCATCGAGGGTGCCTCGGTCGGACCGCTCGAGGCCGGCGTCGAGCATCGGGTCTCGGTTCTCGACGCGCCGGTGGGAGCCCAGTTCCGTCCGGTCGTCGACGGGTTGGCCACCGGAGCGCCGGGTCCAGATCCGGTGACGGTCACCCTCCAGCCCGGTCGCCGCACGGTTGCGGTCGAGGTGACCGTCGGCGAGGAGATCACCACCACCGAAGCGATCGACGTCTATGCCGTCGGCCCGTCACCGGCGGCCGGGTACCACGCCTCGCTTGCCGCGGTCGATCGGGTCAACCAGGGGTGGAGCGAGGCCCTGGCCGTCTTCGACCGGCTGGTCGCCGAGGGGCACGCAGACCTGATGCTGTACCCGAGCGACGGGGTTGCCACCCTGACCCCCGGCTACTGGGCGCTGGTCGTTCCCGGCTTCGGGGCCGATGCCTCTGCCGCCGAGCGGTACTGTCAGCGGTTCGAGCTCTCGGTCCCCGACCGCTGTCACGCTGCGTTCCTCGCCCCGGCCACCTGAGCGGTCGCAGCCCGGCCGGAGATTTGTGCCCGGTCTGGCGATCAACCAAGCTCGACCCGATGGACTTCGATCTGCCATCAGAGGATGATCCGCGCCGGCTCGAGGTCCGGCGGTGGCTGGCCGATCATCCGAATCCGAGCGGTCGAACGCTGGCCGAGGCGGGCTACGTCGTCCCCCATTGGCCCCGACCGTACGGGCTGGACGCCGAGCCAGAGCATCAGCTGATCATCGACGACGAGCTGGCTCGGGCCGGGGTCGCAAGACCGTCGAATGCCATCGGGATCGGGTGGGCCGGCCCGACCATCCTGGCGGCCGGTACCGAGGCCCAGCAGCGCCGCTACCTGCCGAAGATCATCTCCGGCGAGGAGATCTGGTGCCAGATGTTCTCAGAGCCAGATGCCGGCTCGGACCTTGCGGCGCTCGGCACCCGGGCGGTCCGCGACGGTGACGAGTACGTGATCAACGGATCCAAGATCTGGACCAGTGGCGGTCACAACAGCCAGTTCGGCATCCTGATCGCCAGGACCGATCCGGACGTGCCGAAGCACAAGGGGATCTCCTACTTCATCTGTCCGACCGATGTCGACGGCCTGTCGATGGAGCCGATCATCGACATGACGACTGCCCACTCGTTCAACCAGACCTTCTTCGACGACGTTCGGCTCCCGGCGGAGTATCGGATCGGGGAGGAAGGCGACGGGTGGCGGTTGGCCAAGGTGACCCTGTCCAACGAGCGGGTCCAGCTGTCGGCCGCCGGCTCCCTGTGGGGTGCCGGCCCCTCCGCCGCTCACCTGCTCGACCTGGTCCGGGCGGCCGGCGGCGTTGACGACCCGGGGCTCCGGCAACGGCTGGCGAGACTCCACGTCGACGCCGAGGTCCTCCGGCTCAGCCGCCTCCGGACCTTGAGCGCCACCCTGGCCGGTCGGACCCCCGGGCCGGAGGCGTCGGTCCAGAAGATCATGGCCGACGAGCATGGCCAGGCGGTCATGGAGGCTGCGGCGGCCGTGGCCGGCACCGCCGGTCTGCTGGAGGGGGCGGGACCGCCCGGGCCGCTGCCACCCCGGGCCCGCGGTGGGGCAACCGAGGTCAACGTCGACGGTGGCCAGTTCCCGGACGTCGACCCGATCTGGCACTACGGGTTCCTCTTCGCCCCGGCCCTGACCCTCGGCGGCGGGACGTTCGCCGTTCAGCGCAACATCGTGGCCGAGCACGTGCTCGGGCTGCCACGGGAGCCAAACGTCCAGCAGGGCATGACCTGGGCCGAAGCCCAGCGGGCTCGACCCGGTTCGTGATCGACGCTCGTTGATGGCGCGGCGGAAGGTCTTCTTCGGCTGGAAGCTGGTCGCGGCCGGTGCGGCGATCCAGGCCATGCAGAGCGGCCTGATCACCCAGGCCTACGGCAACTATGCGGTGTTGCTCGAGCGGCAGTTCGGCTGGAGCAAGACCGCGTTCTCGGCTGCGTTCTCACTGATGCGGGCCGAGAGTGGGCTGCTCGGCCCGGCCCAGGGCTGGGCCCTCGATCGATGCGGGCCGCGCTGGGTCATGCCGGTCGGGGCGGTCCTGACCGGAGCCGGCATGATCGGCCTCAGCCAGATCGAGACGCTGTGGCACTTCTTCGTCGCCCTCGGGGTGGCCGCCGTCGGGGCCAGCCTGTCCGGATTCCTCAGCGTGACGTCTGCCACCGTCCGCTGGTTCGAGCGTCACCGGGCCAAGGCGCTGTCGCTGTCCGGGACCGGGTTCGCCATCGGAGGGATCGTGACCCCCGGCGTGGTGTGGATCCTCCGGACGTTCGGGTGGCGATGGACCGCCGCCCTGAGCGGCGTGGCCATCGTTGCGGTGTCGCTCCCGTTGATCCGGCTGTTCGGGCAGGATCCGGCCGACCGGGGCGAGCACGTCGACGGCATCGACCCCGAGACCGTCGAGCGCCTGCCCCGGGCCGAGGGGGTGTCAGACATCCACTTCACCGCCGGGCAGGCCATCCGGACCCGGGCGTTCTGGATGATCTCGCTCGGCCATGCCACCGCCCTGCTGGTCGTCGGCTCGGTCATCGCCCATCTCTCGCTGTATCTGACGAGCGAGCAGGGATTCGGCCTCCAGGAGGCCAGCTTCGTCGGTGGCGCAATGCCGCTGATGCAGTTCGTCGGCCAGATCGGCGGTGGAGTACTCGGTGACCGGATGAACAAACGGGTCCTGGCCTCTGGCGCCATGATCGGTCACATGGTTGGGCTGCTGCTGTTGACCTATGCGACCGCTCGCTGGATGATCTGGCTGTTCGTCCCGCTCCACGGGCTGTCATGGGGCGTGCGCGGTCCGCTGATGCAGGCCCTGCGGGCCGACTACTTCGGGTCGACGTCGTTCGCCAAGATCATGGGCGTCTCGTCGATGATCGTGATGATGGGCATGATGGGCGGGCCGCTGGTCGCCGGCATCCTGGCCGACCGGACCGGCTCCTACCGGTTGGGGTTCACGGCGCTGGCACTGCTGGCCGGGCTTGGCATGCTGTTCTTCGTCTTCGCCACCCCACCGAAACCACCGGCCGCCGCCGACACCGATCGGGCGCTGACGACGGAACCGTCCACCAGGGACCTGGCCCCGAGGGCCTGAGCCACCGGTTCGATCACGCGGCCGGTGCCGGCGCGGTGGCCGCAGTCCGCTGCGGCAGTGCGATCAGCAAGGCCGCAACCGTCGCCACCCCCAGTGCGGCGGAACCGGCGAAGGCCGCCGCCTCCGATCGCTCCAGCACCGGTACCCACAGCAGCGGCCCCGCGGCATGACCGACGAATCGGAACGACAGGATCGCCGACAGGGCCCCACCCCGATTGGCCGGCAGGATCGAGGCCCCGACCTGCTGGATCACCACCACCATGAAGCTGACCAACGACCCTGCCACCAGGTACACCACCGCCGTGGTGCCGACGGTGCCGGTCAAGCCGAGCAGCGAGACCAGACCGCTGATCGCAACGGTCGATGCGATCCCGCACCGGCGGGCCCCGTACCGATCGAGGAGCCGACCGAACCCGGGGGCCATGGCCGCGGAGCCGAAGCTGGCGCCGGCCAGCAGCAAGCCGGCGGTGGTCGGCGACATGCCGAGAATGTCCCGGGCCTTGAGCCCGACCAGGATGCCGGCACCGATCGGCCCGGCGGCGGCTGCGAAGGTACCGACGCCGAGGGTCAGGAGCCGCCGGTCGATCAGTGACCGGAACGACGGCGGTGCGGCTCTGACCTGGCCGTCGTCCGCCGGAACGAGCAACCCCACCGCAGCGGTGACCACGGCGGCGGCCCAGAAGGCGAGTCGCCAGTCCACCGCTGCGGCCAGACCACCGGCGAAGGGCGCCATCCCACCTCCCAGTGCCTGGAATGCGGTGTAGATCCCGACCCGGCCGCCCAACCGGTCCGGCGGGGTCAGGGCGGCCAGCCCGGCGATCATCAGCGGTGTGATGAACGCATTGCCGACACCCTGGGCGGCCCTTGCGGCCAGGAACACCTCGATCGACGGGGCCAACGCCGCCATCACCGTGGCCATCACGTAGGCGGCGAGCGCCAGGCGGAGGACCAGCCGCCGGCCGAGTCGCTCGCCGATCGTCCCGGAAACCAGCAGCAGGGCCGCCATGGGAAACAGATAGGCCGACAGGCCCCAGCTGATCGTCGCCGAGTCGACGCCGAACCGGTCGCGGAGCTCTGGCAGCATCGGCAGGATCACCATCGTCCCGAACGGGCCGAGGAAGCCGCCGACGTAGAACGGCGCCAACTTGGCGAACGAAGCCGGTGGCGGGTCGGTCACCGGGGTTGCCGTCACCGATCGAGTATCGGCGCCGGGTCGTGATGGCACCAATCGAGCTCCGGGCCGACACGGCCCGACCGCTACGCTCGGTGCTGGTCGATGAGGAGAGAAGGCGCCAATGGTCAACGATGCACCCCCCGCTCCGGCCGTCGACGGGGCTCGGCTGTGGCGGCGGCTGATGGACATGGCCCAGGTCGGGCCGACCGCCAACGGCGGGAGCAACCGGCAGGCGCTGAGTGACGACGATGCGGCAGGACGGGCGCTCCTCCTCGGGTGGGCGATCGAGGCCGGATGCTCGGCCGAGACCGACGCCATCGGCAATCTCTGGATCCGGCGGCCGGGCACCGACCCCGAGGCGCCGTCGGTCCTGATCGGGAGTCATCTCGACACCCAGCCGACCGGGGGTCGGTTCGACGGGGTGTACGGCGTGCTCGGTGGGTTCGAGGTCATCGAGTGGCTGAACGATCACCGGGTCACCACCCGTCACCCGATCGACCTGGTCGTGTGGACCAACGAGGAGGGGTCGCGGTTCCAGCGGTCGATGATGGGGTCGGCGGTGTGGGCCGGTGCGCTGGAGCTCGAAGCGGCCCGAGCCCTGGCAGACGTCGACGGTGTCACCGTCGCCGATGAACTGGATCGACTGGGCTGGGCCGGTCCCAGACCGGCCGGGCCATCCCGCCATGCCGCCGCCTTCGAGTTGCACATCGAGCAGGGCCCGATCCTCGAGGCGGAGGAGCTGGAGATCGGGGTGGTGACCGGGGTGCAGGGGCTCCGATGGTTCACCCTCGAGCTCGGGGGCTTCCCGGCCCACGCCGGCCCGACCCCGATGGCGGGCCGCCGGGACCCGGCTCGGGCCATCGCTGCGGTCGTAACCCGGGTCTACGAGGCGGTCGAGGCCCACGGGGAGTGGGCCCGGGCCACCTTCGCCCAGTTCCAGTCCACACCGATCTCGCCGAACACCATTCCCGAGACGCTTGGCTGCACGCTCGACATCCGCCATCCGGACGGCGAGGTCCTGGACCGGATGGAGGCAGACGTCCGGTCCGTGGTCGGGGAGGAGTGCGATCGGCTTGGCGTCGAGGCCGAGCTGATCCGCCGCAACGACTCCCCGCCGGTGCTGTTCGACTCTGCGGTCGTCGATGCGGTCGAGGCGTCGGTGGTGACGCTCGGCCTCCCGTACCGGCGGATGATCTCCGGGGCCGGGCACGACGCCTGCTACGTGGCCGCCCACTGCCCGACGGCGATGATCTTCGTTCCCTGCGAGGGCGGGCTCAGCCACAACGAGGCCGAGCGGATCACCGAAGCCCAGGCGACGAACGGGGCGTCGGTGCTACTCGGCGCCGTCCTGGCGACCGCGAACTAGGTACACCAGGGCGGGGCCCCATGCCGGTGGTCCTCAGCGCCCGTCGTGCTCGGGGCTGCGGTCGCCGTCATGGTCGTGGTCATCATGGTCATGGCCGGCCGGGCGGGCGGCGAACGCCTCGGCGGTGGCGGCCAACTCCGCATCCGGCACCAGCGCAAGCTCGTCCAGGAGCCCCTCGAGGGCTCGCTGCCAGCAGCCCCAGTAGTCGTAGACGATGCCGGGGTCCCGGCCGATGGCGGCCTGGTGGATCTCGATCTCTGCGATCAGCCGATCGCGGAACCGGTCCCACTCGAAGTGCTCGGCCTCGAACAGTCGCATCGTCGTTCCGAACAGGCGCGACTGCCACGGTTCGGTGAACACCAGCTCACCGTTGGACCGGGGTGGCGCCGCCGGGCCGTCGGCATCCAACGGATCGCCGGCGTCGGTCATGTGCTCCCGGTGCCGGCGGGGGCGGCCACCGTGGCGACCCCGATCATCGAGTCTCTGGTCACGATCGCCGCCAGTTGCTCCTCGGACAGGCCATCGGTCCCGGACGGACGCTCCGGGATCACGAGGTAGCGGACCTCGGCGCTCGAGTCCCAGACGTTGATCGTGACGTCCTGGTCCAGCTCGAGGCCCATCTCGGCCAGGACCTGGCGGGGTTCCCTGACGATCCGGGACCGGTACTCGGGCGACTTGTACCACGAGGGCGGGAGCCCGAGCAGCGTCCACGGGTAGCAGGAGCAGAGGGTGCAGCAGACCACGTTGTGGACGCCCGGTCCGTTGACAACGACCTCCAGGCGCTCCAGCCGGCCGGGGTTGATCCCGATCTCGCCGACCGCGGTGGTCGCATCGACCAGGAGACGCTCGGTGAACGCCGGATCGACCCAGGCTCGGGCCACCACCGACGCCCCGACCATCGGGCCGATGCGGTTGGTCCAGGTCTCGATGTAGTTGTCGACCTCGGTCGAGGTCAGGATCCCCTTGTCGACCAGGAGATGCTCGAGGGCCTCGGCTCGGACGGCCTGGCCGGCGGCCTGCTCCGGCGGGTTCGGTTCGCTCATTGACTCGCCTCCTCGGCGGGGCGCAGGTACGGCTCGAACAGGTCGAGGTGGCAGACCTGGTTCGGATCGCCGTCCGGGCCCCACAGCTCGCGGCCGTCGAAGGCGACGGCGTAGACGTGGGTCGGTGACTCGCCGCGGCCATGGGCCACGGTGTCCGGGAAGGTGAAGGCCGGGTAGCAGCGGGCGATCGTGCCCCGGCGACCCCGGGCATAACGGGGGAGTCGATGATGGCCCCGATGGGGGGCGTCTGCGGCGGTGACGACCCGGTCACCGACGTCGAACCGGGCCGGTCGCTCGATCTCCCGGATGAAGGTCGGGTCGTTCTCCGACGACTCCAGCGCCACCGGCGGGTGCATCCGGGGCGGACGACCGGTGGCCGGCGTATGGCCAAGGGTCGCAACCGCTTCCGCCACCTCGGCCTCGGTGACGATGCCCTGATCGACCGCGGCCGACTCGACCGCGGCCAGCCAGCGGCCCCAGTACGTGAGCGGCAGGTAGCGGGTCGGGTCGAGCCGTTCGATCCGGTGTCGGTGGGCGTCGATATTGGTCCGACCGGACCGGAGCAGGGCGAACAGGGCGGCGCCGGAGAACGCCTCCCAGCGATCGCCGACCTCGATCGGCTCGTCCGCCTCGTACGGGACCGGGCCGTAGCCCTCCACCCCGCCCATGTCGTGGATACCGTCCATGCCGGGCCCTCAGGCGGTCATGCCGCCGTCGACGATGAACTCCGACCCGGTGCAGTAGGCGCTCTCGTCGCTGGCCAGGAAGAGGGCCAGGTTGGCCACGTCGTCGGCCGAAGCCTCGTAGCCGAGCGGGATGCGGGCCTTCACCGCCTCCCGAACCCCGGCGTCGTCGAAGGTGGCAAGCATCGGGGTGTCGATGATGCCGGGGTGGATCGAGTTGACCCGAACTCGGTGTGGGGCCAGCTCCTGGGCTGCGCTCTTCGTCATACCCCGGACCGCCCACTTGGTCGCGCTGTAGGCCAGGGCGACCGAGGCGCCGCGGATGCCGGCGATCGATGAGATGTTGATGATCGAACCCGACCGCTGCTCGATCATGGTCGGGGCCACCGCAGCCATACCGAGGTAGACGCCGGTCTGGTTGATGGCGATCGTGGTGTCCCACAACTCCCGGTCGGTGCTGGTGACCCCGCCGAGGCGAAAGATGCCGGCGTTGTTGACCAACCCGTCGATTCGTCCGTGCTCGGCCACGACGTCCTTGACGATCGCCTCCCATGCCGCCGGGTCTGTCACATCGTGCTCATGGAATGAGCCGCCGATCTCCTCGGCCACCGCCTGGCCCTCGGAGAGGATGTCTGTGAGGTAGACCGTCGCCCCCTCGGCGGCGAACCGCCGCCCTTCCGCCGCTCCCTGTCCCCGGGCGCCCCCGGTGATCAGAACCACCTTGCCGGCGAGCCGGCCTTCGAGTGTCGTCATGGCGAGATGCTAACCCAGGGCGCCGATCGGCCACAGGTTGTCGGCCGTCCGGCCGACTACGCTTGCCGCCGTGATTGGAGCCGGCCGACCGGGCGACACGATGTGTGGGCGCCATCGATGGCTGGCGGCAGTGGCTGCGTCGGTCTGGTTGCTCGCAGCGTGTACCGGCTCGTCGCCGCCGTCGGCGGAGGATGCGGTCGACGGTGGTCCGGATACGTCAGCGCCGGTCGAGAGCGTTGCGGTACGACCGAGGGACGAGCGTCTGCCGAAGATGACCCTGGGCGTCAACCCGTGGACCGGGGCCCGGGTCACCGCTGCGATCGCCGAACAGCTGGTGGAGCGTCGCCTCGGCTATCCGGTGGAGGCGGTCGAGCTCCGAGACACCAGCCGGATGCTGTCCGATCTGTCCGCCGGGGAGTTGGATGCGGTGCTCGAGATCTGGCCGTCCGGCCTCGAGCCCAGGGAGCAGGCGACGATCGACGAGGGGGCGGTCGCCTCGCTCGGTGAGCTCGGCGTCGTCGGGAAGACCGGATGGTACGTGCCCCGCTACCTGATCGATGAGGACCCGACCCTGGAGGACTGGGAGGCCTACGCCGACCCGGCGGTCGCAGCCCGGTTCGCCACCGGGGAGACGGGGGCGCAGGGCCGGTTGCTCGGCACCGATCCCGGCTACGAGCAGTTCGATCAGGAACTGATCGACGGGCTCGAGCTGCCGTTCGAGGTCATCTACAGCGGGTCGGAGGCCGCCACCGCGGCCGAGTTGGCCCGGTCGACCGCGGCCGGGCGCCCGATCCTGGTCTACTGGTGGTCACCGACGGCCGAGGTCGCCCGCTTCGACCTGGTGAACGTCCGTCTGCCGCCGCCCTCGGCCGACTGCCTGTCCGCTGCGGCCCCCGGTCGGCCCCGAACCTGCGACTACCCCGAGGACCGGCTGTTCAAGCTGGCCGCCCCCGACCTGTCGGATCGAGCCCCGGACCTGGAGCGGTTCCTCCGGGCATTCTCCCTGACCACCGAGGACCAGCTCACGTTGATCGATGGCGTGGACAACGACGGACGGGCGATCGCGGACGTCGCTGCGGCCTGGATCGATGCCAACCCCGATCGGTGGGAGCGGTGGTTCGACTGACCGGTCTGCCGGGTCGACCACGGGTGGATCGGCGGTCGGGGCCGGGGGTACGCTGATCGGGCGACAGAGGCGATGGCGGCAGGCGGTGCGAGGAGCACGGTGGCGACCGGTCGGGCGGCGACAGACAATCGAGTTGGCGCATCGCCGGTCCTCCCGGAACTCGGCTTCGCCGCGCTCGCCGGGTCGCCAGAAAACCCTCGGGAGCTGCTGGTCGAGGCCCAGGAGGCCGAGCGGATCGGGCTGGGGTCGGCCTTCCTTCCGGAGCGACTGAGCATCAAGGAGGCGGCCACCCTGTCCGGTGCCGTCGGGGCGGTCACCCACCGGTTGGGGATCGCAACGACCGCAACCAACCTGGCCGCCAGGCATCCGCTCATCACCGCGTCCCACGCCCTGACGATGCACAAGCTGACCGGCGGTCGGTTCGCCCTCGGGATCGGTCGGGGCATTCCCGGGCGGGTCACCGACCTCGGGCTGACGCCGGTCACGACCGCCCGGATCGCAGACTTCGCCTGGCTGATGCGCCGACTGTGGTCCGGGGAGACGATCATCGACCACGACGGTCCGGCTGGGCGGTTCCCCCGGCTCTCGCTCGAGACGACCAGCCGAGACCACATCCCCATGGCGATCGCCGCCTTCGGACCGAAATCGCAGGCCCTCGGCGGCCGGGTGTTCGATGCGGTGGTGCTCCACACGTTCTTCTCAGACGACACGACCAGGCGGGCCGTCGCCCAGATCCGGACCGCGGCGGAGCGATCGGGACGGGATCCCGCCGCGGTCAGGATCTGGGCGGTGTTGGCAACCGCCGGAGACCACCTTCCGCCGGAGGATCGGCGCCGCCGGACGGTCGGTCGCCTCGCCACCCAGTTGCAGGCCTACGGGGACCTGCTCGTCGCGGCCAACCGATGGGATCCGGCGGTGCTCGAGCGCTTCCGCCAGGATCTGTTCGTCCAGAGCTTTCGGGGGCCGATCGAGGCCGGGGCCTCCGACTCCGAGCTCGAACACGTCGCGGGGTTGCTCCCGGACGCATGGGCGGCGGCATCGGCAGCCGGCGACCGGTCCCAGTGCGCGGCGGCGGTCGCCAACCAGCTGCAGCTCGGGGTCGACGGGGTCATCCTCGATGGAGCCGCCCCATGGGAGCTCGAGCCGATCGTCGACGCCTACCGGCTGCAACGGGACGAGGCCCGGTTCGCCCGGCTCCGTCCCAATCCGGCGGCTCGCCGCCGGGACCTCCGCCGACCGGTTGCGCCCGGGGCGACTTGACGACCATCTCGGGTCCCGGGAAAGCTCGCCCGATGGCCGATCTCGACGAGACGATGAGCACTCTGCGGGCGGTTCGCCGGCTGCGACCGGACCCGATCCCGGACGAGGTGCTCCGGCGGATTCTCCAGGCCGCCTGCTGGGCCCCGACCGGGGGGAATCAACAACCGTGGCGGGTGATCGTCGTCGACGACCCCGACCGCAAGCGGGCGCTGGCCGAGGTCTATCAACCGGAGTGGACGGCCTATGCCGCCCGGTTCGAACGGCGGCTGGCGGCCATGGCCCCCGAGGCTCGGCCCGGCTTCCAACGCTCGATCGCCGCCGGGACCCACCTGGCAAACCACCTGGCCGAGGCGCCGGTCATCCTGCTGTTCTGCGCCGACTTCCGGGCCATGGCCATCACGGACGCCGAGCTCGATCGGACCAGCCTCATCGGTGGCGCGTCGGTGTACCCGGCGGTGCAGAACGCCATGCTGGCCTGCGTGGCCGAGGGGGTCGGCTGCACCCTGACCACCCTCCACTGCTACCGGGAGGACCTGGTCAAGGCAGCGCTCGACATCCCAGACCCGTGGGCGACCGCAGCCATGGTGCCGATCGGCTACCCGATCGGTGGAGGACATGGCCCGATCACCCGCAAAGGCCCGGACGAGCTGGCCTTCCGAAACACCTTCGGGACGCCGCTGGACCGCTGACCAGGGCATTCGCTCGATCCCGGCCGGCGGGACCGAACTCTCGTTTCGGGAATCGGCCGGTCCGGGGTTGGACCATCGATCCGGCTTGGCAGACTGTCGAACCGATGGCCCCCTCGACCCTCCGCCTCCGCCCCTGGCAGCGCCGCGCCCTGGATGCGTTCCTCGACTCGGACGGGCCGGACTTCCTGGCCGTCGCCACCCCGGGGGCCGGCAAGACCACCTTCGCCCTGACCGCAGCCCGGCTGTCGATGCCGAACCTGCCGGGGCGCCCGATCGTGGTCGCCCCGACCCGGCATCTCAAGGAGCAGTGGGCGGACGCCGCCGCCCGGTTCGGGTTCCACCTGGTGGTCGACTGGGTCCCCGGTGACCTCCTGCCGGCCGACGCCCACGGCATCGTCACCACGTACCAGCAGATCGGGAGCAACCCGGAGCCGTTCTTCGGGCTGTCCCAGGGCGGGTTCGTGATCCTGGACGAGATCCACCACGCCGGGGAGGAACGGTCCTGGGGCGATGGGGTCAGAGCGGCCTTCGACGCTGCGGCCAGACGGCTGGCCCTGTCCGGGACGCCGTTCCGCAGCGACACCCAGTCGATCCCGTTCGTCCGGTACGTCGCAGACGAGGTGGTGCCGGACATCGAGTACGGGTACGGGGACGCCCTGTCAGACGGGCGGGTCGTCCGGCCGGTGTACTTTCCCCGCTTCGGCGGACAGATGGAGTGGACGGCGCCGGATGGGGCCCTGCTCGCCGCCTCGTTCGACGATGCGCTGGCCCGGACCCAGGCCAATCAGCGACTGCGGGCCGCCCTCAGCCTGGAGGGGGAGTGGTTGCCGGTCGTGCTCGGGCATGCCAACGAGCGGCTGCAGCAGATCCGGCAGCGGCACCCGGACGCCGGTGGTCTGGTGATCGCCATGGACCAGGATCACGCCAGAGGGATCGCCGGGCTGCTTCGTGACCGGTTCGGGATCAAGGCCGAGATCGCAACCAGCGAGGATCCGGACGCCTCGGCCAAGATCTCGGCGTTCGCCGACGGCGACCGGCCATGGATCGTTGCGGTCCGGATGATCTCCGAAGGGGTCGACATCCCCCGGCTCCGGGTCGGGGTCTACGCCACGACGACAACGACCGAGCTCTTCTTCCGCCAGGCGGTCGGTCGGATCGTTCGCCACATCCCCGGCGCCGGAGCGCAGCGGGCCTACATGTTCATTCCGGACGACCGGCGCCTTCGCCACTTCGGCTACACGATCGCCGATGCCAGACGCCACAACCTCCACAAGGACACCCGGGACGGCGACGGGCAGGAACGGGAACGGACAGACGACGCCGACCAGATGTCGCTCTTCGCCGTGCACTCCGCAACCGCGTCCGAGCTGGAGGCCGAGGCCGGGATCTTCATCGACGACGAGGAGGAGAGCGACGTCGAGCTGCCGGAAGCCGAGAACCTGGTGATCGACCTGGCCGCGGTCCCGCTACCCGGCGGGACCCCGGCCACCGTGGGCAGACTCGGTGGTGGCGCCGACCGAAACGAACGCGATCGATTGCGGCGGATCAACACCGACCTGACCAAGGAACTGGTCGACCTGACCGGCCGGGACCACGCAGCGGTGAACCACGAGCTGAACCGCCGAGCCGGGATCGCCAAGGTGGCGGAGGCCACGATCGTCCAGCTCAACCGGCGGTCCAGGGCGGCCGAGGAGTGGCTGCGGCACGAGCATCGTCGGCGCCGGTTCAGCGCCCAGCCCCGCTGATCGGCCCGCCTCCTCCCCGGCTCCTCAGCCGCCGGGCAGGAGGGCTCGGACCGCGTCGAGCGTGTCTGCGGTCGCCGGGTCCCGGTCCGGGCGATAGCCACGGACGCGGGCGAACCGGAGGGCGACCCCGCCGGGGTATCGAGTCGAGGTCTGGGCCCCGTCGAGGGCGATTTCGACCACCAGCTCCTGCCGGATACGGACCACCCAGTCCTCGGTGCCGTCGACCGCCAGCTCGGTGAACCGCTCGGTCTGCCATCGGAGCAGCTCGTCGGTCAGCCCCTTGAAGGTCTTGCCGACCATGACGAACGCCCCGGTCTCGGGGTCCCGAGCCCCGAGGTGGAGGTTCGACAGCCAGCCCTGCCGGCGGCCATGGCCCCACTCGGCCGCCAGGACGACCAGGTCGAGGGTGTGGACCGGCTTGACCTTCCGCCAGCCCTTCCCTCGCCGGCCGGCCTCGTAGCCGCCCGATGCGGCCTTGACCATGACCCCCTCGTGGCCGCGGGCAAGCGCCTCGTCCAGATGGGCCTGGGCCTCGTCTGTGTCCTCGGTGAACCGCTGGGGGACCACGTGGTCACCGGCGAGTTCGTGCAGCAGGGTCACCCGGTCGCGCAACGGTCGATCGATCAGGCTCTCGCCGTCGAGGTACATCAGGTCGAAGAAGTAGGGCCGGAGGCCGGCCCCCTCGGCCCCGCCCTCGGTCCCCAGGGCGCTCATCGTGTCCTGGAACGCCTGGGGGCTGTCGTCCTCACCGAAGAAGCCGAGGACCTCGCCGTCCAGTACGGCGGAGCGGCAGGGGAGTGCTGCGGCCACGGCCACGACCTGGGTCAGCCGGTCGGTCACGTCGTTCAGGTTGCGGGTGTAGACCGCGATCGGCCGGCCCGGGTCTGCGCCGTGGCCGTCGTGATCGATGTGGACCTGGATCCGGGCCCCGTCGAGCTTCCACTCGACCGAGGCCGCACCGACCGCATCGATCGCCTCGGCGGCCGACGGGGCGGTGGCCGCCAGCATCGGCTGGATCGGGCGGCCGACGACCAGGTCGACCGCCTCGACCGCATCCTTGCCGGCGATCAGGGCAACGGCCGCGGTCTCGCCGAGGTCGCCCCGCAGCATGACCGCCCGGCGGATCGTCGCCGCCTTGATCCCGGAGGCCTTGGCCACCGCATCGGTCATGACGCCGGCCAGCGCCCCCTGGCGGGCGTCGCCGACCAGGACCCGCTTGACGAACTCCGCCTCCGCCGGTTCGCACCGGGCCAGGAACCGGTTCAGGGCCGCCGTCCTTGCCGCCTCCGACCCGGCCCCGGTGGTCACCGCCACCTCGGACAGCACCCGATCCAGCCCGAGCACGTCCGCATCGAACCGGGCGTCGTCATCGGCCACGTCCGGATCGTGCGCAGCCCGGTCGTCCGACAGTCTGGCCACTGCGGCCCACCCGACCCCGATCGCCCCCTGGCGGGGCGTGGCGAGCAGCAGGCCGACCGCCGGCACGATCTCCGGGTCGGCCAATCGGCCAAGCAGCTCGGCCAGCAGCTCGGCCTTCGCCTTTCGACTCGAGGTGGCCCGGACGGCCTCGGTGGTGGCCGCCAGCTCGGCCAGACGGGTGCCGGTCATCGCCAGGCGAACACCGGCTGCTCGTACCGGTCGACCCGGACATCGAGCCCGTCGACCGCCACCGCCCGGAACTGGTGGATGACCGCCCCGGTCGGGGCATGGATCAGGTCGCCACCGATCGGGACCTGGATCACCGGCCGGTCGCTCTCCGGGATGGTCACGAACCGAGCCGGCCGGCCGAGCTCCGGGATGGCGATTCGATGGATCGATGCGACCTCCTCCGGGTTGGGGACCGGCTCGGCGCCGGTCGGGGCCCAGAACACGAACGGGGTGATCACGTAGCCGGACCGGGTCGGGTAGTCGTCCAGTCGACCGAGCAGGTCGGCCGGGGTGACCGCCAGCCCGATCTCCTCCTCGATCTCCCGGATCGCTGCGTCAAGCGGGGTCTCGCCGTCATCGACTCTGCCCCCGGGGAGCGCCCACTGGCTGGTGTGGGATGCCAACCGAGCGCCCCGTCTGGTCAGGATGATGGCGGCGCCGCCGGCAGTGCCGTCGACCCGCCCGGTCAGGGTGTCTGGGTCCACACCGGGGACGTCTGCGATCAGCCCCAACCGGTCGAGCTCCACCGGATCGGCGCCATGGATGGCGGCGTCCGAGTCGATCACGACCACGCCGACGGCGGCGTGGCGACGGCCGTCGAGCGGATGGGATCGGGCCCGGTGGGCCGCCAGGTTGGCCGCCAGGGTCTCCCGGAGCGAGCCGTCGAACGGGATCTCGTCCCGATCCCGCGTCACCGTCATCGGCTCACTCGTCGATCACGACGATCTGCGCTCGGCGGCGCTGACGACGGCGTCGCAGGCGCTGGAGTAGCCGGAAGGCGGCGCCGCCGGCCAGCGCCAGCTCCATCGGTGAACCGGTGGCACAGGCGCCGGCCGTGCCATTCCGACGCTGGAGGAGCCGGTTTGCGGCCGCCCCGACCAAGGCCAGATCGGAGATCAGCCCCACGGCCGGGAATCTGCGGGTCAGACGGTTGCGGATCATGCCCATGCCCCAACCGTACTTGGCCTCCGGGGCCTAGACTCGGGCCGGTTCCGACCGGCAGACGAAAGTGGTGGTGCAGTGGCGTCAGGGGATCAGCGAGCGGCGATGCCGGGCGGCCTGACCGGCACCGGCCTGACCGTGGCGGTCATCCGGGCCCGCTGGAACGAGGCCATCGTCGACCGCCTGGCCGAAGGCGTGACCCGGGGGCTGGAGGCGCTGAAGGTGACCCGGACCGTCGAGGTCGAGGTGCCAGGGTGCTTCGAGCTGCCGCTAGCGGCCAAGTACCTGGCAGAGTCCGCTCAGGTCGACACGGTGGTGTGCATCGGTGCGGTCATCCGTGGCGAGACCACCCACTATGAGTTGGTGGCGGGGGAGTGCGGTCGTGGAATCCAGGACGTCCAAAGCCAGGAAGAAGAGGATTACAAGTCCCCAAATTGATTCCATTCAGTCACTGCATTTTGAATTATGACAGTAAAGGTAGACTAGATGTTAAAAATGCAGTTTGCCTGGTGCAGCAGCTGAAGTAGACAACAGTGTGTCTTGGGTCTACGCTCGCAGTAGTGTCACTTCCCAAACGTAAGCAAAAAGTCAGGTAATATCCAACAGAAATTGCCCCCTCAGCCAATCAAGCCGCTGCAATGTCCTCAATGTGCCGCTTGGTTGAGCACTTATCTTGTTTGATCAGTCCACTTCCCAAAATTTCTTCCCCAGTAGAAATTACTTCCTGAGAGGGCAGAAAAATTAATCGACTCGCAAGCTGATTTCAACCCAGCCAAGCAGCAAGGCTAGCATGCCAGTTGATTTGTCTGCAGTGGGGTGGCTGCCAGCACCATGAAGACAATACTTGAGACTTTGTTCTCCTTCTTGATGAGGTTTTGAAGTGACTGTCACGAGGTGATGAGATTCCCACAGCCAGAAGCAGTGCTGCACTCTCGCACGAGACAAAAATTTATTGATCGACAAAAACTCAGGTTTCTGAAGAAAAGATATAAAGGAGGAATCACCAAGGGCATGTCTTTGCCTTGAACAGCCCACTTGCATCAAGCTTGTTCCGTGATAGGTGCAGTGTTCTGTACAGTGGTGAAGTGTATTGCTATTGAAGTAGAATTAGTGGTGGTAACATTGTGTTGCATGGTGCCTTGCTGTGTACTACAGAACTTGTGTAGTCTGTGCATCGATCTGCTTGCATTGCTTGCTCTACTCAATCGTCACGTGCTCTTCATGCTCTGTACGCATGGTCTGACTGCTACGGTGACCGCTGCGCATGCTTATTAGTTCCTGCGAGCTGAGGCGGGAATTTGTTCTTCTCAGGTCGTGGACTGTTCACTTGGTTCTTTGCTTCTCTCTTTCGTTCCTTACGTCAACTAACTTGCCCAATAGAATACTCGGATATATCATCACTCCGGAAGCACCTCGGTTGGCCTGTGGATTGGCGGTGTATGTGTGTGCGTGAGTTGGAGACGAGTGATTCTGTAACACTATGCCGTCAGGCTACTCTGTGGCTTGTTTCCTGGTCTTTGATCTGCTGCTGTCTGCTGTGTTCATTTGTGCAAATGTTGTGTGTCCTTTCATCAGGAGTTCCATGTTGCATGTGGCATATGCTATGCGTACCGGCTGGAAGATAC
>JBCCFN010000036.1:0-24828 GCA_039029715.1 Actinomycetota bacterium | reverse complement strand
GGTAGGTGCCCTCCTGCTCGATCGGGTTCTGGGTCCCGATCACCAGGAAGGGCTTCGGCAGCGGCCGGGTGACCGCGTCGGCGGTGACCTGGCGCTCCTCCATGGCCTCGAGCAGGGCCGACTGGGTCTTTGGCGGGGCCCGGTTGATCTCGTCGCCGAGGACCAGGTTGGCGAACACCGGACCGGGCCGGAACTCCGGCTCGGCGTTGGCGCCGGCCAGGACAGTGGCGCCGGTGATGTCCGCCGGGATCAGGTCCGGGGTGAACTGGACCCGGGAGAACTGCAGCCCGGCCGCTTCCGCCACCGCCCGGGCGATGGCGGTCTTCGCCACCCCCGGCACGTCCTCCAGGAGGATGTGGCCATCGGCGAGCAGGGCGGTCACCACCAGCTCCAGGACGGGCCGCTTGCCGACGATCGCCTGTTCCATCTCGTCGATCAGCCGACCAGCGGCGCGTTGGACGTCGGCGTGACTCATCGGGCGGATCCTATCGGTGGGGGTGGGACGGCGCCACGGGAGCGCCGGTTGCGTGATCGACGACCGGCGGCAATTCCAGGCGCTGTTCCAGGTGGAGGATGACCCCGGCGATGGCGGCGTCTGAGGCCTCGGGTGGCAACCGGTAGTTGGGGTCGGTGACCCCGGCCGCCTCGGTCAGTTTGTTGACCGTGTGGATCAACTCCCGCCTGACGGCCGACCCGGTCGGCAACTGGACCTGGTCGTGGAGGGCCTGCAATTCCCACGGGGTCTGCTGCAGACCGACCGGGACCGGGCGGACGACCTCGCGAGGGCCGGCGCTGCGGGCCCCGCGGCTGAGTCTCCGGTCGAGCCGGAATGCCAGCACCGCCAGGACCAGGCCGGCGACCACCACCAGGAGCGGGAACAGCGAGACGAACGTGCTCATCGTGCGCCGGCCAGCGCATCGGCTCGCTGGTCCGCCGGTTCGGCCGCGGCCCGGTAGAGGGCCCGGAGTTGGGCCACCACCGCATCGCGGTCGGCCGCCGTCGCCTGCCCGGGAGCGAAGCGGACCAGGGCGAACCGGTCACAGATCGGGGCCAGGGCGTCTGCCAGGTCCGGCCGAACGGTGCTGACCCGGTGGTGCCACTCGAACGGGGTCTCGGTCTGGCGGCGCGGTGGCAGCCCGGCCAGGCCCCGCTCGGCGGCATAGAACGCAAGCCGGATCGCCCGGGCCGGGTCCTCGTCCGCCGCCAGCACCCGCAGGAACTCCTCGAACTCGTCGACGGTGACCCCCTCGGCCGCGAACTGGGAGTAGTCGATCGTGTCGTTCGGGCGGGTCCGGTGGAGGTACAGGGCGGTGCCGATGCTCAGCGCCGCCAGCAGGGCGATGGCGCCGAAGACCCAGGGCCACGGGAGCTCAGACGTCTGGTCGATCAGCCGCTCGATCGCCCCGCCGTCCTCGGCGATGTCGATCGGACCGACGGTGGTGCCATCGGACAGGGTCACCGTGCCGTCCGGATTCGGCACCAGCTCGGTCTCCTCCCCGTCTGCGGTGATCTCGGTCGCCGTGATGCCGTCGTTCTCGCCGTCGGCCCGGAACTCGACCCGGCTTCCGTCCGGGCGGACCAGGTCGAGGCCGCCGTCTGCGGGGACGAGCACGGTGTCGTCCGGCCCGATCTCGTCCAGGGGCACCACCTCGAACTGTCCGTCCTCGTTCACCCGGATGGCGACCAGATCCTCCGGGTCGATCTCGATCGGCTGGCCGGTGGTCGGCTGGGTCGCCACCAGGTCACCGTCCGGTTCGAGGTCGAGTTGCACCGGGCCGGCGTCGGTCTCGAGCACCAGCGGCTCGGCGTCCGCCGCCCCGGTCTGTTGTCCCGGGAAGTCGGTGCCGGGCTGGACCAGGACGTCGCCGTCGTCTGTGGTCTGGGCGGTCCCGCCGGCTCCTGGGGCACTGTCCGTGCCGCCGAGCCCACCCTCGCCGTTCGGCTCCAGCGTGACGATCGAGCCGTCCGGCCGGGTCACCTCGACCCCGCCCGGGATCGGCTCGAGCCCGAAGTCGCGGCCGTTGGGCTGGGGCTGATCGATCGGCTCCAACCGCCCGTCCTCGGTGACCCGGACCCCGCCGAACTCACCGGCGTCGTCCGGCGACAGCGTGCGTCCCGGCCCGACCTCGCCCTCGCCGGTCGGGGTCAGCTGGACCGGTTGGCCGTTCTCGTCGAGCTGGATGAGGACCTCGCCGTCCGCGGTCTGGATCGTGATCGATTGCCCCTCGCCTTCCCCGTCGCCCTGGGGTTCGGCCGGTCGATCGTCAGCGGTCGGCGGCTGTGCCTGTTCTTGCGGCGTGCCACTGCCCTCGGTCGGTGGTTGGCCGGTGGCGTTCTGGTCACTCGGCCGCTGGTCGCCCGGTTCTTCGGTTTCGGTCCGATCCTCGAACTCGTCCCGGGACTCGGTGGAGATGGCCACCCCGACGAGCGCCAGCATGGCCAGCAGCGCCGGGATGGCGAGCCAGCCGGCATACCGGCGCGGTCCGGGGGTGGGAAGCATCCCACCATCATGGCCAACCGGACGGCGGATTGGTACCTCGGGTCCCCGGGCGGCCGGCCAGGGTGGGGATCAGGGCTGGAGGGTCCCGCTCCCGTCGTCCTCGTCCAGGACCCCGAGGCCGAGGGCCTCCGGCTCCTCCTCCGGCTCGGTCACCGAGCCGACGGCGGCGGTCGACAGGTCGATCAGGATCTCGTAGAAGTTGGCCGGCTTGTCCAGGAATTCGAGCAGGCTGAGGGCCTGGTCCTGACCGGCGGTCTCGACGCGGAGGATGCCGTAGCCGAGCAGCTCGCCGAGGACGGTGGTCCGGTAGTTGATGTCTGTGACACGGGTGAGGGGCATCGTGTCGATCCGAGCGCCGAGGAAGCCGGAGGACGCGATCACCCGTCGGTTCGTGATGTAGAGGCGCTCGTAGAAGGCCCACATGGCGGTGCCGTAGATGAACCGGCCGGCGGCGAGGAGGATGGCCAGGATGGCCATGCCGCTCTCCCCGAACAGGGTGAATCCGATCAGCAACCCGGCCGCCACGCCGTACACCAGGGCCTCACTCCAGTCGTTCCGCCGGGCCTGGAGGAGCAGCATCAGCAGCGAGAACCCGATCAGGATCCCGCCGAACGCCCCGGTGGGGACGCCGCCGGCGAACATGGTGATGAAGGTCAGGATGGCCAGCGTCTCGAGGAATGGGCGGATCAGGATGGCCCAGTGCCGCCGCTCGTTGTACTTGATCCGCTCGCCCTTGATCAGCACCCCGGTTGGGCCGAGGGGCCGGAACAGTGACGAGGTCGATGGGGTGCCGGTCTGGGCCATCAGCGGGTCCGGTCAGGTGGTCGAGGTTGACGAAGGTGGGGTGGGGTCTGGCGGTCGGCGGCTCAGTTGCCGAGGGTGGTGTGGGTGTGGGGCTCGACGGTGCCGCCGTGGTCGTGGGTGAAGGTGTCGACGCCGTCGGTGGTCAACGTCTCGACCGCAACGGTGGTGCCGGTCGACGACGTCGCCGCACCATCGCTTGCGCCCTCGAACAGGCCGGTCAGGAACTGCCCGAGCGCACCGAGCAGGTCGACCAGGAACCCGGCGAACTCACCGGCGGTGTCCCCGGCGCCGTCGGGCTGGGTCGCGATCAGGAAGAGGACGAACAGGAACGCTAGTGGATACACCCATTTTGGCATGGTGGCCTCCCGGGGATCCCGCTGGTCGGGGTCCACGAATTGAGTTCGACGGCTCCACCCGTGCCATGCATAGTAGTCCGTTGTTGTCCAATCCGTCGAAAAACCCGCCGGACCAGGGCTATTCGTAGTGCTCGGGGGTCACCGGCTCGGACCGCATCTCGGCGATCGCCCTGTTGACATCGGCCACCGCCTGCTCGAGCCGATCGATCACCAGGTCACGGTCTTCGGTGAACGGCAGGTCGTCGATCAGGGTTTCCAGCCGACCCTTGGAGCGCCAGGCCGCCATCTTGGCCCACTCGGCCCACAGCAACAGCGGGTTGTCGACCCCGATCAGGTCGACCGAGCGGCTCTGCTCGTCCCGTGACGTGTCGGTCGCCACGTAGCCGTTGACCATCGAGATCCGCTCGCCCGGTGCGGTCAGCGGCCCGGCCCGGTGGACGACCATGTCGCCGTGGAGGGCGATGGCGTAGCCCGACCCCGGAACGTCCGGGACCACCACCCGCTCCGGCGGCGGCGTCAGGCCCTCGGCGGCCAACGCTGCCGCCTCCTCCTTGGTGCCGGCGAAGTACTCGAAGCGACCGCCGGGCACGGTTGCCGGATCGGTCACGGCCAGGACGTAGTCGAGGGGCAGGGTGTCGTGGTGCCACTTGTCGATCGCCTGGTCGGTCACCGACGGCTCGTAGTTGAGGTGGCCGAGGTGGAGCGCCATCGGATGGGGGGCGATGTCGATCCCGTAGATCCGCCCCAGGTGGTCCGACACCGACTGGTCGGTGCACAGGTCCCGGAGCCAACGCGATCGGTAGCAGCCGCCCCGGACGGTTCGCTCGATCCGCTCCCCGGCCCGGGCCGCGTGGGTCCTGAGCCGGCGGGCGATCTCCAGCATCACCTCTGCGCCCTCGTCGCTGAGGATCCGGAACGGGGTGGAGGCGGCGACCGGGGTGGCCTTGCCGGCGATCTCGTCCGGCCGGTAGCCCAGGTCGGTCAGCAGCACCACCGCCGCCGGTTCCTCCAGTTGGAGGTGCCGCTCCGGGTCGAAGCGGGGCTCGTCTTCGGGCTGGCGATAGCCGGCCGGCAGGCGGTCGGGGAACGGGACGGCGATGCTCATTGGGACAGTCTGCGAGGTCGTGGGTCGGTGCGTCCAGTGCAATTGAGCATGCTTTTCGATGCGCCTTTTGCATGAATTGGGCCGTGTCGGCCAGGGTGGTCGGATGCAGCTCGACCGACCCCATCTGGAGTTGCTGGCCGCCATGCTGGCCGACGGACGGTTGACGGCGGCGGCGGAGCGGATCGCCCTGAGTCCGAGCGCGGCCAGCCGCAGGCTCCGGGAGGCGGAACGGCGGGTCGGGGCGACCCTGACCGAGGCCGATGGTCGGACCCTCCGGTTGACGGCGTCCGGCCGGGTCCTCGCCGATGCTGCGGTCCGGGCCCAGCGGCTGGTCGACGAGGCCGAGCTGAGCGCCCGGTGGCTTGACCGGGGGACGGAAGGACGCCTCCGGATGGGTGCAGGGTTCCATGATCGGGTCGCGGCCCGATGTGCCGCTGTGCTGGATGCGGAGCTGCTGCGGACCAGCGAGGCCACGATGGTCGGCGATCTCCGGGACGGACGGCTCGATCTGGTCGTCGATGCGCTGTCACCGCCCCAGCTCGCCTCGCCGGACTCGGCGGTGCCGGGCCACCGGGTGACCGTCAATCCCCTGGCCGACGATCGCCTGGTGGCGGTGCTGCCGGTGGGGAATGCCAGCGTCGACCTCGGCCCGCCGGACCGCCCGTTCCCGATCGAGGGGCTGGAGGGGCGCCCGTACCTGATCTCCGGTCTGGACCCGAAGCTGGGGTTCGAGTTCGATCGCCTGTTTCGACCCGCCGGTCGAGGGCCGACCGACCTGGTACGGGTCGAGTCCCTGGCCGGCGTCCTGGAGCTCGTGGCCGCCGGCGCCGGACTGAGCCTCCAACCGGCCCGAGCGGTCAACGGGTTCGATCCGGACCGGGTGGCGGTCCGCCCACTGCACCCGCCGGTCCCGATCCGGTGGGCGGTACTGGCGTCGTCGGACGCCGGCGGCTCAGCGGTGGCCGACGCTGCCCGAGCGCTGGCGGGGCGCTTTGTCGAGGTGAACCCGGCGGCGGCATCGGCCGTATCGGAAAAAGGAAAAACGCCCCCCGGGAGGCCCGGCTTTCACCGTGCCTGACCCGGAGGGCGATTTAATCGGTCGGAGATCCACCAGTACCGAACTCGGTAGCGCTACCTTCTCATTCGATACTTCTGACATGCTGCCCGTCGGTCCCGGATCGTGAGTTCCGGATCGGCGGGCAGTTGCGATTTTCGTCTCGACTCCGGGACGGATCGCCATCCGTCACCATCATCTCCACGTGTCCACCCCGAGCGCCGCATGCTTGCGTCCGTGGCGGGTTGTCGGATCCGATGCCGTGAGGCGTGTCCGAGAGGCGGTGTCGACTCCTCTTCCCGAACTCGGGGTTCCAACGACCAGTTGGTTTGTTTCTCGTTCCGCGATTGACGTCTCCGCCCGGCATCCTCTCCGGTCCCTGGTACCGAACACGTCCAGTTGCCATTCAGCCAAGGGTGGCGCTCCCGCGTCCCCGCCGCTCGCATTCCGCCTCCAGCCGAACCCAACCGTTCGCCTCGGTGCCTGGTCCGCGTCCGACTCACACCCGAGGGTGATCGCCTTCTGCGTTCTCACGCACCGCTGCGTCCAGCCGGTCCCGACCGTTGGCCGAAACTCACCGCAGTTCTTCGGTCACTCCACCGTCCGCCTTCAGTCGTTCGGGGCGTTCGATGTAGGTCCCGGTGACTCGTCCGTTTGTCGATGTCAACCGAGTTCGAGCATCTTGCTCCCGCCCGAAAGAGGGGTCAAGAGCTTTTTCGAAATCCCCAGGGTTGCCCCCAACATTTCTCATGTTGTCCCCAGGGTTACCGGTAGCTGTCCACTTTCTGTCCACCGGCTGCCCACAGGTGCCTGGTCGGCGGGGGTTTGGTCAGCTGCTCGTCGCGCCGGCGGTCAGCCCGTCGTGGACGAGCCGGCGCGTAGCGTCGGGATCGATCGGATGGCTGAACAGATATCCCTGGAGATGATCGCAGCCCATCTCGGCCAACAGCCCGGCCTGCCGCTCGGTCTCCACCCCCTCGGCGGTCACCGTGACATTGAGCAGGTGCCCGGTCTTCACGATCAGGTGGATCAGGGTGTAGTCGGCGTCGGATTCCATGTCTGCAACGAAGCTCTGGTCGATCTTCAACGTGTCGACCGGCAACCCTCGGAGGTGGGCCAGCGACATGTAGCCGGTGCCGAAGTCGTCCAGGGCGATCCGGACCCCGTGGCCGCGGAGTTGGGACAACTCCCGCCCGGCGCCGGTCATGTCCTCCAGGATGGCGGTCTCGGTCACCTCGAGCACCAGCCGATGGGGGGAGACCCCGTGGCGGTCGAGGGCCTGTTGGACATCGGAGTACAGCTCGCCGGAGCCGAGGTGGCGGCTCGACACGTTGAGCGCGATCGGGTGTTGACCGAGGATCGGGTCGTCCGTCCAGGCCGCCAGCTGGGAGATGGCGGCGTCGAGCACCCACCGGTCGATCTCCAGGACCAGGTCGGTCCGCTCCGCCACCGGGATGAAGACGCCCGGTGGGACCGGCCCGTACCCCGGCCGATCCCATCGGAGCAGCGCCTCGAACGAGTTGATCTCGTGGGTGGCGGCGTTGACCGCGGCCTGGTAGTGGAGCCGGAACTGGTCGGTGTCGATCGCCTCCCGTATAGCCAGCTCCATCTCGTCCCTGGCCCGGGCCTCCCCTCGGAGGTTGTCGTCGCACACGTTGATCACGCCCTTGCCCCGGGACTTGGCCCGGTAGACGGCCAGGTCGGCGTCACGCAACAGTTCTTCTGACGGGCGCAAGCCGTCCGCAAGCCCGATGCCGATGCTGATGCTCGGGATGACGGACACGCCGTCGATGGTGATCGGCCGGGTCACCGACTCCCGGACCCGCTCGGCCAGGTCGGTGGCGGCCTCGATGTCTGCGACCGGTTCGGCGACGACCAGGAACTCGTCACCGCCGAGGCGTCCGGCCAGGTCCCCGTCGCGGATGCTGTTGACCAGCCGACGGGCTGTCTCCCGCAGGACCTGATCACCGGCCGGGTGGCCATGACGGTCGTTGATCTCCTTGAACTCGTCGAGATCGATGAACAGCAGCGCCAGCGAGGTGTCGGACCGTTGGGTCCGGGCCATCGCCTGTTCCAGGTGCCGGAGCACTGCGTTGCGGTTTGCCAGCTTGGTCAGCCCGTCGTGGGACGCCTCGTGGGCCAGGCGTTGCTGGAACTCTTCCCGTTCGGTCAGGCTGCCGGCCAGCCGGTCGACCGCCGCCTGGAGGGACCGGCCGATCTGGCCCGGCGCGGCCGCGGACAGGACCCCGTCGTCCAAGCGCTCCTCGGCCAGGGCGATCGCCTGGGCCTCGACGGTCTGGAGCGAGGCCATGGCGTCGTTCAGTGCTCGAGCCCCCAGCCGTATCTCCTTCGGGCCTCGCTCCTCCAGCCGGCTGTCGAGCCGGCCGTGGCTCAACTCCTGGGCGGTGTCCGCCAGCCGTTGCAGCGGCCTGGCCACCAGGACCACCAGGCCGATGCTGGCCCCGATCATGACCGTGGTCGAGGCCAGGACCCACAGGAGCGAGACCTGACGATCACGACCGGCGGCGGCCAGCGACCGCTCGGCCGCCGCCTCCACGTCCAGCAGTGAGGCGTCGACAACGGCGCTGACGTCCTGGCTCATCACCCGCCACTCCAGCAAGGTGTCGCTCAGTCGACCGGCGACCGCCATGACCTCCGGCAGGTTGGCCGCCGCCAGGTCGATGTTGGCGTCTTCGGTCGGCTCCGGTACGCCCTCGGCGATGTACTGGGTCACCGTGGCCTGGTAGGTCAGCAGCGAGCTGAGCCTGGCCGGCGACGCGGTGTAGGTGGCCCAGGCATCGGCCACCGCGCCCTCCTGCGGAAGGATCCGCTCCAGGCGACCCACCCGTTCCTGGTAGGCCGCTACGTTGTCAGCCAACGCTCGGACCTGTTGGGGAAACGGGGCGACGTAGGGGGCGGCGGCCACGGCGGCCCATGAGGCGCCGAGGCCCGCGGTCACGATCTCGACCGAGGCCGCCGCCTCCGCCAGCTGAGCCGCCAGGGCGACGTCGGCGTCGCCGGCATCGGCGGCCGCCTCGGTGAGGATCAGCAGTTCCCGGTTGGTCCGAGCAACGATCTCGTCGATGACGGCGTCATAGCCCCGGCCCAGCTCGAAGACGTTCTGGCTCTCCTGGTTGTCGGTCCGGACCGCGGCGACCCAGTAGATCAGGTCGGCGTCACCGGTCAGTTCCAGGTAGCGGTCGACGAAGGCCTGGTCCTCGTTCATCGACTGGGCGAAGTCGAGGCCGACCATCTCCATGCCGCTTCTGGCCACCTCGCCGACCTGGCCCTGGTTCACTACTTCCCAGGACGCGGATAGCTGCTCGGCGCTCAGCCCGGACCGGAGCCGGAGCAGGTACTCGAGCCGGAGGGCGCTGGCCGAGATCTCGTTTGCCGCATCGACCCGCTCACCGGCCTGACGCCACTGGACCTGCCCGATACCGAGCAACGGCGTGACCAGGAGCAGGCCGATGGCGAACAGCAGCACGCCGATGCTTGGCCACTGGCCCGTTCGAGACTTCACCCTGTGTTGAATCGGTCGGTCCCTGGTCGGTCTTGAACCTACCGAACATGGGTCGTTCGACCGGGTAGGTTTGGCCCCGGCTTCCCGGGTGGGAGCCGGAAGGGCACAGGTGACCGGTGGCGATCGGTGAAGGAACGGGCGGTCCGCCCGTGATCGATGTTCGCGGCCTCAGGAAGGCGTATCGAAACGGGGTGGTGGCGGTCGACGACCTCGACATCACGATCGACGGTGCCGGGGTCCACGGATTCCTCGGACCGAACGGGTCAGGCAAGACCACGACGATCCGCTGCCTGCTCGGACTGATCCGCCCCTCCGCCGGCGAGGTTCGGATCCACGGGGTCGACACGACAAGCTCCCTCCACTCGGTGATCGATCGGGTCGGGGCGTTGGTCGAGACGCCGAAGTTCTTCCCGAACTTCGGGGGTCGGAAGAACCTCAGGCTCCTGGCCGGGGTGACCGGCATCCCGGACACCCGGGTCGACGAGTGCCTCGAGATCGTCGGGCTCTCCGACCGGGGCAAGGATCGGTTCGGCACCTACTCGCTCGGGATGAAGCAGCGGTTGGCGGTGGCGGCGACCCTGCTGAAGGACCCCGATCTGATCGTGCTCGACGAGCCGGCCAACGGCCTAGACCCGGCCGGCATCGTCGAGATCCGGCAGCTGATCCGCTCGCTCGGCGAGCAGGGCAAGACCATCTTCGTCTCCAGCCACCAGCTCGGCGAGGTCCAGCAGACCTGTGACGAGGTCATGATCATCTCGAAGGGGCGGCTGGTCCGGCGGGGCCCGGTGGCCGAGATCGCCTCCCTCGGGGCCGGTCAGGATCAGGTCGTGTCGATCCCGAACGTCCCCGACGCCATGGCCGTGCTGCAACAGGCCGGGTTCACGGTCCGGCCGGGCATGGAGCCCGAGACGCTCCTGGTCCAGACCGACCCGGCATCGGCCGCCGCCATCACCAAGACCCTGGCCGACGCCGGTCACTACCTCCGGGGGCTCCGGTCGAGCGAGGCGTCGCTCGAGTCGGTGTTCCTCGAGCTGACCCGAGGGGAGGGCTCGCTGTGAGGCTGTTCAACGTCGAGCTGATCCGGTTCTGGAGCCGCCGCATCACCTGGGTGACGATGGCGGTGGTCGCGGCCTGCATGCTGTTCGGTGTCGGTATCGCCTTCACCCAGACCAGCGCGGACGAACCGACCGGCGCCGGCCCCCGCCAGACCACCAACCCGGACTGCGTGGCCGATCTGACCGCGGCACGGGACAGCGGAGACGATCCCGAGCTGGCCGGGCTGAGCGACGAGGAGATCGCCGACCGGTTCTGCACGTTCTTCGAGGACTCGGACGACCGGCGATTCTTTGCCACGGACATCCTCGGCTTCGGCCAGGTCGAGGACTGGAGCGACTCGCGGGAGTCCGAGTCCCAGCGAGGGACGATCCGGGTCGAGGGTGTGCAGTACGAGGCCCCGAACTTCGGGTTGGAGGGCATCCTGCCCGGCATCGGGGTGTTCCTGTTGATCGTCGCCGTCGTTCTCGGCGGGTCCTATGTCGGCGCCGAGTACCGCTCCGGCACGGTGGAGAACCTGCTGCTGTGGGAGCCGAGACGGGGTCGGGTCCTGGTGACCAAGAACGTGGCCGGGTTCCTGTCCGGGTTCACGGTCCAGACGGTCCTGCTGGTGTTCTTCGCTGCCCTGCTGTTGGCCCTGGCCCAGTTCCGGGGCACCTTCCAGGGGGTCGATGGCCGGTTCTGGCTCGACCTGGTCGGGGTGATCATCCGAGCGGCGTTGATGGCCGGGTGCTTCTTCGTGCTGGCCATGGCCATCGCCGGGCTGGCCAAGAACACCACGGCGGCGGTGGTGGCCCTGCTCGGCTGGTTCGTGGTGTCCAACATCCTGATCGAACTGTTGGTCCCCCAGGTCAGACAGTTCGAGTTGTTCTCGAACGCCGGGGCCTTCATCGGGCTCGGTGATGTGGGCCGCTACGTCGGGTCCGACAGCAACCGTGCGCTCGTCCTCTCCCATGGCCCATGGCTCGGGGCGGTGGTGACCGCGATCTGGGCCCTGCTCCCGGCCGGGCTCGCCCTCGGCCTGTTCGTCCGTCGGGACGTGACCTGACCGGCGTGCCGCTGGGTGGTTTTGCTGACCCTCAGGCGGCCGCTCAGCGGCCCGGTCCGACGCCATAGTTGGTGCGGTGAAGCCGAGTTTCTGGTCGGTTGTGGCCGGGCTCGGTCTGGTCGTTCTGCTCGCCGGCCCGGTTCCGGCCGGCTGGTCGGACGCCGGGCCGGGGCCGGCCGCAGGCTCGTTTGGGGCAGCCCCGCGCGTCCCGGCTGACAGCGGTCCCCCGACCACGCCGGCCGCCGCCCCGGTCCGTCCGCCGTCCGATGCCGGTGCGATCGGCCCCCAACCGATCGTCGCGGTCGGCAGCACCTTCGTGATCGGGGCCGGCCCCGGGACCGCGGTCGATCCGGCCGGGGAGCCGGTGGCCTTCGGTCCCTCCGACGTGCTGGTCGTCGACCCGGACGGGGCCGTCCAGCGCTACATCGACGGCGCGGACCTGGGGCTGGGTCCCGCTGACCGGTTCGATGCGGTCGCCGTCCTGGCCGACGGGACGGTGCTCCTGAGCACGGCGACCGCGGTGATCCTGCCCGGTCCCGGGCCGGTCCGACCGGCCGATGTCATCGCCCTCACGCCGACGTCGCTCGGCGACACGACGGCGGGTCGGCTGACCCATCGGTTCGTCGGGGCCGGGCACGGGCTCGACGACCGTGCCGGCAACGTCGATGCGGTCGCCGTCGATCGCGACGGTCGCCTGCTGCTCAGCACCACCGGCGTCGTCATCACCGACGATGGGCCGGTGTTCGGGGCCGATGTCGTCGCGGTGTCGGACGGGCAGCTCCGCCGGTACCTCGACGGGGCGTCCGTCGGGCTTGACGGCTTGACCGAGAACGTCGTCGGGATTGCCGTCCACGAGAGTGGTGCCATTCATCTGGCCACCGAGGGGCGGCACCGGGTCGCCGACCGTCCGGATGCGCCGGTCCTGGCTGGCCGGTCCACCTCGGTGCTGCAGTGCCTGCCGATGACGGCAGCCCCGACGAGGTCCTGTCTCTGGAGCCACCTCGACGATCTGGCCCCGGTGGTGGGGTTCGACGGGATCGGTGGTCTGTCGTCGACCACCATGGTCGGCTACTTCAACGACTTCGCTTCGCCGCTCGGGCCGGACTGGATCGTCTACGACTCGATCGGTCATGCGGGCTGGGGGCTCCGCCGGCCCTCTGCGGTCGAGGTTCGACCGCCGGACCGGCTCGGCCCCGACGGCGAGCCAGGCCGTGGCCCAGACATCGGCGGCCTGTTGACCATCACCGCGGCCATGGGTGTGGGCGAGGAGGCGGGGCTGGTGGTGTCCGGCGGGGCCAAGCTGCGGTTCCCCCAGACCTACGGCCGCTACACGGTGAGGGTTCGAGTCGAGCCGGACCCCGATGACGTCACCTCCGGCGTTGTGCTGTTGTGGCCGGAGTCGAACCAGCATCCCCGGGATGGCGAGATCGACATCCTCGAGTCCTGGCGCGACCGGCGAACCCGGTCCCCGGTGGAGTCGAACCTGCACTGGCTCCGACCCGGTGCCCAACCCCCATACGACCTGTCAGACGATGAGAAGACCGGGCTCTCCCACCCCGGTACCGACGGAACGACCTGGCACGTGTTCGATCTGGAGTGGCGGGAGGACCTGATTTCGGTGGCGGTCGATGGTGGTCCGCCGATGGTGTTGTCGACCGATCCGGCCCGCATCGCCGATTGGAACATGGAACCGACGGTGCAGCTGGACTCGTTCGACGCCAGGCATCGACCGGGGCAACAGCCGGTGCTGACCGGGTCGGTGACGATGTTCGTCGACTTCCTGGCGATCCGACCGTAGGTGGTCGCTCGGGTCGGCCAACCGAGCCGACCGAAACACGTCCGCACAGGAATGCCGATCCGGTTGGGCGTATTGTGTCGGCGGTCCCATAGGGTTGTCGTCACGCGCTGCGAGCTACGGCGCGTGGAGGGCCCAATAGTTCAAAAGCGACAGAGATTTGATTGCATCCGCCGACTCTTTTCTCGCTCAGCCGCATCCGGATGGCTCCGGTTGACGTAGAACGGATCGGCGCAGAAGGTAATGATGACAGAGGTGCTTGGGCTGGACGCGGAGGGGTGCTCCGGCCGTTGGGATGACCACCGGCACCGCAGATCGACAATTCGGTGAGCTGCTGCGGTGCCCGCGGCCTCGCCCGTCGACCCTGGAGAGCACGACATGACCTCGGACATGTCCGAACACACCCTGAGACCCCCTGGACGCTCCCTTCGGGAGACCGTGCTGCAGGCCGCCATGCAGATCCTCGACAGCGACGGTCTACTGCTCGGCGCAGAGTCCATCAGCTATGCCAAGGTCTTCGCCCATCTCGAGGAGACCTACGGCGCCCGCGTGACCCGTGGTTCGGTCCACGAGCGGATCTGGGCCAGCCATGACGACTTCCGACGGGAGGTGCTGGCCGAAGCGGTGGCCCTCTATCCGGAGGACTATGTCCTGGCCGTCGGGCGCGGGCTGGAGGCGACAAAGGAGTTGGCCCGGTCCGACCTGCCGCCGGAACGAATGGTCGGCGAGCTGTCCCGGCGGTTGGCGCCGATCCTGATCGAGGAGATGCTCGATTCCCCGGACGTGAAGCGGATCCAGTCGGTGAAGGCCATGGCATCCCGGTTCAACGATCCCGAGACCTTCGACCAGCTGTCCGGGATGCTCCGAGCCCGCTCGGACGAGCGATTGGCCGCCCGCCGCAGCGGGTTCCAGCTGATGGCCCAGGCGCTCGGCTTCGGACCCCGGGCCACCCTGGGGCTGTCGACCGACGAGGCCAGCGATCTGTTCTACTCCTCGATGTGGGCCCTGACCACCGGTGGCTTCCTCAACGCCTCGGCCGGCTGCGATGCCGTGCTCGAACCGGTCGACAGCGACCTCGGTGTGCCGGGGGACCAGGGGTGGAACGTCCTCGGTGTCGGCCTGCGGGCGGTCATCGACTTCCTGGTGGAACCGACCGGGCAGCCGGTCGATCGCACGACGATGGAGGCTGTCGGCTCGGTCAGTGCCGGGTTGTCGAGCGGCGAGTACGTGCGACCGGCCCAACTGGTCGATCCCTCCGGCCTCGACGGTGGCCGCCGGAGCCGGAGCGAGCTGAAACAACTGGTGCTCGGCGGGGCGGTCGAGATGCTGATGCGGGACGGGCTGAACCTCCGCCCGGAGTCGCTCAGCTATGCCGCCGTGTTCGCCAAGGTCAAGGAGGACCACGGCCTGGTCGTCAACCGGGCGTCGGTCCACCGGCGGTTCTGGTCGAGCCACGAGGAGTTCTGCCTGGAGGTCCTGGCCCTGGCGCTCCTGGCCGACGCCCCGCCAGACGATGCCATCGAGGAGGCCCTGACCCCGCCGGCCGCCGTGCGTGGTGATCGCCCGCCGGATCGGGTCGTCGTCGTCCGTGACCTGATGCGGGCGTTCGGACAGGCGAGCCTGGACCAGGTGGTGAACTCGCCGGTGATGCGACGTCGCCTGCTGATCAAGGCGTGCCTGGCCGAACAACCAGACGGCCGGGCCAAGGACCTGGTGTGTGACGCCGTCGTCACCACCGATCGGGCGATGATGGCCCGGCGGGCCGCCCTGGTCGGCTCGGCCCTGATCGCCAACGGCTACCAGGTCCGCCCGGAGCTCCACTTGGCCGAGAACGACGCACTTGGCATCATGGCCGCCCTGATCCACACCGCGGTCAGCGGCATCGCCTTCGACGTGGTCTGCGGGAGTTCCCTCGGGGGGCCGGTGGTCGACCTCGGCGACGGTCAGTCCGGGACGACGACGTCGTGGTCGACCATCTCGGTGATCACCCTGGCGGTCTTCGATTCGTTGTTCCGGCCGAAGGACTGACCGGATCGCTCAGCTCTCCCGGAACCCGGATCGAAGCGCGCCCCAGTGCTGGCCGCCGACGGTGATGGGGACGCTGATGTCCTGGATCACCTCGCCGGTGTCCCGCTTGTAGGTCAGTACCAGATACGGCTTGGTGCTGGTGGTCAGGCGGTTGGCTGTCCGGTCGTCGTAGATCCGTTTGGTCCGGTTGTTGACCAGGTCGGTGTCGTAGTCGCCGGTCAGCGGCTGGGCGTAGCGGGCGTTGTGGGTCGGCATGTAGCCCCGGTCATCGATGACCGCGGCGAACAGCAGGCATGGGTCTGCGGCCAGGATCGGTTCCTGGATCTCCGGTAGGACCCGGTCGGCGTACTGGTCGTAACGGGTGCGGTACTTCGGTGGGTTGGTGTCCGGGATCGGTTGGTGATTCCGATCGAACAGATCGGCCCGGGACACCACGCCGGCCTCGATGTCGGCCTCGAACCGGTCCTGGATCATGGCCGCCCCGCGCCGGAGGCGGTCCAACGTGGCCCGCATTTCGTCTGTGAGGGCGATGTCGCCCTGGAGCTCGTACATCGACTCGGCCTGCTCGGCCATCGACTGGGCCTGCTCGGCCACGGTGTCGATCTCCTCGGAGGTCAGCTCCAGCCCGCTGAGGAGCGAACCGATCGAGTCGTTGATGCTTGTCGTGCCGTCGGTCGTCTTGGCGGCCGGCCCGGCCCCCGGTCCACCGGTCTCGGCGTCGAGACCGACCCGGGCCGACTCCACGCCCTCGACCCGCTTGACCAGGGTCTGCATCAGGGCGTGGGCCTGGCTGGTGAAGCGGTTGATCTCCTCCGCCGCCTGCCGGATGACGGTTGCCGAGTCCGCAGTGTGGCCGGCCAGGCCCCGTACCTCGCCGGCCACGACGGCAAACCCCTTGCCGGTCTCGCCGGCGCCGGCCGCCTCGATCGCAGCGTTGAGGGCGAGGAGCTTGGTCTGGTCTGCGATGTTGCCGATCGAGGTCGCCATGGCGGTGATCTCGGCCGCCTTCGCATCCAGCTGGCTGATGACCTCGGCGGTCTGTCCGACCTCGGTCCCGACCTCGGCCGACAGGCTCCGGATGGTTCCGGTCTGTTCGACCTGGCGGACGATCCGCTGCTTCAACAGATCGCAGGAGTGCGACACCTCGGCCGATGCGACGGCGATGTGGTTGCAGCTCTCGGCGACGCTGTGGCCGTCGCCGGGCCCGGGTTCACCTGGCCGGAGGTCGGGGTCGACCGTCGGGTCCTCCCCCTGGCCCGCCGTGGCCGGCTGGTCCTGGGCGCGGCGGGTTCGGTTTCGGGACCGGCGCATGGCAGACAGCATCTTGTGCCAGTCGGTCGAAGCGCGGGCAAGATGAGGCCTCGGCGAGTGGCCGACGCCCCGGTCAGGTGAAGATCAGCGCTCCGTCGTCCAGGTCCGCGGCCGGCAGCTCGTCCTTGTCCCGCCAGTAGTCCTGGGTGTGCAGCCACGGCTGGCGGTCACCCTGGCGGGGCATCAGGTGGACGCTGCGCATCAGGTAGCCGGGGTTGAAGTTCTCCGGGTCGACCCAGGGCAGCAGCGGCATGTCGTGGTCTTCATCCCGGAGCTGAGCCACCACCTTGGTCGACCCGGTCTCGTCCATCCGGTTGAGGAGGCGGCAGACGAAGTCGGCGATCATGTCGGCCCGGAGGGTCCAGCTGGCCCGGAAGTAGCCGAACACCCAGGCCATGTTTGGGATGCCGGTGAACATGGCGCCCCGGTAGCCGACGGTCTGGGCGAAATCGAGGGGGCGGCCATCGATCGTGAACTCGATGTCGCCGAGCACGCTGAGGTTGAAGCCGGTGGCGGTGACGATGATGTCTGCCTCCAGCACCTCGCCGGAGGCCAGGGCGATCCCGGTTTCGGTGAATCGCTCGATCTCGTCGGTGACCACCGAGGCGTCCCCCTTGGCGATCGACTGGAACAGGTCACCGTCCGGGATGAAGGCGATGCGCTGGCGCCACGGCCGGTACCGGGGCGTGAAGTGCGGGTCGACGTCGTAATCCTGCCCCAGGTACTCCCGGACCCCGGTGAACAGTTCCTGCTTGACCAGGTCCGGGAAGTCGAACGAGGCCTTTGTGATCTCCTTCTGGTCGTGGAGGATCTTCTTGCGGACGATCTCGTGGATCCAGGTCGGGTCGATCTCCAGCTCCCGCAGCGTGTCGGCCAGCTCGTTGGCGTTGCGCCCGGTTGCGAAGTAGGTGGGGGAGCGCTGGAGCATGGTGACGTGGGCCGCGTCGTCGGCCATGGCCGGGATCAGGGTGGCGGCGGTGGCGCCTGATCCGATGACCACCACCCGCTTGTCCGCATAGTCGAGGTCGTCCGGCCAGGTCTGGGGGTGGATGATCGAGCCGCCGAAGTCCTCCATCCCGTCCCAGGTCGGGGTGTACGGCCGGTCGTGGTTGTAGTAGCCCTGGCACATCCACAGGAAGTTGGCCGTGAACCGGCGGGCCTCGCCCCGGTCGGTGTCGGTGGCCTCGATGGTCCAGCGCCGGTCCTGCTCAGACCACGACGCGGTCGAGATCTTGTGGTGGTAGCGGATGTGGCGGGCCAGGTCGTTCTCTTCGATGACCTCGCCCATGTAGCTCAGGATCTCCTCGGCGGTGGCGATCGGCGGGCCACTCCACGGCTTGAACCGGTACCCGAACGTGAACAGGTCGCTGTCTGAGCGGATCCCGGGGTAGGTGTGGGTCAGCCACGTCCCGCCGAAGCTCTCCTTGGTCTCCAGCACCACGAACGTCTTGTCCGGCGCCTGCTGGGTCAGGTGGTAGGCCCCACCGACGCCGGAGATGCCGGCCCCGACGATCAGCACGTCGACGTGCTCGGCTGCGGGCTCGGTCGATGCCACGGCGTTGGCCGGAGCGGTCTCGGTCATGGATCGTCGGCCCTTTCGCAACGCCGGAGGCGGCGCGGACCGCCCGGCCCGCCCGCTCCAGTGTGGCGCAGCCCTGCGCCGGGGACGAATCGCCTGGCGCTTGGTCAGGGGCCGAAGACGATCCGATCGGCGCTGAAGAAGTTGAGTGCCACCACGGTGTCCGGATGGTCCAGGTCCTCGGCCGGGAGCGGAAGGCAGACCGTGCCGGTGACGGTCCCGCCGATCAGGACCTCGGCGAAGTCGTCGAACCGGCCGGGGACGACCCCGCACCCGAAGGAGTCGGTCTCGATGGTCGACAGGTCGTAGGCGGCCCGGGTCGACCCGCCGAGGATCTCCCACACGAAGTCACTGCCGGGGGCCAGCGGTTGGGTATCGGCCTCGACCAGGGTGAGGGACACCTCGAAGCCGACGAACCGGACCCCGTCCGGCGGGGGGTCGTTGAACTGGTTCTCGGCCAGGACGTCGTCGGTGATGTCCCGGGGCGGACCGATCGAGGTGGTCCACAACGAGCCGTCGCCCTCGCTGAAGCCCTGGAACCGAAGATCCTGGGGGACGTCGTAGGGGAACGGATCCTCAAGCGTGCCGCCACCATCGGTACCGGCTGCGGGTGTCGCGTCGTCTGCGTCGGGATCGCCGAGCGGATCGTCTGCGTCCTGGGCCGCCGTGTCGTCGCTGGCCGCGGTGTCCGGCTCGTCATTCGTCGCCGAATCGTCGACGGCCGGGCCGTCATCGGTTTCGAGGACGGGCCGTACCTCTTCCGAACCCCGGAGCACCAGCACGCCGAGACAGCCGGCGAGCAGGATGCCGAGCACGACAACCACGATCACGGCGATCACGGCCCCGTTGGAACGGGAGGCGGTTGGCTGCTGGTCGGCCGGTGGGCCGGACGGGGGGAGGCCCGGCGGTCCGGCGGGGGGCGGTGACCCGAACGGCGACGGGGCCGGGGCCGCCGGATCGGTGCCGGCCGGCGGAGGGCCCGCCGGCTGTTGTGCCAACGGTTGGGGTGCCGGCGGTTGTTGTGCCAACGGTTGGGGTGCCGGCGGTTCGTAGGCCTGGGTCGGTTGGTATGCGGTGGGCGGTGCGGGCGCCGGCGCGGCCTCGGCCTGGACGTGCTCGGTCCACTGCACGCCGTCCCAGAACCGCTGCTGTCCAGCCAGCGCCGGGTCTGGATACCAGCCTGGTGGTACGGAGGGGCCTGGTCCGGTCACGGGCGTCACGCTAGCGGGGCGACGGGAAACGACACCGAATGTTGGGCCCGAACGCCTGCTCAGGCCGCGAACGGCAGATCCTCCGGCTCCCACTCCGCGGGGCGGAGGAAGGCCGAGCGGGCCCACAGCGGCGGCCGGAAGTGGGTCCAGTGGCCCTCGGCCTGCGCCAACCGGTCGGAGACGACCATGGCGACCTGGGGGTTGAAGCCGAGGCCGCAGTGGCTGCCGAACACCTCGACGTTCTCCGAGGTGTCGGTTCTGGCCTCCAGGCACATCTTCCAGTGCACGATGCCGTCAGACCGGGTGTAGACCGACGTGGTCGGGACTGGGAGGGCCGGGCGGTTCGGGTCCGACATCAGGGCGATGGCCTCCTGGTCATGGAGATCCTGGAGCGAGTCCCACATCGGCTTGGCCGCGCTGCGATCGGTCGGCAGCATCCGGATCGGGCTACCCAGGGTCACGACCTGGCGGACCTCGTCCGGGTGGTTCCTGGCCAGCTCACGGCCGAAGATCCCGCCGAGACTCCACCCGACGATGCTCACCCGGCGCTGCTCCCGGTCGACGATGGACTGGAACCGCTGCTCGAGTCCCTGGACGATTCGAGGCGTCGGGCCGAGGTTTGCGCCGAGCTTCCACCCGTAGGTCCGATAGCCGAGCCGGCGGAGCCAACCTCGCATCGGTACGGTCGACCGGTCGGCGGCGGTGAAGCCGGGCAGGACCAGCACCGGGTGACCATCCCCGTGGGGCAGGTTCTCAAGCATCGGCTGGAGCACGGCGAACAGCGGGTACTCCAATGCCGCCCGCGCCTCGAGCGCGGTGTAGATCATGTTCGGTGCTCTGCCACCGGTTGTCCGAGCCACGGGCGCAGCTTAGGACAGACCTGGACCATCGACGAAAACGTCAGCCCTCATCTGTCAACACGATGCCGAGGGCATCGGCCAACACGGTCAGCTCCTCGACGCAGTAGTCGGCGAGCGTCCACAGGTCCGGGACCAGCTCCCGGCAGGCGACCAGGCCGAAGTCCAACTCGTCTGCGTAGCTGTGCACGGTGATGTTGAGGCCCTGGCCGTCGACGATGGTCGAGACCGGGTAGTAATGCTTCAGCGGTGCCTTCCCGCCGAGGGTCAGCACCGAGCGTGGACCGGGGACGTTTGAGACGACCAGGTTGGCCGGTGGGTTGGTCCAGTCTGCGACCCTGGTCCGGGCGGCGATCCGAGCGGCCCGGGTCGACAGCGCCGGCGGGGCAAGCTCGCTGATGTCGATCAGCATGTCCGCCGGCATCAGGTCGAACTGGCCCTTGCCCTCGACCATGGCCTCGTGGGCGTGCTTGATCCGCTCCAGGGGGTTCTCGGTCGCGGTCGGCAGGTTCGCGAAGATGGCCGAGACCCGGTTCGACCACCGGTCCTCCTCCTCGCCGGTCCGGATCGACACCGGGACCATGGCGATCAGGTCCCGGTCCGGCAGGGCGTCGTGGTCTTCCAGGTACCGGCGGAGGGCGCCGGCGCACACCGCCATCACCACGTCGTTGACCGTTGCCCCGCAGGCGTTCTTGATCTGCTTGATGTGGCTGAGACTGGTGCTGCGGTAGGCGAAGCGTCGGTGGGGGGTCACCGAGGCGTTGAACGGGGTCTTCGGCCCGACCATGTTCGGCAGCAGCGGTGGGCGGTCGGCCTCGTTCGGCTGGACGTCGCCAAGCAGCCGCCGGACCGCGTTGCCGGCCGGGCCGGGGATGCCGCGGCGGATCTGGTTTGCCGCCTCGGTGAAGCCACGGGTCTGGGTGACCCGGCCCAGCTCGGACAGGGCCCGGACCTGGAGCCGGAGCGCCTTGGCCGGGGTCCTGGCCACCTCGACTGCGGTCCTGGCCATCAGCTCGGCGTTGCCTGGCACCCGTTCCGGCCGCCACGGATCGTCCTCCGGTGGGGTCGGGTCGAGGATCATGCTCAGCATCTCGGCCCCGGCCGCCCCGTCGATCGTCGCATGGTGGACCTTGGTCAGGATGGCGAAGTCGCCGTCCGGCAACCCGTCGATGACGTAGGCCTCCCACAGCGGGCGGGTCCGATCCATCTGGCGGCCGATCAATCGCCCGACCAGCTCGCCGACCTGGTGCTCGTCACCGTCGCCTGGCACGGCGATGTGGCGGAGGTGGAAGTCGAGGTCGAAGTCCGGGTCGTTGACCCAGTACGGCCGGTCGAGACCGAACGGGACCTCGACCAGGCGGCGCCGGAACGGCTCCAGCACCGGCAGCCGGTCCTCGAGCTGGGTGCGGAACGCCAGGTACGGGTCGAAGTCCGGGTCGTCCGGGCGGCCATAGATCGAGAGGCCGCTGACGTGGCCGAATTGGCGGCCGGTCTCCATGGTGAGGAAGCTGACATCGAGGCCGGAGAGCTGTCTCATGCGTGTGCCTTCTGGTCCGAGGGGTGGTGGTGGTAGTTCTCGGCGGCCGAGTCGTCCGCCGGTTGGTCGTAGCCGAACGGCACCGACCGGCGGGAGCCGGTCAGCCGTGACCGGAGGATCTTGCCGGCCTGGTTCCGGGGCAGGCCGGTGGTGTACACGAACTCTCGCGGCAGCTCGTGGGGGGCGAGCAGGGTCTTCAGGTGAGCCTTGAGCTTTCTGGTCATCTGCGACGCTCCGGGCCCATCGGTCACCCGGTCGTCGCCGGTGGTGACCACGACGGCCCGGACCTTCTGGCCGAGGTCCCGGTCATCGATGCCGACCACGGCGGTTGCCATCACCGCCGGGTGGGTCAGGAGGGCGGCCTCGATGTTGGACGGGAACAGGTTCTCCCCGCCGCTGATGATCATGTCGTCGTCACGGCCGAGGACGAACAGCCGGCCGTCCCGGTCGATCCGACCCCGGTCGCCGGTGGACTGGAGGTCGCCGACCATGCGCTTGCCGCCACCGTCGGTGTAGCCGTCGAACCGGCCGGCGCCGCCGACCATGATCTCGCCGACCTCGTCGGTTCCGACCTCCTGATCGTCCGCATCGAGGATCCGGAGGTCGACGCCCCGGAGCGGGCGGCCGGCCGTGCCGGGGGCGGACCGGAGATCGTCCGGGGTGGCGACGCTGACCTGGCCGCCTTCGGTCGAGCCGTACAGGTTGTGGAGGTTGTCGCCGAACCGGTCCATCCAACGGATCGCCAGGTCGCCGGGGAGGGCGGCGCCGCTGGTGGCGACCACCCGCAGGTTGTCCAGATCGCGGTGGGGGTCGTCTGCGTCGTCCGAGGTCGCAGCCCAGTCCAGGATCCGATGCAACATCACCGGGACCGCGACCAGGACCTCGGCCCCGTGGCTCTCCAGGTCGGCGAGCACGCCGACCGGGTCGAAGCGGTGGCGGAGCACGACCGTGCCGGCCAGGGTGGCGGCGAGGGGGAGGTGGCTGAACCCCCAGGCGTGGAACAGCGGTGCCGGGACGACCATCACATCGCCCTGGTTGTAGGGGATCGCCTCGAGCACCCCGAGCGCACCGACGGCGGCCCGGGGGTCGGTCGAGCGTCGGGTTCCCTTTGGGGCCCCGGTGGTTCCCGAGGTCAGGATCACCGGGGTCGGGGTGTCGAGCGGCCCGGGGGTCGTCAGGAGGGGACGGCGGGCGGTCAGGTCGGGGAAGGTGTTGTCCTCGTCGGTCTCGGGGTCGGCGGCGAAGGCGGTGATCCCTTCCGGCAGGCGGCCGACCAGGTCCCGATCCGCAATGACGGCGACGATCCCCTCCCGCTCGATCACCTCGGCCAGCTGACCCGGCGGCAGCCCGGTGTTGCACAGGACCGGCCGCACGCCAAGTTTCGCTGCGGCCAGCACCGCCTCGACGAAGCCCCGGTGGTTGCGGCACAGGACGCCGATCGTCGCACCCCGCTCCAGGCCGTGCTGCTTCAGCCCGGCCGCCGCCAGTGCGGCCCGTCGGTCCAGCTGTCGGTAGGTCAACGAGCCGTAGTCGTCGACGATGGCGATCCGGTTCGGATAGCGGAACGTCGTCGCCCCATAACCGGCGGCCAACGACGGTCCGAAGAACGCGGTTGCCGAGGTCAGACTGGCCACCGCCATCGGGTTGAGGAGTCCGGTCCGCCGGAGCGCTCCGAGCATCGAGCCCCGCCCGTTGCTCATCGGTCCGCCAGCTCGGTGTCTGCCGGCTTCGCTGCCTTGGCCGTGGTTGCCCGGCCGGCACCGTTGGTCTTCGCCGCCCGCTTGGACGGCGAGGCGGACGCCTTCTTCTTTGTCGACTTCTTCTTGGCGGCCGGCTTCTTCGCCGCCTTCTTCTTTGCCGGCTGCTTCTTCTCGGCCGGTGCGACCTCGGCCGACGGGTTCGAGGCGTCGGTTGCCGGCGCCGAGCCGTTGGTCGTCGGCGTCGGCACGGTTGCCAACAGGTCGGCGAAGGCCGACTCGACGCAGCGGCGATAGTCCGCCGGGTCCTCGACCGCCACCGGATCGATGAACAGGCCGATGTCGAACGTCCCGTTGTAGGACAACGCGGTCACGTTGATGGCGGTCCCGGCCAGCGGGCCCATGCAGACGGTGGCTTCGACCTCGGCCCCGGCGCAGAACAGCGGGAACGGTGCACCCCGGAGGTTGGAGGTGGCGAAGTCGATCGCCCGGGCCTGGGCCCTGGCGGTGCGGGTCACGACCGAGGTCGGCAACAGGTTGATCATGGTGGACAGGCCGCTGATGCCGCCGCTGCGGTCCGACCGGTCCCGGGCGTCACCGGCGGCCTGGCGCAACTCCCGCATCCTGGTCTTCAGGCTGGCGGCCTTGCCGTTGACCCGGACCGGAACGGGGGTGAACGAGTTACCGCCCATCGTGTTGTCCGACCGGGTACTCACCACGAAGCTGGTGTTGAAGGTGTCGACCGGGATGTCCCGCTTGGCGTGATAGCGGTGGGCCCCTTCGATCAGGGCGATCATGAACCCGTCGTTGATGCTTCCGCCGAGCCCCTTGGACGCCGCCTTCAGCCCATCGAGCGGGACCTGGATGTGCTCCAGGTGGCGGTGCCGGGACCGGGTCTTCCACAGCGGGGAGCCGGTCGGGGTGTCGCTCTTCGGCGGGTTGAGCAGCTGGGCGGTCGAGCTGACGGTCGCCGCCACGTCGCCGGCCCGGTCGGCGATCCGGCTGGTGTCTGCCGGCCACAGCATGACCTCACCGAGCAGCCGTCGCCCGATGCCGGCCTGGCGGCGGAGCAGATGGCCGGCGGTGTCCCGGCCGGCGGCGACCATGGTCGAGGCGACGTCGTCCCGGTGGCCGGCGGCCCGGTGGGCCTCGAGCCTCTCGGCCAGGAACGCATCGAGGTCGACCGGGTCTGGTGCCGGCTCTTCCCGGCTCAGTTGCTGATACAGCTCGGCCATCCGCAGCTGGCCGATGCCGTCGGCGATCACGTGGTGGGTCAGGGCGTAGATGGCGCCCCGACCTCCCTCGACGCCACCGATCACCACAAACCGCCACAGCGGCCTGGTCCGGTCCATCGGCTCCTGGTACAGGCG